>CAIRSR010000054.1 GCA_903881315.1 uncultured Thiotrichales bacterium | reverse complement strand
GCGGCGGACAAAGGTAGCGTTTTCGCTACTTTCTCGTGAAGCAATGCTGCTTGCCAACAATGGGTTGTTGCTTGCTGCTACCGCCACGATCCTTCTCGGGACGCTGTATCCGCTGATCCTGGACGCGATGGATTTGGGCAAGATCTCGGTGGGTGCGCCTTATTTCTCTTCGGTCTTTGTGCCACTCATGATCCCGCTGGTTTTTTTGATGGGGGTTGGGTCATTGGTGCGCTGGCGTAACACCAAACTCTCTGACTTGGTCATGCGATTGCGCTGGTCTGCGTTGGTGGCGGGTTTTGTCGCCATCGGTGGGCCTCTCCTGGCGGGGTCGTGGAGTCCGATGGTGAGTCTTGGGCTGTGGCTTGCGCTATGGGTGATTAGTGCCACCCTCGAGACCTTGGAGGTAAGGGTGCGTGCGGTTGGTCGTTGGGATACGGTCGAGGGTCTGCGTGCTATCCCTCTCGGGATGTGGGGGATGAGTCTTGCCCATTGTGGTGTCGCGGTCTTTATCATTGGTGTAACCCTTTCCAGTAGCTACAGCGAGGAGCGCGACGTAAGCCTTTCACCTCAGCAGTCGGTTGCAATTGCTGGTTATGAATTCCGTTTTGATGGGGTTCAGTCGATTGCTGGCCCGAACTTTACCGCGCAACGAGGCACCGTAGTGGTTAGCAATAAGCGCGGCAGAACGTGGGTGTTATTCCCCGAAAAACGCACCTATCTTGTCCAGACGATGCCAATGACCGAGGTTGCTATCGATTATGGTCTGCTGCGGCATCTCTATGTGGCCTTGGGCGAATCGCTAGACGGTGGTGTCTGGAGTATGCGCCTGTATGTCAAACCCTTTGTGGGTTGGATCTGGATCGGTACGTTGGCGATGGCTTTGGGCGGTATATTGGCGGCACTGGATCGTCGGTATCGTTTGTCTACGCGGCGTACCGCAAGAGGAGAAAATACCGCATGAAGAATGTGACTGCGACCACTTTACGTCAGATGAAAGGCATCGGCGAAAAGATTGCCTGCCTGACTGCCTACGACGCGAGTTTTGCTGCCCTGTTGGAAGGGGCGGGAACAGAGGTGCTGCTCGTCGGTGACTCTCTCGGTATGGTGCTTCAGGGTGAGCCAAGTACCTTGTCTGTCACGATGGACGCAATGGTCTATCACACCACCTGTGTTGCTCGTGGGACAAACCGTGCCCTTTTAGTCGCGGATTTACCCTTCTTGAGCTACACCAATCCTGATCGCGCATTGGACAATGCCGGGCGACTCATGGCGGCGGGAGCCAAGATGGTCAAGCTGGAGGGTGGTAGCGCACCGGTTCTGGATACGGTGTACCGCCTGGTGCAGTGGGGGATTCCGGTGTGTGCCCATGTGGGGTTACAGCCGCAATCGGTACACAAATTGGGGGGGTATCGTGTCCAGGGTGGGGAGCCTGATAGGGCATCTGTCATCCTTGAAGAGGCTCAGGCACTGGAGGAGGCGGGTGCTGAGTTACTGGTGTTGGAGTGTGTTCCCGTTACCTTGGCGCAACGTATCACCGCAGCGTTACAGATCCCCGTCATCGGGATTGGTGCTGGGATTTATTGTGATGGTCAGGTACTCGTTTTGTACGATGCGCTCGGTATTGTCATAGGCAAGCGCCCACGCTTCTCGCGTGATTTTATGCAGGGTAATAGCAGTATCCACGAGGCAATAACAGCCTTTGTCCGTGAGGTAAAGCTTGGTACTTTCCCAGGGCCTGATCATAGCTATGGAGGGTAGGTTGAGGTCATAGAGAGCTGGCCCTGAAAATTCGGACTGAAACTTCGGACAGATGGATAAGTGGTAACCTTGCCCAACCAACGGCCGCCTAGCGGCCTGAATGAGGAGCAAGAGCATGGCAAGAAGGCAGAGGCGGAATCACTCGCCATCATTCAAAGCGAAGGTAGCAATAGCTGCCCTGAAGGACGACAAGACGCTAGCCGAGCTGGCGCAGCAGTTTGATGTTCATCCGAACCAGATTTCGGAGTGGAAGACGCTGCTGTTGGAGCGTTCTGCCACTGTTTTTGGCGACAAACCAGCCAGAGAAAGTGGGCCGGATATCCAAACGATGCAGGCCAAGATTGGCCAACTGACGTTGGAGAACGATTTTTTAGGAAAAGCGCTCACCAAGGCGGCCATGCTGAGCGCAAAAATAGGATAGACCGCACTCATGATCTGCCAGTGGTGAGGCGGTGCGAGATCCTGGAGTTGGCTCGTTCGACGTTCTACTACACACCGAAACCAATCTCGCCCGAGGACTTGGCGTTGATGCGTCGGTTAGACAAGTTGCATTTGAAGCACCCGTTCGCTGGTAGCCGGATGCTGCGGGATCTACTCAAACGAGAAGGCCAACAGGTTGGCAGAGAAAGGATTCGTCGGTTGATGAAGCTGATGGGCATCGAGGCGCTGTACCGGAAGCCAAACCTAAGCCGCCGCCATCCCGAGCATACCATTTATCCATACTTATTGAGAGACATTAGCGTCGACCATTCCAACCAGGTGTGGGCAACGGACATAACCTACATCCCGATGCGCCATGGCTTCGTTTACCTTGTCGCTATCGTTGATCGGTTTAGTCGCCGGATCCTGTCTTGGCGACTCTCGAAACGGCTCACGACCGATTTCTGCATTGATGCACTGCAAGAGGCTAATCTCGCTACGGTACACCGGAAATCTTCAACACTGACCAAGGAAGTCAGTTCACCGACAACAGGTTCACCAGAATACTGAAGGATCATGGTATTAGCATCAGCATGGATGGCAAAGGTTGTTGGCGAGATAACGTCTTCGTCGAACGACTCTGGCGTACCATAAAGTACGATGAGGTCTATCTTAAGGCCTATGACTCAATTTCGGTTGCGAGGGACAACCTGGAGAGCTTTATCCAGTTCTACAACACCAACCGGCCACATCAGTCGTTTGCCGGCAAGACACCAGATATGGTTTACTTCGCTGGCTTGCCGCAGAAAAGCGTTGCAGCATGAGACCCGTGCTACTCACAGCGCCATTTGCCTACGATCGACCAGATCTTCAGCAGACTGGCTTGTGGATAGCGCTACCCAGCAGGGTTACACTTATCTCCGTGAGAATTTTGTCCAAACAAATGAGGCCAGCTCTGTCCGGCCCAGGTGCCATGCCCCTCTGACCCAACAACCGCATCAGCCGTTGTACGCGCTTGCGGCTGACCGAGTAACCCTTTACACGCAGAAACACCACCATGCGCCGACTGCCATAAAATGGGTGACGAGTATACTCCTCGTCCACCAAGCGCAATAAGGCCAATTCTTCTTCCCTTTTTTCTCCTAGATCCCCCTTTTTTTCTTTTCCCTTTTGTGTCTGCTTTGCGTATATCGTGGAGCGGCGCACCCCGGCCAATTCGCACTGCTTCAGCCAACGGCAAAGGTTCTGTGCAGTCTATCCAACCTACCCTCATGTCGGCAGGCTCATTCCGGACTTTTTTTCAACCAGTCCAGTTCCATTTTTAATCGCCCCATCTCGCCGAACAGGCGATCTTGGTCGCTATGCTCTGCTACTCGCTTCGGCCCGCGCTTACCCTCGAACAAGCGGGTGGCCTGCTCCTGAATCTCCTTACTTCCACTGACTCACCTGCGCCGGATGCACACCGTGGGTCTGTGCAATCTGATCTGTACCAGTGTGTGTAATCCTTAGGGTATGTAGAGTCACGATCATGCCTCCATGATCCCAACTTTCGCACCCAGAGGCTCATCTCACGGTGGAAACACACCTTAAACCGTTCAGGCTCATCTCTCATTGGACAAGGCTAAGGCGTGACCACAGGGGCAGCAGGTGGTAAAGTATGCGCCAGAGGTGGACGGGTTTCCGATGTTTGCCGCCGCTTCCTTTACCTCTGCCGCCGACACGGGCGCGTGAACTGGGCGCTAGTGCGCTGATAACAGGCTGCCCGACACCATTGCAGGGGTTTGCAGATTCGTTACCGTAGACTTTAGGGGTTTAAGGCATGGCAATGGATGAGAATCGTAAGAAGGCTTTGGTTGCATCGTTGGCTCAGATCGAGCGTCAGTTTGGTAAGGGCTCGGTAATGCGATTAGGAGATGCCACGACTGCTGCCGATATTGCCGTGATATCCACGGGTTCACTGGGGCTTGACGTTGCACTTGGCGTGGGGGGGCTGCCACGCGGGCGCGTGGTCGAGATCTACGGCCCAGAGTCTTCTGGTAAAACGACGCTTGCCTTGCAGGTCATTGCCCAAGCACAACGAGCGGGCGGTACCGCAGCCTTCATCGATGCGGAGCATGCCTTGGATGCCCAATATGCAGGTCGGCTTGGTGTGAATCTCAGAGAATTACTGGTTTCACAGCCCGATACTGGCGAGCAGGGTCTTGAGATCGCTGACGCCCTGGTTCGTTCAGGGGCAGTAGATGTCGTGGTGATCGATTCGGTGGCGGCGTTAACGCCCAAGGCCGAGATCGAGGGCGAGATGGGGGATTCACACGTCGGTTTGCATGCCCGCCTAATGTCCCAAGCCTTGCGAAAACTAACCGCGAATATCAATCGGTTTAATACGCTGGTCATCTTCATCAATCAGATCAGGATGAAGATTGGGATCACCTTTGGCAGCCCCGAGACTACCACTGGCGGGAATGCCCTAAAGTTTTATGCTTCGGTGCGTTTGGATATTCGTCGCATTGGTGCTGTCAAGAAGGGTGATGAGATTGTTGGGAATCAGACCCGCGTCAAGGTTGTAAAGAACAAGGTTGCCCCACCGTTCAGACAAGCAGAATTCGACATCCTCTACAACGAGGGCATCTCTAAGGAGGGCGAACTCATCGATATGGGGGTGGCGCTTGGGCTTGTGGAAAAATCTGGTGCCTGGTACAGCTACAGTGGTACCCGCATTGGTCAAGGTCGCGATAATTCGCGCATCTATCTGCGGGAACATGCTGAGCTTTCTGCGGATTTAGAGACCAAGGTACGCACCAAGGCATTGGCCAACCCCGATCAAGTGGCGGCTATTGCACCCGAGAAGGATCTGGTGGCAGATACCTTGCCGGAGGCCTAACATCGTGCGCGGCAAAGAACGCGCCACCGCCCACACCAAGGCAGTCGAGCTACTGGCGCGGCGCGAGCATTCCCAAGGGGAATTGCGTGCTAAATTGCGCGGTCGGGGCTATACAAGCGGGGATGTTGAAGAGGCGGTGACGGAACTTGCCGACCAGGGATTGCAGAGCGACGATCGTTTTTTAGAGTCGTTTGTGGCGGCTCGTGCGGCACGCGGGCATGGGCCACTAAAGATTGCCGCTGAGTTACGAGCCAGAGGGGTCGTCGGCGAGAGGGTGCAGGAAGTCCTCGAGCCCCATGCCGAGCGTTGGAATGAACTGGCGCGCACGGTGCGGGAGAAACGCTTTGGTGTGGATGCCCCGCAGGATCCCAAAGGTCGGATTTCTGCGATGCGGTTTCTTGCCCAGCGTGGATTCGATGGCGATCAGATACGCGCTGCCTTTAGTGCAAGCGCTGAGTAATGGATGTTCTTAGGTTTCGTGCGACAGTGTTGCGCTAGAGAGCGATCTAGCATGGGGATGGGGGTATCGGAAGTCCAGAAACCTCCTCGGGATTATCTATACTGAGCCAGGCAATGAATAGCGCCGAGATTCGTAGCGCCTTTTTGGACTATTTTCGTGATCGTGGTCACACCGGAGTGCCGAGTGCTTCCCTGGTTCCGGGTAACGATCCTACGCTCCTGTTCACGAATGCGGGGATGGTTCAGTTCAAGGATATCTTCCTTGGTTTAGAATCCGTTCCGTATACCCGGGCAGTGAGTAGCCAGCGTTGTGTACGGGCTGGTGGCAAACACAACGACCTCGAAAACGTCGGCTATACAGCTCGTCACCACACCTTTTTCGAGATGCTCGGTAATTTTAGCTTCGGCGACTACTTCAAGCGCGCGGCGATCCAGTTTGGATGGGAATTCCTTACCCAAGTGTTAAAACTACCCCCAGCGCGGTTATGGGTAACGGTTCATACCGACGATGCTGAGGCCGCCGCCATCTGGATCAACGAGATAGGTGTTGATCCGAAGCGGTTCTCTTATTGTGGGGACAAGGACAATTTTTGGTCGATGGGCGATATTGGGCCCTGCGGGCCGTGCAGCGAGATATTCTACGACCATGGGCCAGAGATTGCGGGTGGCCCGCCGGGTTCCCCGGATGCGGATGGCGATCGCTACATCGAGATATGGAACCTGGTCTTTATGCAGTTTGAGCGGGCGCGAGATGGAACCCTCACCCCCCTACCGAAGCCCTCTGTGGATACTGGCATGGGGCTTGAACGCTTGACTGCCGTACTCCAAGGCGTACACAACAACTACGATACGGATCTGTTTATCCCGCTCATCCAGGCGGCAGCCGAGCTTGCAGGATTGGCCGACAGAGGGCACACCTCACTGAAGGTGATTGCCGATCATATCCGCGCTGCGAGCTTTATCATTACCGACGGTGTGTTGCCGTCTAATGAAGGGCGTGGTTATGTCTTGCGGCGCATTGTACGCCGAGCGCTACGCCACGGGCACCAACTCGGGCTTACCGAGCCGTTTTTTTATCGCTTGGTGGTGCCCCTAACGATGGTTCTCGGTCAGGCCTACCCGGAACTTGTTGCTAAGCAGGCCCATATCGAGCAGGTTTTGCGCCAAGAAGAAGAACGCTTTGCCCAGACGCTTGATCAAGGCATGGCGATCCTAACCCAAGAGATGGCGCGTCTTGCAAGCGGTGCCGTGATCCCGGGCGAGTTACTCTTTCGCCTCTACGATACCTACGGGTTTCCGGTCGATCTCACCGCCGACGTGGTGCGCGAGCGCGGGTTCTCGGTAGATCTCGCAGGCTTTGAGTTGGAAATGGAGGCGCAACGAACCCGCGCCCGGGCAGTGCGCCGCTTCCAGATGGGTGAGACGATTGCCTCAGGCGATGTGCGCGAAA
The DNA here is from genome assembly GCA_903881315.1 of uncultured Thiotrichales bacterium. GTDB lineage: Bacteria > Pseudomonadota > Gammaproteobacteria > CAIRSR01 > CAIRSR01 > CAIRSR01. The sequence continues at coordinate 21,224 of CAIRSR010000054.1, read as the reverse complement.
CCTTTTTCCATGGTTACGATCGCCTAAGTTTAGATGGAGTGCGCACACTGACCATCTACCGCGATCAAAAGTCGGTGGCCTCTTTATCTGCGGGAGAGAGTGGCGTTGTAGTTTTGGCCGCAACGCCCTTTTATGCCGAGTCGGGGGGACAAGCGGGCGATCGCGGAACACTAGAGAATGCTGAGGTGCAGTTTAACGTCGAGGATACGGTCAAGCTTGCCGACAAGATGTTTGGCCATGTCGGTACCGTAGTGAAAGGAACATTGGTCGTAGAGTCCTTGTTACAGTCTCGGGTTGACGTTGGCCGACGCAATGCGACCGCACGTAACCATTCCGCGACACATCTGCTTCATGCAGCCTTGCGCCGCATTCTTGGTGACCATGTTGTGCAAAAGGGCTCTTCGGTAGACCCATTGCGGCTACGCTTTGATTTTGCACATCATCAGTCTATCTCTGCCGCAGAACTGGGGGCCATTGAGGATCTCGTCAACGCCGAGGTGCGCGCCAATCGGGCGGTGGAGACCGCATTGATGTCGAGTGCTGCCGCCCTGGAGAGTGGCGCAATGGCGTTATTCGGCGAGAAGTATGGCGCAGAGGTGCGGGTGTTGCGGATGGGTGATTTTTCCGTTGAACTATGCGGTGGCACCCATGTTGCTCGCACGGGCGATATAGGTTTTATCAAGATTGTTGCCGAGAGTGGGGTTGCCGCTGGAGTACGTCGTATTGAGGCGGTGACCGGTGCAGAAGCGATAGAATTTGTGCGAGATACTGAGCAGCGCCTGGCGCAGATCGCAGCCCTCGTCAAAGGGGGCCGAGACACGGTGATCGAACGGGTGCTATCCTTGACCAAACACGCCAAGGGTCTAGAAAAGGATCTGGCGCGGCTTAGTGCACGCCTTGCAACCACCGGCAATGGTAGCGATGGCAGCGAGCTGCCTGTGGTCGATGTAGCGGGGATCAAGGTGCTCGCCATGCGTCTCGAAGGGGCGGATGCTAAATCTTTGCGCACAGCGGCGGATCAGTTCAAGGATAAACTAGGAGAATCCGTGGTGCTGTTAGGGACAGTAGAAATCGACAAGGTGACGTTGGTGGCGGGCGTAAGTAAGACCCTGACCGATCGGTTACGTGCGGGTGACTTGATGGCCTTTGTGGCCAACCGAGTCGGCGGCAAGGGTGGTGGACGACCTGATATGGCACAGGGCGGCGGCCCTCTCGTAGCAGAACTAGATGGGGCCTTGGCTGCGGTAGTGGGCTGGGTGAAGGAGCAGCTTGCTCCCCACTAGAGAATTTCTGGTTTCGCGGGGTCTTTATCGTTACGAAACCACTTGGGGCAGGGCAAAGGGTGTAGACTTCGCCCAGTATCCGTAACAGTGACCACGCAAAAATACGTTGGTAAATGTACAAGGCTTGCGTGGTAGATGAGGGAGAGGTATGGCACTAATCGTGCAGAAATATGGCGGAACCTCTGTTGGCAGTGTCGATCGCATTGAGGTGGTGGCCGATAGGGTTTGTTCGGCGGCGCGGCAGGGTAACCAGGTGGTGGTGGTGGTGTCCGCCATGAGCGGGGAGACCAACCGACTTATCGCGTTGGCAAAGGCCATTGCGCCGCAACCGAGTCCGCGCGAGCTGGATGTTCTGATGTCGACCGGAGAGCAGGTCACCATCGCACTACTGGCTATTGCTTTAGAGAAGCGGGGGTGTGCGGCCCGTTCTTACACCGGTGGCCAGGTGCAGATCCTAACCGACAATGTTTACACCAAGGCTCGAATCCGTGATATCGATGATGAGCGGGTGCGGAGCGATCTGGGTGAGGGTAGAATTGTCGTCGTTGCTGGATTTCAGGGGGTAGACGAGGCAGGTAACATCACGACCCTTGGGCGCGGTGGCTCCGATACTACGGCAGTTGCCCTGGCGGCTGCGCTCAAGGCGGATGAGTGCCAGATCTACACCGATGTCGATGGCGTCTATACGGCGGATCCACGGCTTGTTCCGCAGGCGCGCCGACTCGATCGCATCACCTTCGAGGAAATGCTTGAGATGGCGAGCCTCGGGTCAAAGGTTCTCCAGATCCGTTCGGTTGAATTCGCTGGCAAATATCATGTTCCCCTGCGCGTGTTGTCTTCTTTCCAGGAAGGCGCTGGTACGCTTATTGTTTCCGAGGAGAAAAAACCGGTGGAAGACCCCATTATCTCCGGAATTGCCCACAACCATGATGAGGCACAGATTACCGTGCTGGGTGTACCCGATCAGCCGGGCGTTGCCTACCGGATCTTGGGCCCAGTTGCCGATGCCAATATCGAAGTAGACATGATAGTGCAGAATGTTGGGCCAGACGGCACGACCACAGACTTCACGTTTACGGTACACCGCAACGATTATGAGCAGGCGCTCGAGATAGTTCGGCAGAACGGGTCGTCTTTGGGTGCGCGTGAGGTTTCCGGCAACAAAAGGATTGCCAAGATTTCGCTGGTTGGCGTCGGTATGCGTTCCCATGCGGGGATTGCCAGCACCATGTTTCGTGCATTAGCCGACGAGAGAATCAATATCAGGATGATTTCTACATCAGAAATCAAGATATCTGTGGTGGTTGAGGAAAAGTATATGGAGTTGGGGGTGCGTGCCCTGCACGATGCTTTCCGCCTGGATCAAGTACCCTCCTAGAGGGGGCGGGCAAAACCAGGATGGTTCTCAGTAGGCTGGACTCTAGTCGTTCCGGCAAGGCTAATCCGATAATGTTCCGTTGGGGCCGAGACAGTCCCTGCAACGGGTTCGAGAGGTTTTTTACAAGGAGACGAAGATGCTTATTTTAACGCGGAGAGTAGGGGAAACCTTGATGATTGGTGATGATGTCACAGTGACGGTGCTGGGCGTCAAAGGCAATCAGGTACGAATCGGTGTAAACGCACCAAAGGAGATCACGGTTCACCGGGAGGAGATATACGAACGCATCCAACGGGAAAAAGAGTCGCAGGTACGGACTGGAACGCAACCGCCGGATAATCAAGAAAGTGATGGGTAATGTGGGTTTTGGATTTATTTGACGGAACGGGTTACTGCGATAGTTACCACTGAGATGAGGTTCTGTTAGACTAGCGGCCTGTTGTACCTATGGGAACCTATGATTGTTTTGTCAGGGAACGACAGGCCGCTATTCCTAGTCGGCGATGCAGAGGCAAGTGTCGCGGGATCTGGTGGTTGTTAGCGGTGCTGGGACACGCCCAGTGCTGTGCTTTTGTTACTGGAGAGATGGCCGAGTGGCCGAAGGCGCTCCCCTGCTAAGGGAGTATGGGGTTAAAAGCTCCATCGAGGGTTCGACTCCCTCTCTCTCCGCCAATCATCACCATCAAATCTTTGTTACTAGTCAAAAGTTTTCTTTCCAAAATTACTGACCATCGATTCCACTATCAGTTTCTATCCCGATTAGCAGTGCGTCGCCGTATCGTCGACGCCGACTTCCTGCCTCTTGCGAGACAGATTCAACGCAAACATCCGGCGGTCATTCTGGGCCGGAAAGCTTCCTCTCAAAACATTGCATCATTGCAGTCAGCGACGCATCGGCAGAAGTGTTATGGGCAGCTTCCATTCGCGCCAAGGTGCGCCAGTGCGTTCCCTTTGGCTTGTCGCCTTCTTTGCCCGAAAGGATACCCCCTCCCACGCAAGCCGATCTCGGATAGCACTCGCACACCGCAACAAGCGGTCATGATCTGGTTGTATCAGCGGATATTCCTGTCGCCCCACTCCGTGAGTTGCGAAAACACGCCCTCGCCCCCCATCGGGCCGCTTCAATCACCCCCACTATGATCGCCATCAACGTGGGCAACCAATTGATCTAGTGTGACTCTAATTCACGCTACGGTGAGAACTGATCGACATCAAGATACCAAAGGCAGCCATCAGTGTTACCAACGAGGTGCCGCCATAGGAGACCAGCGGTAGCGGAATGCCAACGACTGGTAGCAAACCAGAGACCATACCCAGATTGACAAAAACATATACAAAAAAGGTTAGGGTAATGCTCCCCGCAAGCAAACGTGCGAAGGTACTGTGTGCTTGCGTTGTGATGTACAGACCACGAGCGATGACGAACAAATAAAGGGACAGAAGAAAGAATTCTCCAATCAGCCCAAATTCCTCGGCAAAAACGGCAAAGATAAAATCGGTCGAACGCTCTGGAATAAAATCAAGGTGCGCCTGGGTTCCATTAAACAAACCCTTACCGTACAGTCCTCCAGATCCTATAGCAATTTTAGACTGGATAATATGATACCCCGCACCCAAAGGGTCGCTCTCAGGGCTCAGAAACATCATCACCCGCGCTCGCTGATAGTCATGCAAGAAATGCCAGGCCACGGGTGCTAGGGTCAGCAAGAAAGCAACCAGTGCGCCTATCAACCACCAAGACATCCCCCCTAAGAAAAGCGTAAACGCACCGGCACTACTGACCAACAGCGCAGTTCCAAGATCGGGTTGTTTGGCAATGAGCGCTACAGGCAGCAAGATCATGACCGCCGCCAACATCAGTCGCCACGGATGAGGGGGTAATGGATTGCTGGCGAGAAGCCAAGCGATCGTCATCGGCATGGCAATTTTCATAAACTCAGAAGGTTGAAACCGTACCACCCCAAGGTCGAGCCAACGCCGCGCACCTTTACCTACGTCACCCTTAAGAAGAACCACACACAGCAACACGATTCCCACCGCATAAACCCAGGGCGCAACCCGTTCCAAATGTTGCGGAGAAATTTGTGCAAATAATCCCATCGCAGAGAAACCGAGAACCAAATGCAAAAGTTGGCGCACCACGAGATCGGGATCTTGGCCGCCTGCACTGTAAAGCACCACCAAGCCTACACCCGCCAGCAGACACAGCCCCACCAAAAGCTGCATATCTAAGCGCAGTAGACGCGATACGAGGTGACTTGATTCCGTCATCCCATACTGCCGATGATAACGAGTAGTTGAATTACTACCCGAAGATTGTTGTGAAATCACCAGCAACCCCCTAGCCAAGCTCTGCCAAAAGTCTATCCATCATCCTCGCAGCCTGATGACCGTAGCCGCCACCAAATAGATTAAAGTGATTTAGAACATGGTACAGGTTATAGAGATCTTTTCGCACCGGATAGCCGCCGTCCAAAGGCCAAACCTCGCGATAGGAGGCATAAAAACCTTCTTCAAAACCACCAAAAAGTTCTGTCATAGCAAGATCTACCTCATGGTCGCCATAGTAGACGGCAGGATCGAAAAACACGGGCTCGCCAGTACGAGTAACAGCCGCATTGCCGCGCCAAAGATCGCCATGAACTAGCGAGGGGCGTGGTCGATAATCCATAAAAAAGGACGCCAATTTTTCTAGAAGATTCTCTCCGCGCTGCACAAGATACGTCTCATGACGCGCCAAATGGAGCTGATAACCAAGGCGATGGGTTCCCCAAAATCCTACCCAATCGCTTGTCATGGGATTATGCTGGGGCGTTAAACCAATGCTGTTATTCCTACTCCAGCCAAAGTAGGCTTGAAAAGTACGATGCAACATTGCCAGACCTCGCCCCATTTTCTCCATACTTTTTCGATCCTCACGACCAAGGTCAAGGCATTCTAGTACCAAGAACGATTTCTTTCCTGAGATACCCGTTGCAATCGGTATGGGTATTCGTAAAGCCTGCGGACGAGCAAGCTCAACCAGGCCCGCAGCCTCGGCTGAAAACATAGCCGATTGGTGCGCATCATTAACCTTCACGAAATATCGCTGCTGCCCATCCTCCACCACATAGGTAGAATTGATGCAACCACCTCCTACTGAAGTTACCTTGCGCATCACAAAAGGAGCGCCAGTCGTTGAGGCAATCGATTCGCAAACAGCGCTCCAAAGAGTCATTCATATTCCAATGTCTACAGTTATGACTGGTATCCCACTAAGCCACGGCAATAAAAACAACAGGAAGTCGATCAGATGATGGCAATCAGCAGCAGGTAACAACGAAATCGTTTGCACAAGAATGCGCGTTGATGACCGCCATTATTATAGGGCAAACCAGGCACAGGAAACGACTCACTAATAAAAGAGACAACATTCCTACCGAACAAGAACATACTACCCAAAGCCGCACAGTGTATCGCGTGATGCTAGTCGCAAAGCGACACCTTCACCCGCGTAGAGAAGATCGTCTCCGCTGGATCCTATATTCCGGCACCGCACCAGTAACCATCGTTACTGCTCATGACTTCTACCAGCACCTTCCACGGAACCCAGGAATACGCTACAAAAACGCCACCAACAGTAACAAACTCTACCCGCTCACCGAAAGTGCTCACAGTCACACAGGACGCATTCCATCTCTCCATAACAATGGGGAGTGAACACAGCGTCGTCTGATTGCCAACCTCAACGGTTGCGAACATGTGATGTGACCTGATTTTATAGCACGCAAGCAGCTTATTTGACACAATTTTCAAGGGTGTTGGTGAGCCGGGCAGTCTGTCTACCCTGGTTACCAAGGTAAACTTGAATGGCAGTACGGTTTGTGCGATCGTCCTACATCGTGCGGTTGGGCCGCCAGAGGGCTCTGCGACCTCAGGATACCCCTCAATCTAACGGCAATCTATAACAACCATTCCCATTGCGTTATCATCTGAGCGCACTGCAACATTGGTTGTATCGTGACCCGCAGAAGAGGTAAGCTTGTCAGCCCTTTTCCCGGTTGGGAGATTTTTTATGCGAAGACCACTGGTAGCTGGAAATTGGAAGATGAATGGGTCGCGCGCCGAAGCCCGAGAGATTGTTGGCGGCATCTTGACAGGGCTCGGACGGGTCTCCAACGCAGAGGTCGTGGTCTGTCCCCCCTTTGTGCTCCTGGCCGAGGTAAGTACGGCGATCGCTGGTAGCCTGGTTGAGTTGGGGGCACAGAATTGTTCCACCGAGCGGGCAGGGGCCTTCACTGGTGAAGTAGCCGTCGACATGCTCGCCGATGTTGGTTGCCGCTATGTTATTGTAGGGCATTCTGAGCGTCGCGCACTGTACGGCGAAGCGGATGATACCGTCGCGCAAAAATTTGAGATGGTGCGTAAGGCAGGATTAGTTCCCATCCTGTGCGTAGGGGAACAGTTGGCTGAACGAGAAGCCAGCGCAACCGAGGCGGTCGTTGCCCGCCAGTTAGATGCCGTACTGGCTCTGGCAGGGATCGATGCCCTAGGTCAGGGTGTCATTGCGTACGAACCGGTTTGGGCCATCGGCACCGGTCGCACGGCAAGTCCGCAACAAGCACAAGACGTGCATGCCTTTATCCGTGGTCGGATCGCCACACACAATCCGACGGTCGCAGCAAAGATGCGGATCCTCTATGGTGGTAGTGTCAAGGGCAGTAATGCGGCAGAATTGTTTGCGATGCCAGACGTTGATGGTGGCCTGATCGGTGGCGCATCACTCAACGCACGCGAATTTCTTACAATCTGCGCTGCTGCTTGACGTACCGAATTAAATCTCAAGTTACGGTTTCCAACCCGGTAAAGAGTACGAAATGCGTACTATTTTGATGTTTATTCATATCGCAGTGTCCATCTCCCTGGTTGCGCTGGTGCTACTACAGCATGGGCGTGGAGCGGACGCAGGCGCGGCCTTCGGTAGCGGAGCCTCGCAAACCTTATTCGGAGCGCGAGGTTCATCCTCATTCCTGACACGGAGCACCGCTATCTTAGCGGCTGTCTTTTTCTCAACGAGCCTAGCATTGGCCTACCTGAGTGGTCAGCAGCATCAACGGCATAGCGTGACGGAATTGGTGGTGCCGACTCCGGCGCAGACCTCCGATCTGCCACCAGCGGCTACTCCCACCAAGGACAAAGCAGCGACGGTACCCGTCACACCAGCACCAACAGCACCTGTCCAGGGTGTACCAGCGGATCTACCGACCCCGCAGGGTAAACCACAGAGCCAGAAGGCCCCTGCAGACGCCACGCTTCCCATTGCGGCCCCTGCAACAACGCCATCGGAAAAAGCTCCTTCTGCTCCGACGACGCAAGCTCCAACGGCAGCGCCTCCGGCGGCTAAAGCTCCTCCCGCTCCGGCTGCACCAACTCCGGTGCCTCCGGCTGAGGCTCCGCCAGCAACGCCTCCCGCGACAACGGCTCCTGCGGCAGCGACTCCTGTGGTGGAACAACATCCGTCAGCGGAGACACCAGCGGCAGCGCCTTCTCCGCAAGGGGATGCGCCACACTCGGATACGTCGTCCAAATAAAAATTTGACGGGTTTGTCTTTTGACAAATGAGAGAAATTGATTATAATTGTGCGCTTACGATTGCCGATGTGGAGAAATTGGTAGACTCGCCATCTTGAGGTGGTGGTGGCTTATGCCGTGGCGGTTCGACTCCGCCCATCGGCACCAAACAGTGAAACGATTGACATCGCCACAGTGTCAATCGTTTCAAATTAAGGGGCTTACGGAAAAGAACGACATGGAAGATGCCGCCAACCAGTCAAAAGTTCCGTGTATACTCCCCAAGAGGTTCCCATGAGGCTCCCCAAGATGGCCTCCGTTACAAAATACCCCAAGGGCTGTCGCGCCCAGGTCTACGGCTCTACGATTCGACCCAACGGAAACACTTCCGCAAGATGGACTTGCGAAGGCCGCCCTCACCAGTACGGACACCGCTAAGACGCATTTGACCCCCGCACTTTGCAGAACGGTTGCCCGTCCCACGAAAGGCTATTGGCCACAGAGATGACCAGGTAGGGGTGTCAGCAAACCTCCGGCTTCTCCACGCCAGCCTTTGGTCGTTTCTCTTTAGCGATTAAAGCGCTACTCGTAGTGAATACCGAGAGGAGCGCCTCTCCACTGTCACGAAAGGCCGCTGTGACCTGACCATCACCAGCTCACAGAAACGCACAATCATTAGTTCGATAGTTTAAAATCATTCATGGTTGACTATAATGGTCTAAAATAATTCCGCGTTGTTTCGGACACTCTGCTCGATTCAGTATCGCTGCTGACGGGTGTCGCTTTTCACAAATTGGATCGTCCATGGAGGTATACCGGTGCTTGAACAGACAAAATCCCCTGGCACCCCAACGGGGGGAGTGCGTACCTTTCAGGGTTTGATCCTGGCCTTACAGGAATACTGGGCCGCGCAAGGATGCGTCCTGTTGCAGCCCTACGATATGGAGATGGGCGCTGGCACCTTTCACCCAGCAACCTTTCTTCGCGCAATCGGGCCAGAGCCCTGGGGAGCCGCCTACGTGCAACCCTCGCGTCGCCCCACCGACGGTCGCTATGGTGAGAATCCAAACCGCCTCCAGCACTATTATCAATTTCAGGTTGTGCTAAAACCGTCCCCTCTCGAGATCCAGGATCTCTATTTGGGCAGCCTCAGAATGCTTGGGATTGATCCCCTAGAGCATGATATCCGTTTCGTAGAGGACAATTGGGAATCTCCAACCCTCGGCGCTTGGGGCTTGGGTTGGGAGGTATGGCTAAATGGCATGGAGGTAACCCAATTCACCTATTTCCAGCAAGTGGGTGGTCTGGATTGTTTCCCCGTAACCGGAGAGATCACCTATGGCCTCGAACGCATTGCCATGTACCTACAGCGCGTGGAAAGTGTCTACGACCTACTCTGGACGGAAGGCCCGTTCGGGCGGATCCGTTACGGGGATGTCTTTCATCAGAACGAAGTAGAGATGTCAACCTATAATTTCGAACACGCCGATGTAGCGAGTCTATTCGACTGGTTCACCACCTGTGAGGCATCAGCGAAAAAACTTCTCGAGGCTGGCCTACCGCTGCCCGCCTATGAGCAGATGCTAAAGACCTCGCACACCTTTAACCTGCTGGATGCACGCCGCGCCATTTCGGTGACCGAGCGGCAACGCTATATCCTGCGAGTTCGCACCTTGGCGCGGGGGGTTGCGCAATCGTATTACGATCGGCGCGAGGCGCTCGGCTTTCCCATGACAACGGCTTAGCGCGGAGCAACGATGAACGAAAAAACGGATTTCCTTTGTGAAATAGGCACCGAAGAATTGCCTCCGCTGTCGTTACGCGGTTTGTCTGAGGCGCTTGGTCTTGGTATTCAGGCTGGGCTCGCCAAGGCTGGCCTACCGCACGGGGAATGTAAACTCTATGCCACCCCCCGCCGGTTAGCCGTATGGGTAAAAGACCTCGCCACTCGGCAACCCGATCGCGGTATTGAGCGACGTGGGCCTGCACTCGCCGCAGCCTATGACAAAGAGGGCAAGCCAACGCCACAAGCACTGGGATTTGCCCGTTCCTGTAATGTAGCTTTCTCTCAGCTACAACAACTAACCACCGAGAAGGGCGCTTGGCTTAATTTTAAGAGCACAGAACCAGGACGCCCGAGTACCCTATTGCTGCCTGGTATTGTTACCCAGGCGCTTGCTGAATTGCCGATCCCCAAGCGGATGCGCTGGGGAAAAGAGAAGTCCGAGTTTGTCCGCCCGGTACAATGGGTGGTAATGCTTTTTGGCGAAGAGGTGATTGACGCTGAGATCTTGGGGCAGCGAGCCGGGCGGGAGACACGCGGCCATCGTTTCCATCATACTGGCTCCCTCGTTATTCCCACCGCACGGGATTACGCCAGCATCCTAGAGACACAGGGGTTTGTCCTTCCTGACTTTGCGCTGCGTCGCGCCAAGGTGCGCCATTTGGTAGAAACCGCCGCCCAGGGCCTAAATGGCACGGCAGTGTTAGACGATTCTCTGTTGGATGAGGTCACGAGCCTGGTGGAATGGCCAGTCGCGGTTACGGGCAATTTTGAGGCGCGCTTCCTCACGGTGCCCGCTGAGGTGATTATTTCCACGATGAAGGGGAAACAAAAGTATTTTCCGATCGTGGATGCGCAAGGCGCACTGCTCCCTCACTTCATCACCATTAGTAATATCGAAAGCCGCAATCCCGCAAGCGTTCGCGAGGGGAATGAGCGCGTCATTCGTCCGCGCTTGGCTGACGCCGTTTTTTTCTGGGAGAAGGATAGGCAACAGCGCCTTGAAACGCGGATTGAGGGATTACAAGGGATGCTCTTCCAGGAGCGCCTTGGCACCCTTCACGATAAGGCGCTGCGGGTTGGCCGTTTGGCTGCCACAATTGCCTCTCAATTGGGCAGTTCCGAGGAGAGCGCGAGTCGCGCCGCAATGCTCGGCAAATGCGATCTGCTAACCGACATGGTGGGCGAATTCCCTGAACTACAAGGGATCATTGGTCGCTATTGCGCCAAACACGATGGCGAACCCGATGAGGTAGCAACTGCCCTTGAGGAGCAATATCTGCCGCGCTTTGCCGGAGATGCGCTACCGCTATCGCCAACCGGACAGGCGTTGGCGCTGGCCGATCGCTTGGATACCCTGGTTGGTATCTTTGGGGTTGGCGCTCCCCCAACCGGCGATAAAGACCCCTTTGGCTTGCGTCGTTCTGCACTCGGGGCCCTGCGCATCATTATCGAGGGGCAGCTCGATCTGGATTTGCTTGCACTGCTAGCGCAATCTGCCGAGATCTATAAGGATAGCGCGAGCCATCACGGTAAGACGGCAGGTCTGCCCATCTTTTCTGCTACCCATCCCGATATCGTCGGCCCGGTCTACGATTTTATGATGGAGCGTTTGCGTGCCTACTTTTTAGAACAAGCGCTCCAGGCGGATGAATTTGAGTCGGTTGTATCACGAAGAATCGCCAAGCCCCTTGATCTCTCTATCCGTCTTCGTGCTGTACACGACTTCAAGGTACTTCCCGAAGCGGTGAGTCTTGTTGCCGCTAACAAGCGCATCAAGAATATTTTGCGTAAGGCGCAAGGTACGCTTCCCACCGAGTTAAAGGAGCACCTGTTGCTCGAACCCGCTGAACGGTTATTGGCAGAACAGTTCCGTGCCCTTGCAAAAGAAACGGCCCCGCTGTGGCAGACTCGTCAGTATCGGGAGGCGCTCCAACGCTTGGCGGGTTTGCGGGGGGCCGTGGATACTTTCTTTAACGAGGTGATGGTGATGGCCGAAGACAGTACCGTTCGGGAAAATCGCCTCATTCTTTTGAAGGGTGTATCGGATCTCTTTTTACAGGTGGCCGATATTTCAATGCTCGTGATTGGTGAGCACTAGCCAGCCCCCTTTATCTTTTATCTTACCAGCCAGCCAATACCCCGCACAGATTGTCGGCATGGACAATGGAGAGTACGGTGATGTCGCAGAAGTATTTCCTTCCCACCAAGATTGTCAGTTACCTCAAACGCCTTGAGATCCTCTACCAAGGGGCAACACCCATCCTCCACGAGATCGTCTGTCAGGCGCGAGTATTCGTTGAGGAAAATACGACCTACGATCATTGGAACGGCGGCATATCCGGGCATGATGTGCTGTTGTTTCTCAGTGATGATTTGATCGCGAAGATACCGGATTTTTCGGCACAGAAAGTCCTCGAGAGAAGGATACTGGCAGATCTAAACGAATGCGCTAGCGCCGTCCGCAGCGAATGTTTTGATGCGGTACACATCGAACTCGCTGACGAGAATGATTATTCGTTTAACCGATCGATCAACCCCTTTCTGCAGCCCATTGTTGGCCCAGCCTCTTTGGAGATCTGGAAGCCTGGATACATTCGCCTATTGATCAGCCACCGCGACGAACACAAGGCAGCAGCGCGAGAACTTGCCGATGCCCTAGAGGGCTTCGGGATAAGTTCCTTTGTTGCACATGATTCGCTTGCTCCTATGGAAGAATGGTCAAAGGTGATTCAGCAAGGCCTGTTCTCCATGGAACTCCTGCTGGCTTTTATCACCGATGATTTCTATGAGAGCTTCTGGACAAACCAAGAGATTGGCTGTGCCGTTGGGCGTGGCATCCCCATTATCCCTATCGCAGCAGGAACAACTGCCCCGTGTGGGCTTGTCGGATCCATCCAAGCCCTGCAAGCTGATCTTAGCTCACCCGCCATCATCGCCGGGAGGGTCTGTGAGATCTTGACAGAGAAGTTAGGCAAGACGGATCGAATAAAACAAGCGGTGGTGCAATCGCTGGCTGAATCGCCTACCCTTGATGAAACACAGCATCGTTTCGATCGCCTGGCTGCGCTTGATTTCAGAATGGCGGATACTGATGTGCGGATCCTCCTTGATGCCTTTGCCAGAAACGATCGGTTGCATAAGGCGGACTACCTTATCGACAATAACAATAGGCTTCTCTCATTCTTAGAAAAGAGTACCGAGAAGAAATTTAAACTAGAGGGGGCTTCTATAAAAGAAGCGGATGGAGACTAGGGTTCGCGTACCCGAACAGTTACGCACCAATAGATTCTCCCCTGGTCAATCGAGACTACGGCCAACACTCCAAGGTCACAAAATAACTCAAAACAATTGCTCAGGCACTGCCGAAGGCGGGGGGTCTCCGCCATTTTCGGGAGCAGATCCATCGGACGCTGCCCCGTCGGTGGATAAACCGTCATCACTGGGAGTTCCCTCTGCGGCAATGGGACGGGTCGGGATGTGATCCGCACGGAAGGTCTCAAAGATTGCCCCTTCACCACCCGCAGTCAGCGGATAACCGGTGTTCCTGTCGATGCGGACGGTTACCAGCCCAGGGGGTTCGACGAGGTGATCCTCTGGCACCCCCTTCAGGGCCCGCGCCATGTAGTCCATCCAGATAGGAAGCGCCGTTCTCCCGCCGGTCTCCTCATCCCCAAGCGAATCCATGTGGTCGTAGCCAACCCACACCGTCGCCAGCACCTGACTGTTAAAACCAGAGAACCAGGTATCACAGACCTCATTGGTCGTGCCCGTCTTGCCCGCCAGATCGGAGCGCCCAAGACGCATGGCCCGCGCTGCGGTGCCGCGCCGCACCACGTCACGAAGCATTGAGTTCATCATGTAGACATTGCGCGCATCCACAATCCGTGGTGCCACGGGGAATCCCCCCGCACCCCTTGCTGCCAGCGCACCCGCCTTCGTAAATTCCTCAACAGTAACCTCGGGACACTCTCGACAAACAGTAGGAGGCGCTGCCTGAAAAATAAGATTACCATTGTTGTCCATGATCCTGTTGATGTAATGAGGATGTACTCGAAAACCACCATTGGCGAAGGTGGCATAGGCCCCGGCCATTTCGAGCGGGTTTGCCACCAAAGTACCTAAGGCAAGGGTTAGATTATGCGGCATACTTTCGTGCGGGAAACCAAAGCGCGTAGCGTAGTCAATGGCATAGTTCACCCCAATGGCATCAAGCAAACGGATAGAAACCATATTCAGAGAATGAACCAGGGCCTCACGCAAGCGCGTTGGCCCATGATAGCGGCCACCATAATTCTCAGGGTGCCAGGCTGGCATCCCGGGCAGTTCCTTGACCACTGGGGCATCGTCAAAAACACTGGCAGGCGTATATCCATACTCTAATCCCGCAGAATAGATAAATGGCTTGAAACTTGAACCAGGCTGGCGCTCGGCCTGCACGGCACGATTGAATTTACTATTGGCAAAATCATAGCCGCCGGTCAGCGCCAGGATTGCGCCATTCTGGGGATTGAGAGAAACCAAGGCACCGCTAACTTCGGGGCGCTGCGCCAAGCGCCACTTCCCATCCGGCGTAAGATGCACTCGCACAACATCTCCGACCTGCACCACATCGATGGCTTGGCGAGGCATCGAGCGCATCCCGCCATTCGGCAGACGCCGCCGCGCCCAAGACATCGCTGGCCAATCCAAGGTAATAAACCCATACCCCAATACCTGGACTACTGCAGAGCGACCATCCACGGAAAGCACCTCGCCAACCGGCAATCCCGCCATCGTCGGAAAGCGTGCCAACGCCGCCTCATTGCGTTTCGGATTCAACGAGTCTAGTAAACGCCCTTCCGGGCCACGGTAGCCATGTCTCTGTTCATAATCCAATAACCCTTCACGCAGGGCATTATCGGCATCAAGCTGGCGAGCTGGCGACAAGGTGGTAGTAACGCGCAATCCGTTGGTATAGGCATCTTCTCCGTACCGTGATACCAGTTCGGCACGAACCATCTCGACCAGATAGGGCGCATCTACCTCTACTGCGGGTTCATGCACGCGCGCTACCTCAGGGGTCACCATCGCCGAACGATGGGTGGCCACATCAATCTTACCCAAGGTTAGCAAACGATTCAGCACATAGGCGCGGCGCACCAAGGAACGAGCTGGGTTGGTAATCGGATTATTCCGCGAGGGAGCCTTGGGTAGGCCCGCAAGGGTTGCCATCTCGGCAAGATTCAGTTGTTCAACTGGTACCCCGTAGTAAATCTGCGCTGCCGCACCCACGCCATAGGCGCGATTACCGAAATAGATCTTATTAAGATAGAGCTCGAGGATTTCTTCCTTGGTCAACACCCGCTCAATACCCATGGCGAGAAGCACCTCTTGCGCTTTCCTCTTGTAGCTTTTCTCTGGTGAGAGGAAGAAGTTGCGGGCAACCTGCATCGTGATGGTGCTGCCTCCCTGCCCCTTTTCCCCAGTACGCCACAGGTTCACTGCCGCCCTCGCCAGGCCCTGCAAATCGACACCTGGGTGTTCAAAGAAACGGTCATCCTCAACCGCTAACACGGTTTGGATTAAGCGCTGCGGTATCTGTGCGAGATGCAGGGGAATACGCCGCTTCTCGCCGATTTCGGCCATCAATCGCCCATCAGCGCTGTAGATCTGAAGGGGTACCTGCAAATGGATTTCGCGCAACGTCAAGGGGTCTGGTAGGTCTCGGGCAACATGAAGGTAGATGACTACAGCCGCTACCATTGCAAGCGCGACCAATGTCAGTGTCGTAGACAGAAGCGCACAGAGAGCCGACACGAACAACCCAAGAAACCGCTTCAGAAAGTGCATGAGGAAGTCGCGTACATTTGTTTTTTAAGGGAGCCCAGTCTATAGTGGTTGCAGAAATTTTCCACACACTCCCTACTCTACCTCCTTAACATTCTCTGCAACTTTACTGTGGAGACAGTAGAATAGGCAATGCCAATTCTATAGAATTGTCGGCCTAGGCGGGGAGCACCGCGAGAAAGAAGACAGCATGTGGCCTTTCAAAAAAAGATGGTTCCCACTGATAGGCATTGATATCAGCTCCACAGTGGTAAAACTCCTTGAGTTGAGCCTCCAGAACGGTCAGTACCGTGTGGAGAGCTATGCTGTTGAGCCGCTTCCGCCCAATGCGGTTGCGGAGCGGAACATCGTCGACGTAGAAGGTGTGGGTCACACCATCAGTAAGGCCTTGAAGAGTTCCGGCACACGCTCGAAGTTCGCAGCGGTTGCCGTTGCCGGTTCCGCCGTTACCAAAACCATCTCACTACCTGCCAATCTCACCGAAGATGAGATAGAGGCACAGATCGAATTCGAAGCTGACCAATATATCCCCTTTCCCTTGGAAGAGGTCTATTTGGATTTTCAACGCCTAGGGCCATCCCAGAAGACCCCAGAGATGGTTGATGTGTTGCTCGTCGCCTCTCGTCGTGAACATGTCGATATGCGGGTGGATGCACTGCAACAGGCAGGACTTACGGCCAAGATCGTCGATATTGAAGCCTACGCCATGGAGACTGCTTTCCGTCTCATCGCCGCCCAAGTTCCGGATAGGGGGGATAACAAGACCGTGGCGCTGGTGGATGTCGGGGCGACCATGACCATCCTCAATGTGCTCGACAATCACCAGATCATCTTCCATCGTGAACAGGTCTTCGGTGGTAGACAGCTCACTGAGGCCATCCAACGCCACTACAATCTTTCCTACGAAGAAGCGGGGCAAGCCAAGAAGGACAGCATCGGACTATCTGACGACTATGGGCCGAAGGTGCTAGAGCCCTTCAAGGAAGCAATGAGCCAGCAGATCCAACGATCGCTGCAATTTTTTTTCTCCTCCAGCCAATATGGCAAGGTTGATATCATTGTGCTTTCTGGCGGAACAGTGCGCATCCCAGGCATCGACGCACTCATCCAAGAAAGGCTGGGCGTCCCAACGATCATTGCCAATCCCTTTAGCAGTATGTCCCTGGCACCCAGAGTCAGACCCCAAGCAATGGCACTAGGCAACGATGCCTCCGCCCTGATGATTGCCTGCGGCTTGACATTACGGAGCTTTGACTAACATGCCTCGCATTAATCTTCTGCCATGGCGTGCGGCGAGGAGAAAAGAACTCCAGCAAGAGTTCTTAATACGGTTCGCCTTTTGCCTATTCGTTGCAGCTGGGGTTATTGGTGGCGTACACTCGTACTTTGAAGGGGAAATCTCACATCAAAATACGCTAAACGCACTGCTAGAGAAAGAGATCAGGGAGACCAAGCAGAAGATTGACCAAGTAGAGATCCTGAAGAAACAAATCAAGAGTCTACGGGCCCGCATGGACATCGTGCAACGACTCCAGATTGATCGTCCCGATATGGTTCGCCTCTTCGATGAGCTTCCTCGACTGTTACCAGATGGGATCTACCTAACCAACCTCAAACAAAAGGATCGATCCCTTATCATTGAAGGTATCGCTCAATCCAACGCCCAGGTCGCCACCTTTCTGAGCAAGATTAGCTCATCAAAGTGGATCACTGACCCAAATTTAGATGTTATCCAAACGATTTCTCAAGACCGCGAGCCCGTCAGTAAGTTCACTATCCGTGCCCACCAAAGTCATGCGGACGACAGCAAGAAGGGCGCCAAATGAACCTTCAAGAACTCAACGAAATTGATTTTGAAAATATTGGCACATGGTCACTGCCAAAACAGTTTGGGTTAATTAGCGTTGCCGTCGTTATGCTATTGGGGGCAGGCTATTGGTTTGATATTCAGTCCGAGATCGAACTGCGCGATGCCGCGTCAGCTAAGGAAATTGAACTTCGCGCCACCTTTGAAAAGGGTCAGGCCGAGGCCGCCGATCTCGAGATCTATCAAGAGCAAAGTGTCGAACTAGAGAAATCTATTGCCGTTATGTTGAGTCAACTCCCACATAAGGCCGAGGTAGATGCGCTCCTGATGGATATCTCGCAAACAGGTCACGCTACCGGCCTTGATTTCGAGTTATTCAAACCAGGTGCTTCTGTTTCACAAGAGTTTCAGAACCTACCAATTGAAATTAGGGTTGTGGGCAACTACCACGAGTTCGGACAATTCGTAAGCGGTGTCGCAGCGCTCCCCCGAATCGTTACGCTCCATAATGTTTCATTAGGCATGGGCGAAAGCAAAAAGGGGAAAATGGGCATGGATGTCGTTGCCAGGATTTACTACTATCAAGAGGAAGTGAGCGGCAAGGGAAATCCTAAAAAGGGTGCTCAGCAATGACCATCCACACCAAACGCCCTTCTCCGTCACCGTCTTGCAAGGTATTGCGGTGCGCTACGTACATCGGCGTAATCTTGGTTGCTAGCCAGATTCTGGTCGGTTGCTCAGGCGATGACGATATTGCCAGCCTGAATGCCTACATCGCTACGGTGAAGAAGCGCCCGGGGCCACCAGTCGAACCGTTACCAAAGATCGCACTCCCAGAAACCATTTCCTATAATGCCAGCGGAATGCGCGACCCGTTCGAGCCTATTGTCAAATCCCGAGCACAAGCCAACCCTGATTCACCACAAGGGGCTGCAAAACCAGTTTCTGTCGTTCATCCTGACCTCAACCGGAATAAAGAGGCCTTAGAGGGCTTTCCCTTGGACAGTCTGCGCATGGTTGGCACCATGGAGCAGCATGGTGAGCGCTGGGGCGTGGTACGAAGCCCCGATAGCAAGGTGTTCATGGTTCGGGTAGGTAATTTTATGGGACAAAACCACGGGCGCATCGAACAGATCACCGAGACTCGCGTCCTGCTTAACGAAATTATTCCTGACGGTGAGGATAACTGGAAGAATCGCCAAGCTTCCATTACCCTATCGGATCGGGAAAAATAAAAAAACACGAAGGACATGCTCATGGTCACAGTAACCACGCTAACCACATGCAATAGCGCACCGAACAGGCAGGCAATCCCGACCGTGAACCGATACCGTGGCCTACTGCTACAGTGGCTATTGGGTCTTACGCTCGGTCTTTGCCTGAGCAGCGGGGTGCGCGCTGCGGATCGCATTTTACAAGACATTAGTTTTGCGACACTCTCCGGCACCCAGTTGCAGATCGTCCTAACCCTCTCAGGCCCCCCGCCGACTCCCGCAAGCTTTACCACCGACAGCCCGGCGCGCATCGCCATCGACCTACCGGATACCCACATTGGCCCGGCACACATCTTCCGACAGATCGGGGTTGGTGCGGTGCAGAGTGTTGGTGCCGCCGAAGCGAATGGCCGAACCCGCGTTGTCGTAAACCTTATGCAACTTGTTCCCCACGCAATTACCGTGGACGGTAACCGACTTTTGGTGGCGCTCGGACGCCCCCATTCTGCACTAAGCACCTTACCAACAGAGGCAGCCCCCCCCGCACCTCCTTCCCAGCGTGCCAGCACCGCCGCACGCTCCATAGAGGACATTGATTTTCGGCGTGGCGACAATGGCGAAGGGCGGGTCATCGTAACGCTCTCTGATCCTACTGCGAGCGTGGATGTACACCAACAAGGGAACAATATCATCGTTGATTTTCAAGGCACCCAGCTTCCTGCCGCGTTACAGCGACGCCTTGATGTCACCGACTTTGCAACCCCCGTACATACCATTGAAACGCTCCCCAAAAGCGGAAATGTTCATATGGTCATTGGCAACGTCCGGGACTTCGAACACCTCGCCTACCAGGCAGATCGAATCTTCACAGTAGAAGTACGCCCCATGAGTAAAGAACAAAAGGAGAACGCCAAAAAGGAACGCCTTGGTTATACCGGAGAAAGGATGTCGCTCAATTTCCAAAACATTGATGTGCGCGCCGTACTCCAGCTAATCGCTGAATTTACCAAGTTCAACATCGTGACCAGTGACACCGTACAGGGGGCACTTACCCTACGCCTCAATGATGTCCCGTGGGATCAGGCGCTTGATATTATCCTAAAAAGCAAAGGGCTTGGGATGCGCCGCTCCAATAACGTGATTATGGTGGCACCAACCGAAGAGATTGCAAAACGTGAGAAAGCGGAACTAGAAGCCGAAAAAACGGTTGTCGACCTGGCACCCCTACACTCCGAACTGATGCAGATCAACTATGCAAAGGCTTCGGACATCGCCTCCCTTTTAAAAGCCAAAGAAAATTCGCTGCTTTCGGCGCGTGGCAATGTCTCGGTGGACGAGCGCACCAATACCCTCCTGATCCAAGATACCACCGATAAATTGAACGAGGTGCGCCAGCTCGTTTCTACCTTAGATGTGCCGGTGCGCCAAGTACAGATTGAATCGCGTATCGTAATCGCGAAAGACACCTTCGCGAAAAATATTGGGGTTTCCTTCGGGGCGACCGGGATACAACAACACGGCAAGAATGTGAGTGCGGTTAGCGGATCTTTATCTGCCACGGATACAATGATCAACAGCGCTGTCGGCAATATGGCGGCAGGCACTACCAGCGGAACAATAGCGCTCCCCTCAAGCAGTAATCGGCTGAATGTTTCCTTGCCTGGTTCGCCTCCCAGCGGTGGCACTACCCCATCCATTGCCTTCGCCCTACTTGGTTCGCGCTATCTGCTCGATCTCGAGCTCTCTGCACTCCAAACGGAGTCGCGTGCTGAGACCATTGCCAATCCTCGCGTTATCACCTCCGACCAAAAAGAAGCGACGATCGAACAGGGAGACGAGATACCCTATCAACAGACTGCCGGCGGCACATCCGGAGGCACCGCAGTTGCGTTTAAGAAAGCCGCCCTCACCCTGAGGGTGAAACCACAGATCACCCCGGATGATCGTATTCTCCTAACCATAAATCTCAACGATGATGCCCCTGGCGCATCAACCGGCGGCGTGCCGTCAATCAGCACAAAGAAGATCAGCACAGAGGTATTGGTAAATAACGGTGAGACGCTGGTACTGGGTGGCATTTATACACAAGACAAATCTCACCAGGTTAGTCGTGTTCCCTTCCTAAGCGACTTGCCGTTGTTAGGTAACCTATTCCGCGACAATAGTGACAGCGATACAAAATCAGAACTCCTTATCTTTATGACCCCACGCATTATCAAACAGACTCTGGCGATCAAGTAATGGGATCCCGCCGACAACGTAGAATCTTCCAGTAGCCAAATAGGTTTGCTCGAATCTTCTCAATCACGTCGAGGCGGGTGTTCTGCAAGAATTCTGGCAGATCCATATCCGGGCGAAACCCCGCCAGTTTCGACAGTGG
>CAIRSR010000053.1 GCA_903881315.1 uncultured Thiotrichales bacterium | reverse complement strand
TCCTATGGGGACGTTCTAGTCTTGATTCCTTGTCCCGGCTTACTAAGGGTAAACGCTATCGGCTGGATTCAATGGGCAACCACGCCCGCCGCAAACACAGCGTCCGTCGGCTATATAGTCCATGCGTTTGACAGCGGGTACACAGGTGGATCGCGTATTTCTACTTCATTCTGGGCCATGCGTGGCGGCGGTGATGCGGGAAACAGCAGTTTCAGTTTTGAGGATTACTTTGCGTTTACAACTGTTCCTACTACCGGAACAACTCTTGATCTTTCATGGACTGGCTATTACACCGGTACCGCAGCGGCAATTCGTTACGCACGTCTCAATGTTACGTTCTTCCCATATGGAAGCGGGTCTGCCGTCTAATGCCTAGACTAATGTATTACAACGGTACCGCTTCTTGGCCGCAGATTCCTGATGCAACCAACCTTGCTTCTTACACTTCCTCACCGTCTACATCAACAGTTTGCACGCCGTCGAAAACAAACGTACCGAACAGTAGTACCACATTCACTTTCTCAGGAACTGTAAAGTTCTCTGCATCAGGTAGCGGTGCAGTTGGAGGCGGTACGGTAACAATTCAGAAACTTGTAAGCGGCACTTGGACTAATACCACGCTAACTGGGATCACAGTAAACGCGACAACTGGTGTTTGGGGACCGTCAAGTACGCTAACTGAATCCGCCTCAACTTCTTACCGTGCTTTGTACAGCGGGTTCTCAACTACTGCTTCCGCGTCTACGTCATCAACTAGCACTATCTCATTCCAGACGCTCACCACTTTTGTCAATACATATGCCTGCACTTGGTCCCAAGGTTACGAGCAAGCGGGTGGAAAGATCACCGCTACTACGCTTATTGCACAAGGATCGTGGTGGGGTGGAACGTATTACCAAAGCCTCATGGGATTCCCGTATGCCACGGTGCAATCGGACACTTCGGGTGGAACGATTACAAAGGTCGAGGTCTATCTAAACTCGTACTCTGCTTACGTTTCTCCTACCGTCATTTTCTGCACGCACAATGCCACCGGCAAGCCGGGTAGCGTTAGCGCTAACGGTGCGTCTCTAAACTTAGCCAACGAAACATTCGTTGCATATTCAGCCGCAACTGGTGGCAAATGGTGCAACGTAGCAGTACAACTTGGGCAGAGGATTCAAGCAAACACCGCTAAGGGCATTGCAATATATGCTCAAAGCACCGCGACTATCTATCAAATGTATGGCTATCAGTACGGCTCGTCTTATCCCCCGCAATTAAGAGTTACTTACACGAAGTACGTGTAGCAAAATTAGGAGGAATAGTGGTTGCTCCATCACCAGCGCAAGTTCTGGCAGCGGTAAAGGCAAGTGGAGTTCATCTAGTTCTAGAAGGTGGCTGGGATGCTCTCAATATCTGTGGTTGGGTAACACCGAACCTTTGGCACCCAATCGGTGTGGTGCTACATCACACCGCTAACTCAGGCGCACCCGGCAACAGCCCTTCGCTTGGTTGGGTGCTTCACCCCGGAAGTCTTGCGCCTGTCCGTGCTTGTCATTTCTTGGTTGCACGCGATGGAACGGTTCATCTTATTACCGCCGAAGGTTGCTACCACGCTGGCGGCGGTGGACCGCTTGCTGTTGATGGCTTCACTGTTCCGCAAGATATGGGTAACGCCTACTTCTACGGTATTGAAGTTGAAAGTAAGGGAGAAGACCAAAGTGTTACGGCAAAGCCAACTGGCCTTGCTGCTGACTCTGACGGTATGACCCCCGCACAAGTTGTTGCGACTACCAATCTCACCGCTGCACTAGTTCACCTAATCGGTAAGAACGAAACGGCAGTAATCCGTCACCGTGATTGGGCACCGGGAAGAAAAACAGATGTTCTTCAACCGCTTGCGTTCTGGCGGAATCTGATTCACGCTCGGTTGCAACTGATCTTGCACCCAACACCTACACCACCGCCTGTGTTGCCAAGTGTTTCGCTGCATGTTGTTCAAGTAACCGCAGCGGTTGCTGGTGCTGGCGCTACCGCTTCGGTAATGGCTCAGGTCAAGTTGGTACAGGCTGCACTAAATGCGGAACACATGGCAGTTCCAGCCCTTGTAGTTGACGGTCTGTACGGATCGAAAAGTAAGGCAGCATTCCTTGCTTGGCAGAAGCACACCGGATACGCAATCGGTAACGGTATCCCTGAACTTGCATCACTAACGAAGTTGGGTAATCTGCACGGCTTCCACACAGTCGCATAAAACACAAGAAGGGTGGAGAAATGCCACCACTAAACTTGCCGAAGTACATGATATTCGGCAGACCGATAAAGCCCGTTACCTTTGGCATGACTTTCTTAATGGCCGTTAACGCCATAACAGGAATCGCAAACATAGGTGTTTTCCAATCTTCACCTTTAGGCGACGTGCTTAGTGTTTTTGGTGGCGTAGCATTCACCGCATTTGTCGCAGGGTGGTGTTATAAAAATCAATCGCTAATCGAATTAGGTCTAGCCATCGCTACTGGCATGTGGGTTGCGAGATGTTTTTTCTTGATCTTGTACCACGGCTATTCGATAGATGAAAGTGCTTTCCTGAATTTTGGGGTAGCACTTGTCTCGGGCGGTTCGTACTTATTAGAACGCGCAGATTCTCTCGGGTCAGATAAGTGAGTGCTAGTGAGTGGACGGCACCATTAAGCGTGTTTGCTGGTGCTGTATCCACTTCAGTTTTAATGTACGCAAGTTACAAATGGCCTGCTGGATATCACCGTAAAAGAAACGACCAAGAGAAAAATGAGGAGGAAGAAGAATGAGCGCATTATTCAGCACTACGCAGATCGTAACGCTTCTAGTAGGAGCGGTAGCGCCGTTTACTGTTGGCCTGCTAACCAAAGCAAGCACTGGCGGGAACATAAAGGCAATCTTACTAGCGCTAATCAGTGCAGCAGTAGGTGTGGGTAACGGATTCTTGAACACCCCGTCAAATGTAAAGTTTGATTGGCAGAACGCCGCACTCATGGGAGCAGCCGCTTGGGTAGTAGCAGTTGCAACCCATTACGGTTTCTTCAAACCAACTGGCATTAGTTCTTGGGCATCAGGCGTTTTCAATGTTGACGTTCCTTTGTCTCCCGCTTACGTTCCGCAGCACGCTATAGACACACCGATTTCACCAGCGCCTGTTGTCGCAACTCCTGATCCTTCAATCGTTGATCCAACGGTCGTTGCAACACCAGATGTGCCAACCATTACTACACCGCCAGATGCTGTACCTGCTCCGGTTGAAGCACCCGCCGTCTCACCGGGAGCGTAAAGTGATAGCGACTGCCAGTTCTCGCGTCTACATAATGACTAATGAGGACGCTTTGAATAAGGCAATCGCTTCTTACTGGCGCAACCGAGTCAGCAAATCCCTTGATCGTTTGGCTATTGACATTGCGTGTGTCGGTTCCGATACAGTCAGGGAACAACTTAATGCCAACATTGCGCCTGCTTCACGGAGAGTTCGTGGCGCAAGAGTTGGGACCGTGGGGGTGTCGGGAAAATAAACTTCCCGGCATCCCCATCATTTCTTTTTTTCTCTATTTTCTTGGAAATGGGTCGCTATGGTAAATGACGGTGTTTGGGTGCAATTAGACGTTCTAGTCAGTACAACAAGCAAAGCACAGGCGGTAAACGAAGTATCAAAAGGTGTAGGTTCACTTGGCTACATCATGGAGGAAGTAGACGGACGGTTGCTCGCGTGTGACCCCCTAGCCTTGCGCCACAATCGGGAGAGAGTGCAACTAGAATTCAATTATTAAAGCAATACATGACGAAGCCCCCGCCGCGATCTGGACGGGGGCATTGCCATATTCGGGGTTAGAAACTCACGGATGAATGTCGGTGCAGAAAGGACAATCAATTCCTACCGCATACCAGAAATCGTGAGTTTCGCAGTAGGTGCGCTCAACCGGCTTCGTAAGTAGTTCCATTTTCGTCCCCCCTATCATAAATAGCCCATTAGAAATGCACAATAAGGCACAAAAAGTAAAAACACAAGGAAGAATACTAACAAAATCCCAAGAAGGGGTATTAGCGGCCCGAGGATACGTGGAGGGTAAACGGATGCCCAACCGTCCTAGTTCGTAGCGCAGGCGTGGCTAGAATCGCGTCGTTCCGTATGGTTCACCCATTGTGTCGCGCCCGGTGTTGTGGTCATCGCAGATATCAGGCGAACAATCCCAGCAAATACATATTCCATTGGGTTCAACTTTCCCGTCCCTTTTATATGGCGGGAGCCAACATTCCTTACAAATACATTGGCAAACACCGTCGGGGTCAATATGCGGTGAGGCATGGGGTGCGTGGGTACTCATTTTTTCTTGGACACTTTCTTTTTCTTCTTTGAAGGGCCAACGTACCAGCGAGCAAATTTAGTGCCAACAATAATGCCGGTAGCAAGCGCAATTCCAAAAATAATCTGCGGGTTAGAAACAGGAATATGCGAAGGGTATACCTCGCCGCCCAAGTCGTTCATATGAAATGCCATGTGGGTAAGATCACATAATGGAAGAAAAAAGGCAAACAGCAACACGTAAGAAATAATGTGTTTTTACGATAATCGCGGGAGCGGAGAACCTCTATCGGTACACACACACACACATATATAGAGATAAGAGAGGAACGGATAGAGGCAAGGAGTAAAGGGGCAGATAGACATACAGATAGAGAGAGAAATAAAGAGATAGATAAAGAGAGAAATAATTAGAAATGCACAATATACTTAGTAAAGTATTGACATCTATGAGGAGCGCCGTATCATCAGAATATGAGCCAAGAAAAAAGAACGGTGAAAATACCTAGAAAAACGCCCAAAAGTGCTGTCAAAAGTGCTGTCAAAAGTGGTAGCCCAAATCACGTAGTTGCCGCAACTTTCTCAAGCAGGGTACCAGAAACGGCGCTATATGTTTTCAAGCCAATGACAGAGCGAGCAAAAAACAGGCTGGCATACATTCTGTCCCGCAAGAATAAAACTTCCTTTGAAGATGCACTAGCGGAGATCAATCAAAAGGAGGCAAACCGACGTAAGAGAATAATTGTTCCCGCCACTGGTGAGCACGCCGGTAAGCAAATGATTCGTAAGCCGGTGCCCTTTCATACAGAGAATCAAATACGCAAGACGAGAATCACGAAGAAAAAGAAAACAGCCGCACAGATATTGGCACAAGAGGAGCGCCGCAGAAAAGCAGAGCGCGGGCTAGAACTAAGAAAGGCAGGCGTCTCTTACTCGGAGATAGCAAAGGCAGTAGGTTTTGGCTCTCCCTCCCACGCCAAGCAACAAATAGATGGACTACTTACCCGGCATTCGTTTGAGACAGCAAAAGACGTAATCCTGCTTGACCTACAGCGACTAGACGAGTATCAGATGCGATGCACAGAAAGATTGCGTAATAGCAACGACTTGAACCAGATTGACCGGCTCATGCGAATAATGGAAATGCGATACAAGATTGCGGGAGTGGGAGTAGATACAGCCCATGAACTACAGCAACACTTCGGGATCAACGTACAGGCAAAGGGTGTAATGGTAATCCAAGGTAGCGAACAAGAATTCGTTGCCGCAATGATGCAAGCCGTTGGTATTGATCCCAACTCACAGGACGCGCAGAAATATGTGGAGCAAGCAATTGGGAGAGAGCCAAGGAAAGCGCCAGTGAAACAAATAGAGAGCGCGCAGGCATACGAAAGTTCTACACGTTTGGGTGATGAGGAAATTATTGATGCCGAGATTATTGAAAGCCTCGATAATCCTTATCCCACGATACTAGGGCGGGTAGAAACAAGTAGTAACCTAGATATATAGGGCAAGCCCGGCAATCCATTGCGCTCGCACACGCATAAATATGAGGCGTCTCCCAATTCCGCTTATTCCACAGTCTGCGGCCGACCCCCCGCCCCCGTGGGCACCCAAGGTGAATGGATATGAAATTTTTTGGAAAGTAAAAAGGTGCCTTGGAAGAATGGATATGAAATTTTTTGGAAAGTAAAAAGGTGCCTTGGAAGAATGGATATAATTTTTTATTGGGAATTTTGCGGGGTGCTTGTATGAACGCCTTGGAACGATGCGAGCGTGACCTTGAGCACCTACCGTGACCATCGCGCACCTACAGCGATACGGAATCTGGATTAAGTGGCGGGGATACTGCTAGGGCTTCTTCGGAGTCTAAGGGCTTAGAGGCGTACCTGTAGGAGCAATTCCAGCAAATGATGTAGAGCGTGTCCTCTGGGGTGGCGATGACTTGCCACCCCACCCCGTGAGGCAATGAAGCGATCCTCAGTCGTGTCAGAAAAAGTAAAACCTGCTAGGAAAAAATGCTACCGGGCTAGAAGGCAGGATTATTAAAAGTTTCTTACATTACATGCCGCCGAATTTTGTTGGGTCGTTCAAGAAGATTGGGGCAGGAATACTAGACATCAATTAGCCCCAATGCTTCTAACAGAAGTCGGCAGTCCTCCACACCATTCGACGCACCAGCAACAACGAGTCGCGCCTTCTGGTCCTGCTGTTCCAATGCGTCCGACTGTGCTTCCATCCGATCCAGCACCCGGTTTCTGTCAAGGTCTATTCCCGTTGTCCCGCGATACTTTGGGTTATCAATGCTCATAGCACTAGGCCGTTCTTACCGGGCATTTGCTGCGCGATGTATAACCCACCCTCGTTCATGTTTGCCCTAACCTCAGCGGCTTGATCCAGCATTCGATCAAAGTCCTCAACGCTTAGGAATAAGGTCATGCAACCCGAGGGTGTAGCAACGCTAAGCACAGCGCCGTCTTCTACCTTCCCATCAGGAAGGGTTACCTTTATGTTGTCCCATTTTACAATAGATGGCATTGGCTGCGGACTCATGCTCTCTGCCATTACAACCCAAGGATGCTTGTTCATCATGCCTGCTTTCGTAGTTGGTCGATACGTAGGGCCGATCCTGTTAACTCAATGCGCGACAATACCTCTGCCATATCAAGCGGGTCTTTCAATGAGCCGGGGTCTGGTCGATGCTCGCGTGTGCAGTTGCATTCCTTACGCCAGCAATACACTTCGCTATCCCATTCAACTCTGCGGACAACGAAACCGTCTAAGTAATCCGCAACCCGCTTGGCCGCTGCCATCCCTGCGGTGTCATAGTCAAAGAACAGGACTACTTCCTTAACACCAAGACGGCGTAGCAACTGTACCTGTCGCGGGTGAATTGAAGACCCATAGATTGCCATTGCAGGAGTCGTGTTCTGCCAACACATAACAGCGTCAAGCGATCCCTCTACTAATACCAGTGGGCCGTTCTTCCACTTCCACGATGCGAACAACGATCCCATACGGTCGAATCCCTTTGGGTATAAGTAGCGTGGGAACCCATTGTCAAGCCTTCGCCGGATGACACCTAGCAATTCACCTTCGGGATTACGAAACGGAATCGTTAGTTGGTCCTGCATGAAGTCATACCCAAGGCCAAACTCTTCTTGCGATTGTTCTGTAAACCCACGCTTATCCCAATATTCGTGATGGTCGATTGCGAAACGCTTTAGATATGTCTCGGGCAATATGACAGGCGAGTGCTTAGGAACAGGATGAATAACGGCGTTCAACTGCTTGCTCAATTCGTCAAGCGGAACAGATGGCTCTTCAAACGATACATTCATACGCTTTGCTAACGACTTTGCAGACCCGCCTTGCTGACATCCGAAGCAAACCCACAAGCCCTTATGCACGTTGAATTGTAAAGACGCTCCATTGTCGTCATGTAATGGACAACGACACATCCATTCTGCCCCGCCTCGCAACGTCACTTGCAGGTATGTCTCAGCGAAACGTTCAAACCGGGCAGTCACTTCGACCTCCGTACAACAACACGGCTAGGTGCAGGAGCAACATCCTCAAACTCATCGTCCGCTGGCTTGCGGTCTTGCTGGGTCTTAGCGAACGATCCCTTAGAACGTGGCTTGAACGTATAGGTATCACCCTCTTCGTCTTCTGCCTTATCCTCCGCAACCTTGTCGAATGCTTCATCGCGGGTGACCTCTTCAAAGTGCCCGGTGTTTGGCTTAAACAGTGTGTACCAAGAGAACCCATCAGCGCCGTGCCGAAACTTGGTCAACTTCATCATAATTACCGACTTGGACAATTGACGCATCTGGATAACCGCGTCAGCATCGCGGCCTAGAGCATCAGATTCGGCTAGGTCTTCTGGACCGCCAATTTCCTTTCGGCCCGCAGCGTTACGGTTTAGTTGGGCAGCGGCAATAATTGGAACCTTGTATCGCCCTGCTATTTGCTTCAAGGTTTTGCTCAATCCTGCTATTCCCTGCCAATCGCTTGTGCCCGAAGGTGTATCGACAAGCGTTATGTAATCCAAGAAAACGGCATCCGGCGTATTGCGTTCAATCTGTGCAGCAATTTGGGCAGGACCAATAGTTCCACCAGTTGCATCAGCAATATGAAACTTGCCGCTTACCTGTCCCTTTAAGTCGTTCAAGAATTCCTTGTACTCGCGGGGTGAGAAATTCTTGCCCTGAGATAGATCAAGGTTCTTGAATACCTGCTTGCCGTATTCTGACGATGCAAACGCATGAACCCGCATACCGATCTCAATACGCGATTGCTCTAGCGCGTCATATTGAACGACGTAGCCAGAGAACGCGGCAGCGGTAGCCATTCGCACTAGGGACCACGTTTTACCCTGTCCTAGTCTGGCAGCCACAATCCAAACCTGACCGGGCTGAGGACCGCCTGTTCGCTCGTCAAGGGTTGGGAAGCCAGTAGGGATACCCGCTTGCCCTTGATTCAAGAACCTGTTATTTCTTAGCATTGCCTCGTCGTAGATAGGTTGCCAATTCTGGAAGATGTCTTCGTCTCCCGACATTCCGCCCATTTCCGCTTCGATTGCAAGTGATCCAGAGTGAAGCGCTTTTACGGCACGCTCCGTCTCGCCATTTTGCATAAGCGCAATCGCGTCTTGAATGTGGTTCGTCAATTCGTGTTGGATATGAGACTTGCGTACCTCTTCGATAAAATACTCGATATCGTCGCTTGCCTTGATCCGAAACTCAGAAAACTTAGACTTAAACGCATCCTTAGAGGGCGTCCTTTTGTGGATCGAAATGTACGCCTCGATAAATTTCCACTCGTCGGGATAGGTATGAAAAAATTTGGTAGTAATTCCCCTGCCAGCAGCGGACAAATGATCGCCTGTTCGCAGAACTGCGGAGATTAATAGCACTTCAACATTGTCTGGCACTTTCGCTCCGTCTCTAGAATGCTCCTATAACGCGATTCCTGCCACAAGGCCCGGTCCAAACCGCCAAATAGGTATCTGGACAGGTAGGACCGGGCCTAAGGGCTTTAGCGGGTCTTACGGACCTTGTAAGTAGAAACAACTTCAAACTTGCCGCTTTCAATCATTCGATACAGCGTATTCGCCACGATATGTGTAAACGGCTTAGCGGTTCCGTTCTTAGTTTTGTTTGGGATAATGTCTGCGACTCGTTTAGCAACGTCGGCCCTTGACTTCCCGCCCTTTAGCAATTCGATGGCGATAATGTCCGAATTCGTGCCGCGAGAAAATCCTGTCTTTGCGTTGATGTCTTTCTTGGAATAGGAATGCACCAATTCTGGCTTCGATACCTCGACTACCTTTTTGGCTACCCGAGCAACCTTTGCCGCTGGCGCTGGCTTCGCTACGGGCTTTGGCGCTGGCTTGGCAACAACCACAACCGCTGTTTTCTTTGCTGGCTTCTTGACCGGCATCGCTTGCTACCTTCCTCAATCGTCAGAATGACCAGAGCGGTCATATGCGGAATGAGACGGACCCTACACCTAAGCGATGCAAGTGCACAATAGGTGTAAAGACTCGGCGTGTCGCATACTTTGCCGCTATTGCAATCAAAAAAGCCGAAGAAAACTTGCCTCGCGTGCGCGTACATGCGCGTACACGTACAGGCGCGCACAGTTGCGATCATAAGTAGGGCGTACTAGTACCTATATAAGTACCGAGTAGAAAAAAAGAGATAATTACTTAGCCTTCTTTTCTTATAAAAGTAGAAATAAAGAGAAAGAAAAAAAGAGGACAAAACGGACAAAACGGACATTTTCCGACCCCTGTTTTTTTGGTGCTATTGCTCAAAAAACGACCTTTTAGATGATCTTGCTACCATAAAAACGGACAAAACGAACAAAACGGACACTAAATTGGGTGCGCCAAACGGTCAAAAAGGGTTCCTTTTTACCCTAAGTAGGAGTAGGATTGCACCTATGGTGCAAGTCTTGTTTTGGAAGGGTCATCACGAGGAATGGCCGCCAATACGAGTCTTTGCCAGACCATACCTGCTACCAAGATCATTTGGTGGTGTTAGGCCGCACGGAGAGTCTTGCGACGGACTAGGGATCAACTTGCACCATGTGTCCGCACCGGGGTCATATTGGACCCGCTGCGACCCTAGCGGAGAGTCCGAGATGGTGGCGGGAAAGAAAACAGAATAGTGGGAGGTATGGCCGTGTGGAATCGAAACTTGATTCAACCGCTCGTCACGTTCAGCGTAAGAACGTGGTCAGTGAGATTAAGCGGCGACTTGTGCGGAGAGTCTTCATCGGATCACGCCATAGCAAAAGTGTGACGGAGAGATGAACGACGGATGCAAGCGTTTAGCAAGATCGAACACAAAACATGGTTGGCCTCATCAGAGATTGTGCTGGCAAGCACGCAAGTTAGTAGATCACAAAGAGAGAGCGGGAGAACAACGGCACCTGCGATGACGAAATCTTTGGGATTGAAACACTGTCTCGCAAAGAATAAGCAAGGTATGGATATGCGAAGTACCAATCAACTCCAAAGACAGCGGCCAATGCCGAATGAATTTGTCGCTGTCTTTGGGGATGGGTTGGTCCCATCACGAAACGAAAGGGGCAAGGAAATGGCAAAGAACCTGTGCGCCAAGACACGGCCAGTAAGTGACCCCTACGAGGTGTGGAAGAACAATCAGGGATGGACTTGGCTAGTGTTGAAGAAGTACCAAGCAGACGACAACAAGCCGTATGCACGTTGGTTCTGCTCTGTAACGTCGCCCTACACGCAAGGACTATCTGACATGGGTGATGCGTACGTCGCAGAAGTGAGGCGCAACGCTTCACTGGTAGAAGTTAATTACTAGGGAGTGGTTCGAATGACAGTCCGCGTTTATCACATTGCCAAAAGGGCCGGTGTCGATTCCAAATTCATCATTGGACAGTTGCCCCGCTTTGGAGTGATTGTACGTTCGGCCTCGGAAGCGGTTGAGCCAATCTTTGCAGAGGTGTTTCTTGATTGGCTAGAGCGAGAGAACAACCCTTGGTACACCGGCCCAACATTCCATCAACTGTTGGAGTCGCTTCCGAGTCCGATCTTTGACTTGGAGGGACGATGCGATATCTAGACCTGTGGTGGTCGCTAGGAGTAGCGGCCATTGTTGGCGGTGGCTATCTAGTCTTTGAACTAGGAGTCGTCGTTGGGATCGATAGAGAGCGGAAGGGAGGTGAGAGGCCATGAGCATGACAAAAAAGGACTTCGAGACGTGGGCAACGTGATCGGCGCAACAAAGATGCCCGACGAATTGCGTTACGTGCTAGTTGATCGTCTTTGCGATGTCATGCTTGAACTAAATCCGCAGTTCAAGGCGGACCTGTTCGAAGCAGCATGTGGTGTTTACGCTTGTAACTTCCAATACGGTTCCAAGCGTGTTGAAGATCAATGCGGGTTCGTAACAACGGACATCACTGCATTACACCGGCACCAACCAACGCACATCTGATGAAGGGAAGATCATGGCAATCGCACCACGCAAGAAGATCGCTGCCCCTGCCAAGAAGGTAGCGGCCAAAAAGACGACAGTGCCAGCCAAGGTCGCTACTAAGCGACCAGCGCTACCAGCAAAGAAAGTTGCTACTCCGGTAAAGAAAGCGGCAACTGCTCCGGTCAAGTCTTCGCCACGACCGAAGCCCAAAGACCCTGCTACTGATAGTCAGTACACGGACTTTGCGAATACCCTGTCAGGGCTGATCGCTGACGGCGCTCTAGACAATCTCCTAGAGCCGATTAACGAAGCGGTGCAATCGCGGGAGCGAGTGATAGCGCTTGCGGATAGGAAGAGGGCAGAAGCAGCCGCCAAGCGCGCTGCTGCTAAGCCAGCCGAAAAGGAAATCCCAATGCCAAAGCGTACCGCAAAGGTGGCCTTGGAGATCGGGAAGAAATACCTAGTTGGGGATGGCGTTCCATTGTCGGGGGCAACGGTTACATTCCTCGGATTCAAGATAGATGACGACCTAAAGAGCAAGTGCGAGGTCGTCCGCGGCGTTGGCAAGTACGAAACGGGAGCGAAGGTCATGGTTCCTTCGTCCTTGTTGAAGCCAGCGGCTGTCCGTGGTCGAGTCAAGAAATAGTTAGCAATGGTGCGGGGGTCGTCAGTCTTTGGCAATCCCCGCACCACCCAACACAAACGAAAGAGGTAGAGAAATGGCCGCACGACAGACCGCATCAGCAAGCACAAAGACTGATACGACTACAAAGCGAGTTGTTCGAAAGCCAGTACAAAAGACGGCAGTTCCTGCGCCAAGTCTTACTGGTCATGTGAACGCTTACATCCCCGATGAGTCCAAAGCCACTAACTATGTCCACCGTTCTATTCGCGGGGTCGAAGATTTTACGCTGTTCGATGAGGCATTAGAGAATGGACACAGCGTTCTTATCAAGGGACCAACAGGGTCAGGTAAGACGATGGTGAATGAAGCGTATGCCGCTAGCAAGGGTCTTCCATTCCTATCCGTTCCTTGTGACGTATCCATTGATCCAAACGTATTCTTTGGCGGTTTCATAATGGATGAGGTAACGGGCAAGTTGATATGGAATGACGGCCCATTCACCGAAATCTTTAGGTTCGGTGGCGTTATCAATATCTCTGAGGGGAACATGATGACCCCGAAGATGGCCGCTGCGCTGTTCTCTCTGCTGGATGGACGTAACTATATCGTCTTGCAGCGACACCGGGGAGAGATTGTTCGCCGCCACCCGAAGACTTTGGTGACGATGGACTACAACCCCGGTTACCGTGGAACGCAAGAACTAAATCAGGCATTCCTAAACAGGTTTGAGATCAAAGTCAATTGGGATTACGACACTAACGTAGAAGACAAGTTGTTGAAATTCCAAACGACAAAGACAGTGGCGCTGAAATTGCGTGCAATGGCCGGTGTAGAGATTCTTACACCTGTTAGCACCAACATGCTAATGGAATTCGAGAAGTTCGTTCTAAACCCTAAGTTGGGACTTGAATTCGCAATCGGAAACTTCGTAGCAGCGTTTGCTGGGGATGAGCCAGCGGCTGTTGAGAAGATCATGGAGTTGCACAACGATAACTTCGTTCGTGACATCGCATCGCTCACCGGATCGCAGACAAGCGATGACGAATTCGAAGACGAATTCGTTTTGGACATAGACGGCCGCTTTGAAATCCGTAGTTAGGAGGTGGTGGTAATGGCAACACTCTCTAAGCAAGCGTCATCCAGTATCAGCATGGACCGTAACCAAACACGGCTAAACGCGCTTGGCAGAGTCTTTGCGAAGACGGTTCGCATTATTACTGGTCGTCGTGACATTAACGTCGTTATGACAACCAGCGGGGCTAACCAAATGCCGTCAGTTGGGTTTAGTGATGGCAAGACGATCTATGTCAATACGAATATGATCGAAGACCTTAGCAAGCCGATTGGACTTGTAAGGTTGATGGCCGTTGTCTATCACGAAATGTGCCACCTGATGTTCACTACGCGGGATAGGGAGTACCGAGAGCAGTTGTACAATGAGAAAGCGCTAACGGCATTCAATATCTTGGAGGATCAGCGCATCGAGTCCATGTTCGTTTCTATGTATCGGCCAGCGGCTAAATACTTTACAGAAATGAACGTGCAACTGTTTCTCGTCAAGGAAGAATCATGGCCGACAGGAATGCTATTCACTCACGGTCGTAGATACATGCCGATTGAGGTAAGGGCGGCACTTGAAGAGAGGTTCTCTGGCACTGACTACCAGAAGAATCAAGCCAAAGCGATCATTGATGAGTACCGATTGCTTTCAATGACTACTCAGGCCGAATTAGATCGCGCATACGCATTGTCAAAAATGTTCTCAGTTCTTATGCGTGACTTGCAAGCGTCTGGCAACGACTGTGCTACTCAGGGACGACCTGATGGAACAGGCACTTGTTCTGACCATCACCACCAGCCAGACAGCACTACTACCAATTCTGAGAAGCAAGAGCAATCAGACAAGGTGAAAGAGGATACAGAGAAGCAAGACGAGGCCGAATCTGATGGCGAAGATGGTTCCGGTTTTTGGGAAGACACGATTGGCGAAGATGAAGAACCGGCCAACGATGACGCCGATGAGTCTTTGGGTGATTCCGATGATGAAACGGGAGAGGACGAAGATGGCGACAGCGAATGGGAGGACGGAGAAGGAGCCGCCAACGATGGTGACTCCGAAGATAGTGAGCAAGGTGAAACGAAAGACGGAAGCGAATCTGAGGTTGGCGCACCTGCTGGCAACAGTGTTAACGAAGAGCGGCTAACAGATTCTGAAATCCGAGAATTGCTGAATGACGTTATGGACTCGGTTGAACAGTGCGAAGACGTACAGAACGACATTGCCAACATGCGACAGGGAATACGCGAAGCGCCGCTTGAACTTGACGCTCCTGTTCGTACCGGGCATGAAAGAGGTGTTACCGCTTCCGAGTCTGTAACCCTTGCAAAGATGGAAGCAGAGTGGAGAAGGCTACACGCAAGGGTAGAACCGGGCTGGAACTATCGCACTAATCGAGGGCACCTTGACGTAATGCGTGCTCACGAGGCCATGCAGGAGCCAGTCTTTGACGACGAAGAAATTTACAACGAGTGGGATGAAGGTGCGGAAGATTCAGCGGGTATAGAGGCCGTAATCCTGCTGGACACTTCTGGATCAATGTCTAGGATGGCCGATCACGCTAGCGGTGTCCTGTACGTGTTGAAGAGGGGCATGGAGGCAGTCGACGCAGATGTTTGTGTCCTTGGCTTCGATGAAGTAACCAGAACGCTGTACCAACGCGGGGAGAATACAAAGCAAGGCAGGTTGCAGTCTTTCATCGCCGATGGTGGCGACACTAACCCCTCTATTGGGATACAGAACGCACGACGCATCCTAAACGCAAGCAAGAAGCCAAATCGCCTGCTAATCATTATTACTGATGGCGAGTGGTCTTCGTCCCACACGGACCCGATGTCTGGATTGATTGTTCAATCTAACTACGGCGATTTATTGGATGGAACAGATGCAACCCGAGTCTTTATCGGGATCAACAGTAGATTTGGAGGTGTGTCAAGCACAACGTATGAACGGCACTTCCACCACACGTTCATTATCAACAACATCGAAGATATCACGGACAAGGTTCGCGCTTTGGTAACAGGAATACTAAACAACGCAATCCAACACCGTGCAGTCTGACAGGAGGAAATGAAATGGCAACACAAGCGGCGCTAAACGCAGTACGCAAGTCTTTGGCAATCATCAAAGACGTCCGTGACTCTATCAAGTATGCGGAATCAGTAGTGAAGGAAGAACAAGTCTCTGTCCTTGGAAGAATGGCAGAGGACGAAGACATCCTTACTAACGGCGTCAAGTTTGTTAGTAAGGGCGGAGAGTCTTTGGCAGGGTACGTGCAACAAAACAACCCGTCCGAGTATTGGGACCAAGCGGGATTGATCGAATGGCTACGTGAGAACGGCGAGTGGAACAACTGCTCAACTCGCATGTTCGATCAGGCGAAATTCGAATCAGCCGTTCAGCAGGGAGTCATCCCTGCGAAGAAGATCAACAAATTCCGACTCATGGGTACACCACCAGCGCCGTTTATCCGGTTTGGAAAGCCGAAGGAGGAATCGCTATGACTCACAAAGAGCCGCACCCGCTCGCTGGCAAGACCGTGGTATTGAACAACAACGCATTTGACCCCTGTCGCGGCATCGTAGAAGCGGGAGAGGAATTCGAGGTCATTGATTGGTGGGACGCTATTTCAAACAATGCGTCGTGGACGATCGCACAAAACAGCAACTTTGCTGCCGCTCACTATGGATTCCGTTTAGGGGAGCGGGAGAAATTGGTAAGCCCGCTTCCATACGACGACGAAGTTGTATACGGCCACATCGGGGCGTTTGGGCACCTTGTTCACACTACCGAGTTGGGA
This sequence comes from uncultured Thiotrichales bacterium, assembly GCA_903881315.1. Classification (GTDB taxonomy): domain Bacteria; phylum Pseudomonadota; class Gammaproteobacteria; order CAIRSR01; family CAIRSR01; genus CAIRSR01. The sequence continues at coordinate 31,542 of CAIRSR010000053.1, read as the reverse complement.
GGGGTTGCAAATGCGACTAAGGCATAGCAAGAAGGACTATCAGAAGTCTTTGGTTGCGTTGTCAAACACATGCCCTACCTGCAACGCACCAGTGAATTATGCCTGCAAGACAAGAACGGGGAAGCACTGTGACCCACACGTTGCTCGTATCCGTTCATACATAGAAGGGAAATGAAATGGCTACACCTATCAAGCGAGTTGCAAAGAAAGCGGCACCAAAGAGTGCTGTTGTGGACACGCCAAAGATTCACGCAAAGCAGTTGTCGATTATGGTTTCGGTAGGAACGGAAGACCGTGATCGTGACATCGAAAAGTTTGAGGCTGACATCGTTGCTGTATTGAAAAAGCACGCAAAGAATGTTACCCCAGCAGGTAGGTATTACATCCTTGACGGGAAGGTGTGCCTCCCTGCCGATTACGACCCATCCACACAGAACTTCCTACCGGGCCATATGTCGCCTACGTGGGCCGGTGGTGGCGTTCCTAGCCATACCGTAGTGACACAAAAGACCGACCCCGATCCACACCTAGACTCACATCTCAGCAAAGAGGAAGGGGATCGTCGTGTCGCGGAGGGGAAGGCCCGTTATGCGTCCCAGCAGTCTTTGAAGCACAACGACGACGACTTCGAAGACATTGAGTGGACTCCAGAAATGGTTGATGACGAAGCCGCTCTTGCAGATGCTGCGGAGACATCTATTGCATCGGCAATAAAGAAAACCCCAAAGCGAATTGCGAAGAGGACAGTTACACGCAAGCGGAACACCTTGTGAAGCGGCTGTTCTGCCTAGTCTTTGGGCATTCTTGGTGGGAAACGGGCGAACACTCTATCCCGTTGCGTTGTTGGCGCTGCGACGTTGGCGTTGACTCAGATAGAAGCCGTCACTTGACTTCATGGTATAGGTGGTAGCAATGACAAGCAGACACGGAATCTTAGCGCTAATTGAAAGAGCAGAGGGTGGACCGTTCTTTACCTATCGACAAGTAGGAGAGGCGGTTGGTCGCTCGCATGACACTATCCGCTATTGGGTTGAGCAAGGTAACATCGACCCGCCAACCCACCGAATGCCGTTAGGAGATAACGGTGAGAAGGCATGGGTTTGGCTATTCACACAAGACGACCTAGAGGTCATTGAAGCGTATTCATACATTGTACATCCTGGAAGACCAAAGAATAGGAAGGCGAGTTAGATGCCATTTATCTTGTTTTTGTCCGTTAGCGTCGTGGGTTGGGTGCTCGCTTTAATGTGGTGGACGTTTGTTGCTTATGTAGTGGCCTTCGCTGTACTTGCCGCTGTTCTAGCAGTGCTGGTCGCCGCCGCCCTTGCCGCCTACGACGCCGCCTACCTTGCCGAGGTCACCGTGGTTGCACCAACAGCCAGCGAGTCGTGAACAACCAACCAAAGGAGAGCACCATGACTAACCAAACTGATCGCGACGGCACGGAGTACGCGCTAACCGGCATCATCAAGGATGTTTTCGAGGCGTCAGTTTTGTGGGGTGCGACGTCCCTGCGAGGGAAGATGACGTTGGGCATTGATGATCGTGAGCGCCTCGCGGAAATCTGTTTCGCGAGTCTTGCGACCGGCGTGGATGATCTGGCCACGATCCGCAAAACCGGGTTCGACGCTGAGGCTCTGTGGGAGGCGTATCAGGCGGAGGATGCACGCAACCAGACCGACAAGTTCTACGACTCGCCGCAGTTCTCCGCGTGTGACGCCTACGCCGATGCTGCATACGAGTGGGTGAAGACAGACGCTGGGATGCTGGCTGTGTTGCGCTACGACGGCCAGCGCAGTTTCGTCATTGATCTGCCGGAGGCTTGGGAGCACTCTGACGATCTGCCGGTCGATCAGAAGGAGTTCCTCGACCTACTCGTGCGGCGCGGGCACTGCGAGATCGTAGACGTGGTGTCAGCATGAACACCAACAAACTCCCCGCCACCGTCACAACCGATGATGCGGCCCTCGTCCGTGACCTCGCCGCCTACGACGCCGCCTACGCCGATGGCAAAGAGATATTGAAGTGAAAGGCGAACTTGCAAAAGCGACAACGGAATTGTTCGAAGGTCTAGGGCGACAAGTCTTTGTCGTGATTGCAATGGACCTGTACTCCGACCTTGACGACAACGACGTACCACAAGTTCATGCCGTCTTCGAGAATCAGGAGAAAGCAGAGCAGTACGCGGTGACAATTCGGGAAAGCACATATCCCGTATCGGCAAGGCCAAGTGTTGTGTACGTCATCCCATCGAAGTTGTACCAAGCAGAATTGTTTGACAAATATGTCGAAGATTCTGGCTATGATGCTGTACCTTGTTCTGAATGTGATGGTAAAGGCGGTATCGAGGTCGATGGCGACTACACCATTTGTCCGCATTGCACATTGAGAGGATCAGAAATGAACACCATCAAAGCCCAAGGCACGATGCCAGCGATTTGCAACGCTCGCGGGGAGTGGAGTCCTGTGTGACACGCGAACGATGGCGAGCCGTAATGTACGGTGCCGCAGTCGTTGCTGTTTGGGTCTTCGCAATTCAACTTGCGCCAACGCCAAATACGGCGAAGATAGTTACCAAGATTATTTATATACAAACTGTTACGCAGGTTACATACGACGGCAAGCCAGTTATTTCTAGAGTGAGTTCTGCGGTGTGTGTTATCCCAAAGACTAAACCCGTTGCCAAAACAAGGCAGCGGGTTTCTGTATTTGTGCCAAAGTACAATCCACCTACCCCAGTTGGATTCGTGGTATGGGTAAGCAGCACCGCCGCTAAACGGATTCGTGATTGCGAGTCTGGAAACACAAATGCGGTCAGCCCATCAGGAACTTACATGGGCGCATGGCAAATGGATATGAACTTCTGGCGCTCAAATGGCGGCTTGAAGTTTGCTAAAACACCATTAGGCGCTACCGGGTACGAGCAAGACCTTGTAGCGTACAAAGGTTACTTGTCGCGGGGATGGGAGCCTTGGACCTGCGCTCGTATTCTCGGCTACTACCCATAGAGAGGGATAATGGAACACAACGAAACCTATATCAAGACTCACGGCGAAGAAGCGACAATCCGATATTGGGCTGGGTGTTCTTGCGGGTGGGAAGATGTAGCACAACACAAAACGATAAAGGAGGCGTACCTAGTTCTTGATTTACACCGTATGGATAAGGAATTCCAGTCTTTGCAGAAGCAATGGCATCCAGAGGTGAAAACTGCAAGGCAGAAAATTGGAGCGTTTCTTTCACAGGTGGTTACTGATATTTTTATTTGGGTAACGCTGGTGCTAATAGCATCGTTTGTAGTCCAGCCTTACTTCCCTTGGGTTTCCCCAATTTCTTTCGCTTGGGGTGGAATCGCGACGGTTTTTGAGGTGAAGGCGATTTCTGCGCTCATAAACCTGTAAGAACAGGCGCAGAAACGTGATCCTAGCCCTGCAGGCGGTCGAAATAGTCCTATTGGAATGGGAAACAGGGGTCAGGTAAACCGGGTCTAAAATCGCCCTTTTTGTTGCTTGACAAGAAAAATTGCCGCCCTTAGGGTGATGCACGTAACCGAGTGCCCTGAAAGGGGGTAAAGGTAATGGCTCATCGTATCCGCGTTCTGTGGATAGAAGGAACCAATAAAGACGGCACCGTTTCTAAGCGGAACGGTGTTTTCCGTGTTCTAGATAAGACGCGGGGCAAAATTGTCGTACTAGGCGAATACGATACGCGCGAAGAAGCAACACAAAAGATGCGTGAATATCGTGCCGTTCTGTTTGACCAGCACATCACCACACATCCGAACGACACTCACTTTGTCCAGAAACACGAAGGAGAGAAAGATGCCGGGTAGCATGGCAGACATTTACACAGCAGCAAAAAGGGTGCGTAATAGTGACGACGCTTTATACTGCGCTCAAAATCTAAACAAAACTATCTCAGATGCGTCATCCGATCTAGCCTCGATAGACGCTGATGAAGTTCTAAACAAATTCCCCGAATTGATTACGGTCATACGTTCATTCTGTCAAGAAGCGTCTGAATCGTATATAGAAGGGCCGTGTCCTTGCGGAGACGAAAGTTTAGAGCATCACTTAGAGTGCTTTGGCAATTTCTACGGGCTAGCGATGTACCTAGCAGGCAGAGCAAGCAGGAATATCCCACTGTCCCATTTCTCAGATATAGACATTCAACCTACTAGCCCAAGAACGCATGAAGAGTGGGAACAAATTAAGGCGCAGTACGACGATGAAAAAGAGGTGCATGAAGAGAAGGTCGCAGCGATACGTGCTCGGGTACAAGAACTAATGCCTAGCATCGCCGCTGAACTAGGAATTGACATCGAAGACATTTCTATCATGTCAGGTTCCGACCTTACGCGACTAGTAGCAAAGAAAGCAGCACCAAGTAGTACCGAGCCGTCGGATAGTCCGGCTGGCTTCGGGATGTATCTCTAACCGAATTCCATTGGAGGAAAAGGTGGCTACAACACGCAAGATCGCTGGACCCGGAAAGTTGGGGTCGATTTCAGCCGCAAAGAAGTCCCTAAAAGGTGGGGGAAACCGGATCGTAAAAACGATTCCTGAGAATGACTCCATCACCGTCCGCTTCCTTGAAGAGCCAGATCAATTCTACGGCTTCTACGAGTGGTACAACGCAGAGGAAAAGACGTTCTACCCCGTAGTAGATGGGGAAGAACTGCCAGATGGAGTGCGAGCCTCGTTCCGTTACCTCGCCAATGGGTACGTCGTTGACGATTCTGCGGTACGTGCGGTCAAGATGCCAAAGTCGTTGTTCGAACAGATCATGGCGCGGTACGAGAAGCACGGCACGATCCTTGACCGGGACTACGAACTAACACGTTCGGGGTCAGGTCTGGACACGACGTACATGCTCACGCCAGAGGCGCCATCAAAGATGAACCTAAAGCGGTTCGAATTGCTTGACCTAGAAGCCATCCTTGCCAAGATGCTAGAAGACGAGGATGACGATGCTGACGACGAGCCGGTGAAGAAGACAGTTGGAAAGACCGCTCCGCGCCAGACCGTCGTTGATGATGACGATGAGGACGACGAAGACGAAGACGAAGACGAAGCACCAGTGCGCCGTCCCGTTAAGCGTGTCGCCAAGAAAACCGTTGCCCGTCGTACAGCGCGATAACAAGGAGAAATGAAAATGGCAAAGCAAAGTGTTGTGGACCTCGCAAATGAGGCCAAGGAAGCGTTCTCTACATTCGTTGATGCGGTAGCAGATGCACTAGAAACAGGAGCGGTGGCTCTCACGGTGCCCCCAAAGGCGTTGAAGGGTTCATACACTCGGGATGAGTTGGAGGACATGGACGTAAAATCGCTCCGTGATCTTGCGAAGCGTCATGGTGTTGATTCCATTAAGAAGGCAGCGATCATCGAAGCACTTGCTAGCGATGACGAAGCACCAGCGATCATCGAAGCACTTGCTAGCGATGAGGACGAAGACATCGAAGACGACGATGAAGCCGCTGATGAAGATGCTGATGAAGATGACGAAGACTCTCCCTACACTCGGGATGAGTTGGAGGAACTAACTCTTGCTGATCTTCGTGGCATCGCTAAGGACAGTGGCTACACCGCCGCTGACTACAAGGGGATGGATCAGGACGCTTTGATCGACCTCCTACTTGGCGACGACGATGAAGAAGTAGAGGGCGAGGCAGACGAAGATGACGACGCGGAAGATTCTGACGAAGATTCTGACGAAGATTCTGACGAAGACGCGGAAGATTCTGACGAAGATTCTGACGAAGACGAAGACGAAGACGGCGAAGAGGAACTGTCTGAGGACGACCTAAACGCTATGTCTCTCGCTGAGTTGAAGGAACTTGCCTCCGATCTTGGTGTCAAGGTTCCAGCGCGTACCGACAAAGGAGCGATTGTTGATTTGATCCTCAACAGCGCTGAGTAGAACGCCGTTGATCTGACAACGGGGTAGAACCCCTTGGCTCCCCAACGCCACGCCCCCGAGTTGTGGGAGCCAAGGGTCACCCCCAAAAGGAAAGGCGCACGATGACGACATCAAACTTTTGGCACGCACATACGCATTCAGAATTCAGTTGCCTAGACGCCATATCGTCCGTTGATTCTTTGGTAGCGAGAGCCAAGCACTATAAGCAGCCAGCGATTGCACTGACGGATCACGGCAACATGAGTAACATAGTACAACTTTACAAAGCGGGTAAGAAACATGGACTACAAGTTTTCCCCGGCTTAGAGGGCTACCTAGTTGAAGACACGTTGGACAAAGATGCAAAGCGATTCCATATTGGGTTGCTCGCACCAACATTTGCTGCGTACCAAGCCTTGATCCAACTCTCCTCCCTGTCCCATACGCGGGAGAAGTTCCATAGGTTCCCACGATTCGACCTATCTGACCTCGCCTCGCTCTCAGAAGCCCCCGGTGGATCAGAAATAGCCATCCTGACCGGGTGCTACTTCGGGCTAGTGCAGCAAACGCTTATCGACCGTGGAGCAACGGCAGCCCAGCGAGTAGTAGAAATGTATGCCCGTATGTTCCCGAATGTATTTGTAGAGATTCAGAATCACAACATTGTTCACCCCAGCGGCACGACTGATTCCGAAATCGGGGACCAGTTGTACGACATTGCAGAGAAGGTGGGCCTTCCAGTTGTTGTTACTCAGGACGCTCACTATTGCAACAGCAGGGAAAAGCCAGCCCACGAACTGATGAAGCGCATGGTTTACAAGGGCGGTGACGAAAGCGAATTCCCCGGCGACTCATTCCACCTTGCTAGCACCGATTGGGTGCAGGAGCATCACACGAAGCCAATTTGGAATGAGGCGCAGGAAGGGTTCAAACTGCTGCTTGAAATGCACACGCTAGAAATCCCTGCGTTAGATAAATTCAAGCCTCAGATTCCGTCCATCTACTCCGACCCGTATAAAGAGATTCGGAAACTGTGCGAGTGGCGGATCGAAGAAATGGTAGAAGATCAATTACTCCGTAAATCAGAAAGCGCGTATTGGGCAAGGCTAGATCACGAACTAGACATCATTCAAACTTTGGGATACGCGGGTTACTTCACACTGTTCCTACCGCTAGTTGAATACTGCAAGAGCAAGAACTATTGTATCGAGGCTAGAGGTTCTGCCAATGGCTCTTTGGTGTGCTACTTACTTGGAATTACAAACATCGACCCGTTGGAATACGAGTTGCTGTTTGAGCGGTTCATGTCTCGGGACCGGAAGAAGCCGCCGGATATTGATATGGATGTTGAGGATGGCGCTAGAGACGACATCGTGCAATTCCTACGCACCACTTACCCCGGCTCAATGCAGATAGGTACTTACGGTGCGCTGGGGTATAGAGAATATGACGAAGAAACTGGTAAAGGTGACGATAAAGGCTCAGTGCTAGTCACATATAACGCTTATTGGCGAAGCAAGTTGGGTAATCAGCAATTCGCTATGCGTTTCGGTAAGGGCATTGACACAATCGAAGACGTAAGAAAAGTAAGCGTAAAGGATTATCGGGGCCTTCGTGTTCTATCTCGCACTAATGTCAAAAAATCTTATGGCGTACACGCTGCTGGGTTGTTGCTTGATGGCGTAGACGCAAAGATCGCTGAGTACGTTCCAACGATGCTGGTTGCTAGTAGCGGCAAGACTGTCACCCAATTAACAATGGACGACGTTGAGGAACTTGGGTTTACGAAGATGGATATTCTTGGGCAGCGAACGCTTGCAACACTACGCCGCTGTCAGGAAATGATTGGTCGCCCTAAGCCAACTGACTTTTCGTGGATTCCGAACAACGACAAGGACGCTATGAAGTTGCTCAGGGAAGGCCGACCTGACAACGCGATCTTCCAGTTCGAGGGTTGGGCAATGGCGAAAGGTGCTAAGACGCTTGGGGTCAAGACCACGGTGGATTGCATTCTTGCTGGTGCCTTGTTCCGCCCTGCTTGCATGGCTTCCGGTGTGACAGATACCTATATTAAGCGTCGCTTTGATCGTTCACTTATGTTGTCTGTTACTTACCCGCACCCGATATTCGAACGCGAGTTGAAGTCCACTAACGGCGTTGTCTTGTTCCAAGAGCAAGTGCTAAATATCATGCGAGGTTTGGGGCAGGACTTCGAAGCGATCAACACGTTCTTCAAGATCGTAAAGGACAGCGGTAAGGGAGCAACTGGAAGGAATGTGCAGCGTGCCGCAGAAGTAAAAACAACTTGGGATGAAATCTGTAATCAGAATGGCATAACAGATTCGGATGAGGCGTGGCATTACATCGAGGGATACACCCAGTATGGGTTCAACAAGGCCCACGCAACGGGATACGGAGTACGTTCTTATCGGGCTGCTTATCTGAAAGCGCATTACCCGTTGGAGTACATGGCGGCTGTCCTAGAAACTACCGCTGGTAAACAGAGGGAACCTATCTACGTACAGGAAGCCAGAAGGATTGGGCTACGCCTACTTTCACCTGACATAAACATTTCAGGGCCTCTATGGACTATAGACAGGAAGAAAAGTGCTATCAGAAGGGGATTGCTAAGTATCAAGGGAGTTGGTCTAGCCGCTTCCACAATAATTGCCGATAATGCTCCGTATACAAGCATTGACGACATTATTGATCGACTCCCCGCTAAGTCAATAAGCGGTGGAAAAGAATTCAGAAAGAGCGGCCAGTTCAACGGTGTGCTGCTGAAACTAAAAGACGCGGGGGCATTGACCTCTATCGGATATGGAAGGACTTGGGGCGAATGACTGCTAGCAAAAAGGCCGCTGAATTGATGAAAGAAATCAACGCAGCGTTTGGTAAGGATACGATGCAGGTAGCAAGCGATCCACATTACGTTGTTACGTATTTGCCAACCGGGATCGCACCTATTGATGATCTGCTGCAAGGTGGCTTGCCGTTTGGTCGTTTCGTAGAGATATTTGGGGACTACAGCACTCTAAAAAGTTACATTGGCTACAAAGCGATTGCACAATGCCAAAGCCAAGGCATGATTGCAGCGCTTATAGATACGGAACACTCATTCGATCCAGAGTGGGCTACGCAATGCGGGGTAAACGTCAAGGAGTTGCTTATCAAGCGCCCTGAGAACGGCGAAGCAGCGATGGATGCAGCCGAAATCCTGATCCGTGGCAAGGTCGATCTGATTGTGTTCGACTCAGTGGCTGCCGCTCTCCCAAAAGCAGAACAGGAGAAGTCGCTTGCCAAGGACAAGGTGCAGCCAGCACGCCTAGCCCAACTCATGTCGCTTGCCATGCGTAAGTTGACGGCTGTGAATTCCAAGACAGCGGTCCTATGGATCAATCAGACGCGGATAAATGTTGGCGTTATGTTTGGTAGCAACGAAGCGGTACCGGGTGGTAAGTCGTTGCCGTTCTATGCGTCTTATCGAATAGCGGTGCGAAAGAGCGGTCAACTAACAGAAGAAGTCCAGCGCACAGTCATTAAGGACGGCAAGCCCACAAAGACGACTGTCAAGCGCAAGACAGGGCAACTCATTACTGCCACGTTAGAGAAGTCTAAGTTGTCCAAGCCGCATGAAGCGATCCAATTCACGTTCGACTTTTCTACCGCTTCCGTGGACGAGTGGTCTTACATTGCTAACAAATGCCTTGACGCTGGTGTGCTTACTATTGATAAGGGATCGTGGTTCGAATGCAACAACCCGAAGGTGAAGTACCGTGGAAGGACCGCGAGAGAGGCGCTGACGACGGAGTACCTGAAAGCGATACTGAAAGATTCGGAGTCAAGTGGAAAGACCGCACCCGCCAGCAAGAGGGTCGTGTCACGGAGCGCCGCATCCTCAAAGCCCGTGGTGCAAAAGTCCACCCAAACTCAGGTGCGGGGCGCATCAAAGAAGACGGTTCGGATAGTGAGGCCGTCTACGAAGTCAAAGACGCGGTAAAAAGTTTCACACTCAACGCACAAGAGATACGCGGAACACGTAGGAGAGCAGCGATGCAGGGGAAACAGAGCGTGTGGCTTATCAAGTTCCCCGGCTTCGTTCTTGAGTGTCGTGTCCTGCCCGATGGTTGGGAGCCAGCAGATGCCAATAACTAGAGAAGAAGGCATCATCGAACGACCTGAAATTCAGTACATCGTTTGTCAAAGTACACATTGGTATAGGTCAACGCATGGGTTCGGTTGGACAAGTAATCCAGAACTAGCAATAGACGGCGAGATAGAGAGGGTGGGTCTACATGACTGCTACCTCCAAAAATGTCCGTGGCGATGCTTCCATTCGGCAGAGTGGTACTACCTCAGGAAAGAGCAGGCCAGACAAGCCGAGAGCGGACATGGGTCCGAGAGCATACGGACAAACGCAAAAAGGTCGGTACATCGTAATAAGGTTCGTAGTAAGTCAAATGACCTTGATTCCAAGGCCGGGAAGAAAGTGGTGGGTACTTGATATGGATGAGAAGGTGAATCGTGGAATCGCAGCCGGTACAGCCAAGGAAGGTTACGATACGAAGGAAGAAGCGATCAAAGTCGCAAGAAAATACCGTGACACGTACGGCGCATGGGCAAGGTGCATATTCTGATGACACCCTCGAAGCGCAGATTTTCCACGCAGCCTACGCCGCAGCCCAAGATAAGCAAAAGCGCAAGAACGTCTCTGAATGAATCAATGCGAGACGATCTAATTCTTACGCCAATGCTTGAAACTATGCTGCCAGCGTGGGACGGCACGATTAATCCTGATGTTGCTGAGAATCTTGCTAAGTTGATGTCAACGCCACAGAGAAATCGGTCAAGATCATTTAGTGCATCCCAAGCGGGTAACTGTTTACGAAGGCAGGAACTTGCGTTTCTTGGCATCCCCGGTATAGGTGTACCTAGTCGTCAACTGTCTATGATCTTTGCTAACGGTACGTGGACGCATATGCGTTGGCAAGCAACGCTGATGACACTTGGCCTGCTTGACGGAATAGAAGTCCTAGTACGTAAGCCAAAGTGGAGGGCGCGCTGTTCTCTTGATGGCGTTGGAACGGCGAAAGAAGGACGGTTCGAAGGAAGGGAATTTGGGTTTGAACTAAAGGGTAGAAATGACTACGCCTTCAACGTGCAAGCGGCCAAGGGAGTAGACGATAAAACTCGTAAGCAGGTGGACTTTGAGTTTCTACTTACTGGCCTTGACTTATTTGTGATTCTAAACGAGAACAAAAACAATCAGGGTATCAAGGAATGGGTAGTTATACGTGATGAGGCAAGGGTTGATGCAGCAGCGCAAGAACTAGAGGAACTGAATACCTCAATAGATTTGGGTATCTTGCACCCCATGTTGCCGTTATGCAAGCAAATGAAAGGACCGGATTGGGACAACTGCCCATTCGGATCACCGGGTGGACCTTGTATGGCCGCAGGAACGTGGCCCGATATGAATGGAGACGATGATGACTAGAACGGTGAAAGTGGTTCGACCGCGTACTCATAAGCGCTTGCGGTCGTTCCGTGTAGGAGCAGGGCTGCCTTCTCCTACAGACATATCAGACGAACTAGCGGTGATGCGGGATATATTGCTCGGGAGATTAGAGCCACCAATGACAGGTGTGCTTGCCTTGATGGAAGTAGCAGACGCTTACTACGCAAGATCGTGCGAGTTGGAGCAACTAATTCTTACAGCCACAAGGGAAGGCCATATCCCCAAGACCTCTAAGTACCAGCAGATTCGCACACAAGAGATTCGGTCATTCAAAGAAATGGCGAAGAGCGCGGTAGAACTTGGATCACGTCGCGTAACCGTGGAGCAATTATTGCAGGAGAAAGAGCGCCGTGGATTGGAAAGCGCATGAGCAGCCCGGTTACGCTTATCGCAAGTGCGCAGTCTGTAACTGCGCGCCTACAAAAAGATTTGAAACCCGGCTACTGGTTGACTGTAGAAGTGTTCTACGATGCTAGGAGACAGCAATTAACTATCAAAACAGGCTTGTCTTTGCACTCTTCAGCAGCCATATACGGTGAAATAAAAACAGACTACGAATTGCTAGAGCGCAGCCTTATAGAAATGGGAGAGGAAGAATATCTGACCGCTGTACTCGTTTCGTCTATTGTCCTCTTATACGACCGTATTAATGGCCTGTCATACGAGGAACACGGGGACTACCCGCATATCAGGACATGGTGGCTTACCGGAGGCAACATACTTGCCACTAACAAGCCGATACCATTTCATGTATTTCCAAGGTGGAACGCATTTTATCCCGACTACTCAGCAGTAAAATCAGGTGGAGTAGAAACCAAAAACTTTGCAAACGCATTGCCGTTTGTACCCAATAGTGTAGGAGAGAAAATGGCAACAACACCAGCAGGACCGTTAAGGAAGATCAAGCGCCCTAACGCAGTAGTCGGTAACATAAAGAAGCCGGTGTGCCCAATGCACAAGCAGGAAATGGTTTTTGACCCAAGCGAAGGCTTGTGGAACTGTCCTACTAATGGTTGCAAAATTTTCTTTCGTCCGGCTATGGAACACGATACGTCGCAGACCCTTATTGGCAAGGGGAAATTAACTGTCAAGCATATTCGGCCTGCAACGCATTTATCGGGGGTAGCAGGTAAGTTGTTCTTAGTTAGTGACGACAACATAGCGCTTGACATATCTCAGTACGTGACGCTGTTCGAATACGGGCAGACAGGAGCAGTTGGGATATTAGCATCGGCAAAAGTAGTACTTGAAGGCTTGCCAGTAGTATCGGTGTCTAATTAATGGTTACCACAGAGAGCAACAATTTAGAATTGTTGATAGCCATACAGATAGCAAGTGGTAAGTTGCTGCAACGGCTTGACCCAAAAGAGTGCTTTCTAACCGTTAACGCAATGACCAGCATGAGTGAATTGCGTAGAGTACGGAAGATAGCGGCTCACCATCTGACACAAGCAGGAGTATCTATTGACGAAGCACAAGATGGTTATAGGGATAGACCCATCGAGTGCAAAACTTGCGGTCGTGTCATCGACACGGGGTAGAGAACAATTTGACTACCACGTAAGCAAGTTAAGCATGGACAAGACGGAAGCGGCAGGGCAAGCGTTTGTTTATATGCGCGACTACTTCCAACTTTTGCTGGACGGTGGTTGGGAGCCATACGTGTTTCAGGAGGCTCCCGTAATGGGGCGTGGTGGTGCCCACGCGACCGTAGTGCAAGCGCAGGTAGGTGGAGCGATAATGGCTGCTGCTAGCGTCTCTAAGGTTCCCTTACGCCTCGTAAATAACCAGAGTTGGAAGAAGCGAATCTGCGGGAACGGTGGAATTAATAAGGAAGAAGTAGCGGCGAGGATGCGTGACATTTGGCCCGAACTGCTGGAACATGCGGGGAAGGACCAAGACATGATAGACGCCGGGGCTATAAATCTTTTTGGATGGCACGTTCTGGCATTGCAAGATCGACTCAGAAGAGGTAGCAAAAATGGAAGTTAAGCGGGTAGTCAAAAAGAAGGCAACTACTGTCTCTAAAAAGTCGATCATCATAAGCACAGAGACGGTGGATATTGAATCCGTAAAAATGTTCCACAAGAATCCCCGCATAGGTGATGTTGAAAAGGTTGCAGAGTCTCTAAAAGAGAACGGCCAGTTCAAGCCAATCGTGGTCAACAAAGGAACTAAGACAGGTAGAAAGAACGAGATATTAGGTGGCAACCATACGTGGAAAGCCGCTAAGTCGCTGAACTGGCAGCACATCGAAGTTTCGTGGGTAGATGTTGACGACATTCGGGCCAACAAGATCGTCCTAGCCGACAACGGCTCAAGCGACGGGTCCACGTACAACGATTCGATTCTTACCGAGTTACTTATGGATATCCACGAAGCGGGAGAATCACTTATCGGTACTACTTATACCGATGAGACGCTAGGAAGGCTAGTAAAGAGGGAAGAGCAGAAGGACGAAAACCCCAACGCAGATATAGATATGATTGAAGATGCACCAGACACACTTGACGGAGTGAACGATCTAAACAACTTCCTTTTCTTTGACTCTGACCTTCCATATGACATTCCGCCGTTGCGGTTGGACATGATTCCTAAGTTCTGCCCAAAACCACTTGATACGTGGGCAGGATTTGAACTAGACCTAGAGCGGCAGGAGGAAGACCCTTCCCTACACTGGCTTGCGGTATGGCACGCAGGTTCGCGGGGAATTAACTGGCACCAAGCCGTTGCGTGTTTCTACACGGAGGATTTCCATTTTGAGTCCGTCTATACGGATACTGCCAAGAATGCCAAGAAAATTCTGAATCTTGGGATGGAAGCCTCGATTATGCCCAATTTTTCTATTAACCCTGAGTCTCCTATCGCAACGTGGGTTTGGGCAGCATACCGCTCATTTTTCGTTGGCAGGTTCTTCCAAGAGGCAGGCATTCCTGTTATTCCCGACATTCAATATGGCGGGGACGACAAGGTATTGGACCTAACTATCCTTGGAATCCCTAAAGGGGCAGGCGTTGTATCAACCCAAATTCAAAATGCTCGCGGGGATACAAGCAAGGTACGAATGATTGCTAGAAAACTTAAGGAAGCAGAAGACCGGCTGGAATTCAAGTCGATAATTGTTTATGGATATACAGACGCTGACGACGTTGTTGAAAGGGCAGGATTAGACTGCGAGGTTATTAGGGTCGCAAACAGAACCTCCCGTCGCCGTGATTACCTAAACTCCGGTGCCACCATAAATACTCAGCAGACAAAACAGGTACACGGTGGTATTGGTAACTCTCGGAAGAAAATAAGACCAAAATCTGCCGGTTAGAGTTGACATTTACTCCTTTGTGTGAGCATTTTCGATATGTTCAGTGGTGGCCGCATGTCGCGGGCAAACATCACGTACACGATAGGAGGAAGTCATGCACGTTTCTACTTTCACCGGAGAAGCCTTGGCTTCCTACGGTTCAGGTGCTGGTGCTCGTGGCGCTATCAATAACGTAGGGCGCGGTAAGGGTGGCTCCCGTCGTACTGCTGGCGCTATGCGTAAGGACAAGCGAATCACAGGCGGTCGTGGCGGTGGTGCTGAGATTCAGGGTCTGCGTAAGACGGTTCGTACTGGTAAGGCGACCCAAAAGCAGATTTCAGACCTCCACTTGGCGCTTAACAAGTTGGCTAACAAGCGCAACGGCTTCTAGCCCGTAGCACCCGGTAGGGGAGGTGGTCCGATGCTCATTCCTGAGGTCATTGAGAACTTAGATGAGTTTCGGGCCACCGACCGGGAAGAATGCGGCGTATTAATTGCCAAAGGTGAACGCTATAAGTCTGCCAAAATCATTCGGTGTCAGAACGTAGCGGTTAGCGATGGAGATTACGCCGTTTCAATGGATGACTACCTGCGAGTGCAGGGAATGGTCGAAGGTACTAAATACCGGGCTATTGGGTTCTTCCATACGCATCTTGCTAAGCATCACCCTTCTCCATCCAAAATGGATGTAGAAGGCGCAAGCATTTTTCCTGAATTCATAAACTGCGTTTACCATCCTGCCAGCGGGAAGACGGCGTGGTATGGCACCAACCTCTGACGGAGGTATAACAATAATCGTGGAGAGGTCGGCGTCAACCCACGGCACTACCTCGTCGTGGCAAGGGCGGGGAGAATGTGTCAGACGTTCTATGATCCTCCTGCGCCGCCTCTCCACCATCCTCTCTGACATGAGGTAACTATGGCTACAAAGATCGACTCTCGCCCCGGTACAGGGCAGAAGTTTGTGCTATCGCGTTGGCCTCAGACTAACGAGGAACTGTGGTGGTGGGTAAGGGCAACTTGGGGTGTGACAATTCCACGACAAGTTGTGTGCCCCGGTCACGTATCACCGTTCGACGCATTCGCTGATGCCTACTTCGCTAGAAACTCAGTAGCAGTATGGAAGGCATCCCGAGGGTTTGGCGGCAAGACACAGTTATTGTCAATTTTGGGTATGAGTGAACTGGTATCCCTTGGAGCCTTCGTAACTATCCTCGGTGGGTCTGGTGCTCAATCACTACGTGTTCACGAAACTATGACCGAAGCATGGTACAGCCTCGGCGCACCTAGAGAACTACTAGCAAAAGACCCAACTAAATTCGACACGTTCCTTACTAACGGTGCAAAAGCGAGAACGCTTATGGCGTCTACTGCTTCCGTTCGTGGGCCTCACCCGCAGCGTATGAGGTTAGACGAGATTGACGAGATGGAACTGAAAGTTCTTGAATCGGCGCAGGGTCAGCCCATGCGTAAAAAGAACAAGGACGGCGTGCTTCTAGAAACTAATACTGTGATGTCGTCTACGCACCAGTATTCAGACGGCACCATGTCAAAAATTTTGAAGCGTGCAGAGGCACAGAACTGGCCGGTTTACAACTGGTGTTTTAGAGAAACTTCAAACCCTATTGATGGTTGGCTTAGCGAAGACGAGATTGAACGTAAGCGCGGCGAGATTCCTATTTCAATGTGGGACTCAGAGTATGAGTTGCAGGAGCCATCATTTGAAGGTCGTGCAATCGACGGAGATTCGATTGACGCAATGTTCAACCCTGCTTGGGGAGTAGTTGAGGGCGGCGAAGGAAAGTACATCGAGGTTGAGGCACCAAATCGGGACCGGGATTACGTAACCGGGGTGGACTGGGCAAAGCACCGTGACTACACAATCATTTGGACCTTTGACACCACAAAGGAGCCTTGGAGGACGGTCGCTTTCGAGCGGATAAATCGTCGCCCTTGGCCCATGATGGTTGGGAGATTGAACGAAAGGCTGGCTATGTACGGGGGTAAGGTGGCCCACGACGCTACTGGAATCGGGTCAGTGGTAGATGACTATATCGTGGTTCCTAGAGGCGTTCGCCCCCAAGACGTAAAAGCGGTAATTATGGCTGGAAAGAACCGCTCAGATATGATTACCAACTATATTTCTGCTATAGAGAAACGGCTTTTGGTCGCCCCGCGCATTACCACGGTTTACGATGAACACCGTTTCGCCACGCCGGATGACCTGTATAACGGCTCATCCTCGTCCCATCTGCCAGACTCTATTGCAGCGGGTGCGTTAGCGTGGTCGCTCAGGAATACGTGGAGGCGCATTTCGGCCCCCGTAGTTCTGACGATGCAGCGTGACGTTTCCCCTTGGAAGATAGGAGAGTGACATGGCAGCGAGAGCGCCTAAGGCTACAACTGCCAAAGTTGACGAGAGCATCGAGGTAAGTAAATCAGTTGCTCCTGCCTCTCTATTTGATTCTGTTGGTAGAACTGGCCTAAACCGTGATACGTGGTACGTAAACGAAGAATTCTTAAACGACCTACGCGGTCAGCGAGGCGTCCGAACATATAAGGAAATGCGGGAGAACGACCCAATCGTGGGGTCAATCTTTTTCGCTATCGAAATGTTCTTACGTAAAGTTGCATGGTACGTAGAACCTGAAAACGATCCTAGAGCGGACGAAAAGAACACTCAGGCCGCTATTGACAATGCGGAATACATGGAGCAATGCCGACTTGATATGAGTATCACTTGGCCTGACTTCATATCGGAAATTATGTCAATGATGCAATACGGCTGGTCATACTTCGAAATCCTTTATAAGTACCGTAACGGTGACGACGATTCTGGCAAGGACAAAACCTTCCACAAGTCTAAGTACGCTGACGGCAAGATCGGATGGCGTAAGTTTGAAATTCGATCACAGGATTCGTTTGAGCGTTGGCAATGGGATGACGAGGGCGGCCTTGCTGGTATGTGGCAGCGTCCCGCACCTACTTATCAAATGCTGTTCAACCCAATCGAGAAAAGCCTCCTGTTCCGCACTGAGTCGCGGAAGAATAATCCTGAGGGGCGTTCAGCATTGCGTAACGCTTACCGTCCTTACTACTTCAAGAAGCGTATTGAAGAAATCGAAGGCATTGGCGTAGAGCGCGACCTAGCAGGGCTTCCGTTTGCTGAGATTCCCGCAGAAATGCTGCACCCTGATGCAAGCGATGACGATAAGGCTACGGTCAATAGCATTATTGATCTAGTAAAAAACATTCGTCGTGACCAGCAGGAAGGCGTGGTTTGGCCCCAAGCGTGGAATGAAGCGGGCCAGCCGATGTATACATTTAGGTTGATGAACAGCGGCGGTAGTCGCCAGTTCAACACCAGCGAGATTATTCAGCGGTATGAAAGCCGTATGGCGATGGTGGTTCTTGCCGATTTCATCCTTCTCGGGAATGACAGCGCTGGATCATTTGCTATGTCAACCACAAAGAGCGGCTTATTCCAAGCGGCTTTAGGAGCATGGCTAGATATGATCCAAGATGTTTTGAATAACTACGCAGTACCACGTTTGTTTGCGCTAAACGGAATCAAGGACAACCTGCCTAAGTTCCGTCACGACAATGTGGTTAAGCCTTCGCTTACTGACTTGTCTGTTTACATTGCTGCTATCGCTGGCGCAGGTGGACAGTTGTTCCCTGACACCGAGTTAGAGAACTACCTACGGGAGCAGGCACAACTTCCGGCACGCGAAACTCAGCCAGAGCAAGCAACAAAGGAAGGTAACCTTCGGGATCAGACGCTGCTTACTCAAATCGAACAGCAGAAGGCAGCAGCAGATCAAGCAGCGAACCCTGAAAAATACGCGAAGATGGGTCAGCAACCGTCAGGATCACAAGTTATTCCTCCCGGTGGTAAGCAGCCCGGTAGCACGCCGGGGGCACCTACCGCCACTACAGGTCCGGTAAAGAGCAAGTTGCCACCATCGAATCGTCGCAACACCAAGAAGGACGTAGCGGCGAATAACACGGGTGGCTGACATGACTACCCAAACTGCTGACGTACGTGAGTGGTTCCGCCTCAATAACTTGGCAACAGGTTTTGAAGCGGATATGCGTGCTGCGTTTACTCGTAACGCATTGCAGGGGGAGCCGTTTAGCCCAATACGTTTTCGTCCTATTGTTGGGCAGATCGTTCACGATGTTTGCCGTGATACCGCTATTACGTACAACCTAGTTTTTAACTCTAACGACGGTATCTATAAACAAACAATCGAACGCTTGCTTGATAAAATTATGCAGTCCCTGAATCCAACTAGCACGCGGGTAGAAGTTACTAGAATCCTTCCTCGCAGCGCCTCCATATTGGAGAGGCAAAAAATAATTCGGGATTCATTTGGGCTAGACGTTCGTTCGGCACTCGTATTTGAAAAAGAGCGCCAAGAAGCAAAGGATAACCAGCGCCTTCTTAGCGATATTTCTATCAGAAGGAATGCAGCCATTCAGAGCCGAGGAAACCTGATTGCGGTAACGGAGGTCAACCGGGCGGTAAACGAAGCCCTAATAGCCATTTATCAGGCTAATGAGCCTGTTTCCAAGTCCGCTAGTGGGAACGAAATGCTCTATGGGCTAGATATCCCCGATCCTAATAAAGTTCCAAGATCAGCAAGAAAAGTTATTCTGACAAGGCGGGATGATCGAGTCTGTAATTATTGCGACGCCCTAGACGGTGAACACGCGAAACTAGACTCAGATTTTGAAACGGAATACGGCAAGTTTTTCTCTCCGCCATTCCATCCTCGTTGCTTACACCCGGATACTCTCGTATCTTCCCGTTCCAGCGTTTCTGCCGTGACGCAACGCTGGTATAACGGGCAAATGGTCACTATCAGAACTTCCCGTGGCAATAACATCACCGTCACCCCGAATCATCCGATATTGACGAGGCTCGGATGGGTCAGTGCTGGCGCTCTCGATGAATCTTGCTATGTAGTCAGCAGTCTTGCCGCTGATGGGCGCGTAGTTGGAATGAACCACGACAATCAAGTGGTGCGAGTTGAGGATTTTGCGAAAACGTTTGGGAGCGCGAGCAAGGTACTTTCCCGTGAAGTGCCAGTGTCCCCCGAAGATTTCCACGGCGACGGAATCGGTAGCAAGGTCGCAGTTGTATATTCCGACCGCTTTTTGAGGAGTAGTTTCGATACCTCGTTTGCGAATAGCGGTTCTGCTCACGCCAAGTTACTCACTGAGGAACTTTTCGGACTCCCCGGCCAAGTAGCGTTCGATCAGATTGTCAGTGTCGATTTCAATTCGTTTAACGGTGTTGTCTACAATCTTGAGACGGATGAAGGATGGTACATTGGCAATGGCATCATAACCCATAATTGTCGCTGTTTCGTTATCGTGACAACGGAGTGGCACCATGCCTAACATCACGCCTTCCGATGTCCACGTTGACCAAGAGGTAGGGACTGACTCACGTAAGCGTCGCAAGAAGAAGCGCCTCACTCGCCCGTTCTCCGGTGGTATCGCTGGCGGTACGACAGTTCCAATGGAGGTAGTGGGAAAGCATGACACAAGCAGAGAAAGAAGAATGGGTAGAAGTAGCGGTGTTAGGAAACGTGGCCTTGGATACACCGGACCATTAGAACAACCAGCGGGATACGTGATGGAGACAGAAGTTATCAACCGCAATAAAATAAACCTAGATAACTTGAGGCCGCACGCTTACGTTGCTGCTCAATGGACACATCCAAATGGTCACCCGCGTTGCAAGAAATGCGGGATGGAAGAACCGATGTACGGTAAATGCCTTGGGACAGATATCGCAAAGGGAATAGCAAAAGACGTTTCCCACGAGTTGCGGGATGCACACGGTCGCTGGACGCGAGGCGGTGGAGCAATACTTCCGTCTGGAACAGTAAAAATTACTGGTGCATCGCGTGCAAGGCGTGCTACTTCTAACCCTTCTGGTATTGGTCCGTTGAAAACCCTTGTCTCTAGAGCGCCAGACCCAAAACTTGATGTATCAGCAAAGCAGCATATTAAAAGACTCGAAGACGGAGCAGATCGCAAGTACGCTAGTTATATTTATAGCCTAGCCAAAAAGGGCGTTGGCATAGAACACAAGAAGCGCGTAGAACTTGCTGCCGCAAACGGTACTACTCCTGACGAACTGCAAAAGATTGAACGCGGGTTGTATGGAGTTATCTATCCAAATCAGAGGCGGCGCACAGTAAAGCGAACTATTCACGGTCCATCTATAACGGTGACTCCGAAGCAGCACGCTACTCTTGTACGGCTTGGGATCAAGGAAGCAACTATTATAGGTGCAAGCCTAAGCCCTAACAAGAACAACGGTATTGCGTTTACTTATACAGGCAGAGGCCCTCGCAATGGGCAGTCATTTGTTGTTGACACTCTTGGAAACATGACTCGCATTAGCCAGAAAAATCTTGCGAAGGAATTGCGGACTGCCAAGGCGCATAACGCGCAACTTGCCATTGACCACTCACCAGACATGCGGTGGGATCACGCTACAAAGACGTTTATCCACAAGGACGAGTTCAATGCGAAGCGCAAGGCTGAGTCGGATGCGAAACTTGCGGAGGAAGCAGCGAAGGTCAAAGTAGATGCTGCTCGTAAGCGCCAAATAGCAGGCGCATGGGCTAAGACGATGGGGTTCGACCCAACCGATACTTACTGGCACGCTCAGTATTGGAATGACCCATCATTACTAAAATTACAAACAACGCCGGTGCAGGTAGTCAGCCCCAAGACGGGCAACCTGATAACCGCTCATATACCTGACACCGTTGCTCCCGGTACTAGGTCGCCTGTTACAACTGGCCCACAACTATCTCCAACAATAAAAATTCCTGTAAGTGAGTTCAGTAACCTTGGACGACGCCTGCGAGCGGTAGATGGAAGACGCTATGGCCATTTTATTGTCGCTTCACTAGGTGCTAACAAGCACATTGTTTATGAGGGCGGGAAGCCCATAAGCGGCACCCATAAAACTGCAGTAGACGCTATTCGGTGGTTGAAAAAGCATGTCTCAGATAAAATTGGCAATGTCCATTCTATACAAGATGTAAGAGTGATGGACGCAGGACCAACTAAGCAAGGCAAAAAAGGAACGCGATACGGTAAGCCAACTAAGAAGGAGAGCGCTGTGATTACTAGCCGCCAGCGCCGTAAGGGTGCTGCAATTACTAAGGGCATCGCCCACGATGTATCCCGCCAGATTCGTGATTTCCACGGTCGTTGGACAGTTATGGGTGGCGGCAGCGGCGGTCACGAAATGAGTACCGGGCAAGTTCACTCAACTATTGAGCAGGGCCAAGGGGAATGGGTGCATAGGACTTTTGTCAACGGCGCTCGGGTTGGGATGACAAAGCACGAATTCTGGAAGCATGGAGGTAGTAAAGACAAGGCGTTAGAACAAGCCAAGAAAACTGCTACAAATCATCATGCAGCGCACGTACACGGAATTCCTGTACCCGGTAAGCACGCTCCCGCCCCCAAGAAAGAGGCTTTGTCTCGTACTGTTCGCGTTACTGCTGCTCGTACTGCTGCCACTAAGGTAAAAGCAGAAGCAAAGGTGAAGAACCGTCAAGAGGCTCGCTGGCCGATAAGCATTGCTGAATGGCGCAACGGTGTACGCACTGGTGTTCACAAGGCAACTCAAAAAGAGCGCGACGAGTTCTTGACAAGGTGCAAGGAACTTGGCATTACTCCGAACAAAATGATTCCGAAGGACTGGACGGATGTTTGGATTGCCGACGACTTAAAAAACAACGACAAACTTGTTCGAGGGTTACACGTAAACACCAAGACCGGGGTAGAGAAGCCTGACTATGTTTACACCCGAGAATTTCAGGCTACAAATAAGGATAAGAAGCACAGCAGGGCGGATAACCTAAAACCGTTCCTCCCCGCGTTCGATAAGCAGGCGAAGTCAGATATTGCCAAGGGCAACCAGCAAGCAATGCTCGCGTATTTGATTCGGGTAACAGCGATTCGTACAGGTAGCCGCAAGAAGAAGGGCGTTGACCTGACTTACGGTGCGTCTAACTTGCTAGTGCAACACATAAAAGTTAGCGGCAACACAACAACAATTTCGTTTATAGGAAAAAAATCAAAGAATTTAGTTATCACTACTGATGATCCTGTTATAGCCAAGTTTATGAAGGCGCTTACAACAGGTCGTAGAGGTACAGATCAGGTTTTCCCAAAGGACCACGAAGGAACCGCTAACGCTTATATTACGGCGCATCTTCCCTCAGGTTATGGCTTCTCTGCTAAGGACTTCCGCAATGTCTTGGGAGACAAACTTGCGTATCAGTACATGGATGAGTACGCAGACCCAACAACCCAAGCCGAGTACACGGCACTCTTGAAAGAAATCTCGCACTTGGTATCTGAAAAACTTGGAAACGAACAGTCTGTCTCACTAAACGATTACATTAGCCCGAAAGTTTGGGATAGATGGGCAAAGTTTAAGCCACCGAGCAAAGCGGCGAAGGCAACTACGAGTCGGGCTAGGAGGGCAACAAAATGACTGTATGGCTTACGTCTAACGGATCTACTATCAAATTGATGTCGGATGAGGAACTAGCCCGCCGTGATGCAGAGTTTGAACCAGATACGGAGGAAGAATAATGACAATCTCTCCCGGTGGTCGTCCTGCCGATGATTCGCCGTTCTCCACCAGCAAGACGAGTAACTGGGTTGCTCGCGCTGGTGGCCTTCCCAAATACATCCGTGAGGTAGCCCATGCGCTTGTGCGTCATGGTCACCCCGAATCGGAAGCCATTGCTACCGCCGTTGTTTCGATGAAGCGGTGGGCAGCGGGAGAAGGACACGTAACACCAAAGGTACAAGCCGCAGCGTCCGCAGCACTAGCAGAGTGGGAGGCGAAGAAAGTGAAGTCACACATTGGGAAGTCGCTCACTCTGTCTGACGCAGAGTTTGACGAACTGTCAAAAGAGTTCCTTGGCGTAGATACAAGCGGCATGGAAACCATTAAGAAGTTCAACCCAAATGAGTTACGCGATTTGATGGGTCGTTGGACAAAGGGCGGTGAAGCAGCGCCACACGTAGTCCCGGAAAAAGGTCAGAAACATGCAACAGGTGACAGCATTCCTGATGTTACTTTTGCCGGCAATCGTGGTGGAGGCGGGTATGTATACCAAGATGTAAAGCATAAAGGTAAAACAGTTTCGTCAGTTGAGTTTTCTAACGGTGGTGGATTACACGTAGGTTGGCATCCTAGCGGCGATCAAAGCAGATACTACGGTACTAGAGAAATGGCTACCCGTGCTGCACTTGCTCAGGCTGGCAAGAAGATTACTGGTGACACAAAAACCCCAGCGCAGGTTAAGTCAGAAATAGCCTCGCATGATCGGTTGAACTATCTTCTCTTGGAGAGTGCTTTGCTGCAAGAAATTAAAGAGGAAACTAATCCAGAAGACCGTAAATACTTGAAATCTGATCTAGCGCGGTTGCGTTCGATGGCCGGGAAGAAGGGATAATGAAACTAGACATCAGCGATGAGGAATTCTTCGCCTTGACAGCCGACCTTGGCAGCATTGGCAAGCGCGAGTTCACCCCACAGATGCGTGATCGTCTTGCGGCCAAGAACATTGCGATGGCAGATGGTTCTTTCCCAATCGAAAACACGGGCGATCTAAAAAACGCTATCAGCGATTGGGGTCGTGCTAGGAACAAGGCCGCAGCCCGTGCCCACATCATTCAACGCGCACTAGACCTACGGGCTATGGATCAACTGCCCCAAGGCTGGAACATCAACAAGTCCTATGATGAAATTGAATTCGAATTACGCGGGGAGATTAGTAAAAAGGACGAGGACCAGCAATTAGTGTTTGGCTGGGCCTCAGTAGGTATTCGCAAAAATGGCGAGGTTGTGATAGACCGGCAGGGAGACATACTCGATGACCCTGCGGAAATCGAGAAGTCCGCATATGACTTCGTTCTACATTCAAGAGACGGCGGCGAAATGCACGTTCGCAAGGGAGTTAGCACCCTTGTAGAGTCGTTTGTCTCTACTCCTGAGAAACTATCCGCTATGGGCCTCGCGCCTGACGCTCTGCCTATGGGCTGGTGGACCGGGTGGAAGGTTCGTGACAAAAATGTTTGGTCAGGCGTAAAGTCGGGCAAATACCCAATGTTTAGCGTCCACGGTCGCGGAATCCGCACTCCGGTAATGGAGGTTTGATATGTCAGTAGCCAAAAATCGCCTTAGTGGAATGCGCTACGACGAGGTTTCATTAGTTGACGGTGGGGCTAATCAGGACTCCCATGTTGCCCTTTTCAAGCGCGACACACCGGCCGGAACGAGAAATTCGGCGGATTCTAGCCTATCTTCGGGTAAAGAACGCCCCATTAGAAAGGAGCGCCGCCTAATGGCGACTGAGGTAATTGAAAAGCGTAAGGGCGGTTTGACTTGTGGCGATTGCGGAAACGATATCGCCCCTAATGAGGCTTCCTGCCCCGATTGCGGTAGTTCGCATATCAAGAAGTCTATTGTCATTGTTCGCAAAGAGATTAGCGAGGTTGACGAAACCGACTCCGATCAGTCTGGTGACACTGACTTGACGGAAGAGGAATTACAGGCCATTGCTGACTCGTTGGATGAAGAAACCGACGATGATGATGACGAGTCGGACGAGTCTGACATAAACAACGACGAAGACGACGACAACACAGGCGCAGACTTTAATTCCAAGACTGAACCAACTGTTGCCAAATCACTTACCCCCAGCGAGCAGGGAACAATCGCAGTAGAGGCTCTGTCTCTCGCTGCTGACCTTGCTACAAACATCGCCAAGATGTTTGACAGTGGAGTAACAAAGTCCACATCCGGCGAGTATGAAGAACTAATGACGGACTTCAACGCCGCCATTGATGATTCGTTCTCTAGTTGGGTTGGTAAGGGTTTCACTGGCGACAGAGAAATCTCTAAGAAGGCCGGGGTGGTCCGGCAACAGATCACCGAAATCATCAAGTCCGCATCGGAAGGTGGGAACATGCCAGAAATCACCCGCCCCGCTGCCCTCGATGGTCTTGACCTCCCGGCTGATGTCGCCGGGTACGTTGACACCTTGGAGAAAGCAGCAGGAGTAGAAAAGGTTGACATTTTCAAGGGTCTATC
Organism: uncultured Thiotrichales bacterium; assembly: GCA_903881315.1. Taxonomy (GTDB): domain Bacteria; phylum Pseudomonadota; class Gammaproteobacteria; order CAIRSR01; family CAIRSR01; genus CAIRSR01. The sequence goes on along the minus strand of CAIRSR010000053.1, from coordinate 5,673 downwards.
CCCTGAGGTCACCGAGATTGTAAAGCAGGCGCAGAAGACGAACGAGAACGCCTTGGTTGCTAAGTGGAACGATGTCGCTGAGAAGTTTGACGCAGTTCCCGGCGATAAGGTTGAACTTGCCAAGTCCCTTCGCGCTCTGCACACCGCTGACCCGGCTGGCTACGAGGCTCTAGTGAAGTCGCTGGAAGGCGCTAACGCTGCTGCTAAGTCTGCTGACATCACAAAGTCGTGGGGCAAGCCCGGTGGTGGCGAATCAACAAGCGACATTGAGAAGCGCGAATCTGAGGCCCGTGAACTCGTTGAGAAGGGTCAGTACCCGACCATCGAGCAAGCGCAGGTTGCACTAATGGCTTTGAACCCAAAGTCCTACGACGGCTCAACCAAGTAACGGAAGGAGTGAATAATCATGGCAATTAGCATTGTAGGTTTTAACCGCTCTTACGTTGCTGGTGTTGATCTTTCGAGCAACCAGTACCTCTTCGTCAAGATGAGTGGAGCAACCATCGTTCCCTGCACGGCAGCGATGGATACCGCTATTGGCGTCTTGCAGAACAAGCCCTTGCTTGGTCAGGCAGGCACCGTTGCTATCACTGGTGTTGTAAAAGCGATTGCTGCGGTAGCGATTACCGCTGGCGATATCCTTTACATCGACGCTTCTGGTAAGGCAACGAACGTCACCGTAAACGTGGTTATCGCGAAGAATGTTTTGACCTCAGGGTCGTTCTCGCTTACCACTGGTGTTGTCACCGTTTGCGTTACCGCTCACGGCTTTGCTGCTGGTGACGTTGTGACGATTGCGTCGGCTACTACTGCTGGTAACAACGGAACCTTCGTTGTCCAGTCTGTTAGCACCAACGCCTTCACGATCAGCAACGCCAATGGCAAGACAGAAGACGTTGCAACTCCTGCAACGGCTACCAAGGTTATCCGAGCGCAGCGTGTGGTCGGAATTGCTGAAACCGCTGCTAGTGGGGCTGGCGTAAACGTCTCAGTCCTGCTTCGGCCTCTCGGCGCACTGTAAGCAACGGGAAACAAGAGAGGAATAGAACATGCCTAACATTCTCCCCGGCGATGTTCACGTAAACCGTGAACTAACCACCGTTGCGATTTCCTACGCACAGCAGAGCGCAGAGAACTTCGTAGCGGACAAGATTTTCCCAGTGGTCAAGAGCGATTTCGCAACTGACTACTACTACAAATTCGGACGCCGCTCGTTCTTGCAGACTCGCGCTGCAAAGCGTGCGCCCGGTACTGAGACTCCCGGTGTTGAGTGGGCCTTCTCACGCGACACCTACGCTTGTGAGGTTTGGGGTCTGCACCACGACGTTGAAGATCAACTTCGCGCAAACGCTGACTCGTACTTTGAGTTGGACCGTAGCGGCACGGAACTCGTCACTGAGCAGGTTCTCCTGCGCCGTGAAAAGGAGTTCCTAAGCAACTACTTCGTTGCGACTCCGTGGTCAGAGACGGTTACTGGTGACACCGCTGGTACGTCTGGCACCAACTTCAAGCAGTTCGACCTTTCTGGATCGACTCCCATTGAGACGTTCCGGAAGGCGGTCCTGCGATTCCGTAAGCGGACTGGCATGAAGCCCAACTTCGTCCTCATGGGATCAGAAGTTTGGGCCGCTCTGCTTGACCACGCGGAAATCATTGACCGCATCAAGTACACGCAGACTGGTTTCTTGACTGAGCAACTGGTCGGGAAGGCAATCGACATACCCAACGTGTACGTGTCCTACGGTGTTGAGTCAAGCAACGATGACGACGAAATGACCGCTGATATGTCTCCTACGACTAACTGGCTTGCCGGTAAGTCGATGCTCATGGGCTACGCAGCGCCAAACCCGTCGCGGACCACTCCTTCGGCTGGCTACTGCTTCGCATGGACTGGCTATGCCGGTGCCTCTGCGTGGGGTGGTCGTGTCAAGAAGTACCGCATGGAAAACATCGCTTGCGACCGCATCGAGATTGAAGCCGCGTTTGCCTTCAAGGTAACCGCTGGTGAATTGGGTATGTTCTTCGCCACAGCGGTTTCCTGACAAGTCTGAACTGACACAGGCATAGAGAGAGTTGAGGTAGTCGAAATGGCAACGGTGAAGTCATACCGAGCATTGCGAACTCTCAAAGTCACGCCGGTTGATGTCCGCCAATTTGGGGACTTCGTGCCGGAGGCGTTGGAGTATTCAGAAAATTCTCAGCAGCATCTAATCCGCTCAGGCGTGTTAGAAGTTGTGTGGGTAGATGACTCCGCGATTGAGGTTTGGCGTAAGGAGCGATCCGACGCGCTGGCCTCGATCCAAACTGTCACTGATGTTTCTGTGGCAGACGAGGATTCTGACCCCGAAGATGGTGGCGGTGTAGCAGTTGCCACAAAAAAGCGTGTAATTCGACCCAAGACGAAGGAGAAGGCAAATGACGGAATCACCGAGCGTACCGTCTGATCCCGCTGCGGTTCCGTCAGCGCCAGACGCTACTCCCATTGCAGACTCAATTCCTGCCGTTGTAGACGCGCCAGTAGACCCTGTGCCTACACCGGACGCTCCGCCAGTAGTAGACGCTCCTGTAGCCCCTGAAATCGCCCCAAACGAGGCAACTAGCGGCAACCCTGACGCACCAGATCAAACTTCCGTTGCGGAAGCGACGGATGACAGCAACCCGGTTGACGTACCAGTAGAGGCACCAGTTGAGGTTGCTGCTGTTGTAGCGGTTCCTTCTTTCGAGGATTTTGAAGCAACTTTGAATGATGCTGACACGGCAACTTTCCACTCGCTAAGTTCTTTCTTGCAGGACACAATTCGGGTTGAGGTTGCTAGTTCCGGTATTTCTCCCACATTTGAACACTTCAAGAATGCAGGTGCATGATGACAGTCGATCCCGGCGTACCTGTCGCTACGGTGGCAACACCTAGTATCGACAATCACCCAAACAGAATTTGTGATGTTTGCGGGGTAGTTGACCGTGGGCCTCGTCATCAAGTTGGTTATACCCCCGGTACGGTTCCGGTGAATGTTGCTCAGATCAAATCAGTTATCGCTAACCCCGATCTAACTGATGACGAGAAGGCAAGCATTTCTGCCGACATCGCGGATACAGAACTGCAACTCCGCCATATGGACTGCTGCACGAATGTTGGTTGTCCTGACGGCTCTTGTGATTTGATCCCAAACGGTATGACACAACAGGAAATTCTCACGAAGATTGTGACTGAGCCTGTGCAGGATCAATTTATTGCGTTGCAAGAAGCCAAGAACGCAGCAATCATAGCAACTACTGCCGCTGAGGGGGCGTAACAAAATGACAATCTCTAACTCTGCCACTGGTCGTATTGCAGACGAAATTATCAAGACGTTGCACCCAACATCGGCAACATTGACCTTGGGAACGCTAACCCTCACCTACCCGATCCTGATTCGCCTTATGGCTACGAATGGTTCGGCAACAACGGATGGAACAGCGATTACAGATGGTGGCTCTTACGTAAACGCCTCTGGTATTAGCATCGGAGCGAACTGGGCTGCTGTTTCTTCTGGTACAGGTTCTCAGGCGACCAATGCTGCGGTATCACAAACAAACATGCCAGCCGCTACCACGGTTGGTATCGAGTTGTGGGATAGCACCGCGACAAAGAAGCGCATGGAATTGGGAACGATCACAAGCAAGACAACGGTGCTAGGTGACACGCTGACGTTCTCGTCTGGCGCGATCACTTCCGCGCTAACCTGATCGTTCTAGAGTTGGGGCAGTCGGTCGTGAGGGCGACTTGCTGCCCCAACTCTTATACAAGGAGGTTGCCGTGATTGTTGAGGGAGCAGTTATGAGCGCACTAGTTGATGAGCAAGTCATTGGGTGGCAGGTTATCGACGCAGACGGTAACATCGTCTCATCCGGCCCTGTATCTGTGGCCGAAATGACTGCCGAAATGTTGGAGCAAGTTTCCGAGATGAAGGATGAAATCTGATGGCCGCTATCGACCAAGCAATGGTCAGCAAGATTATGAACACGATCAGCCCAACAGGTGCGGCAGGTATCCCCGGCACTTGGACCGCTCTTGGTGCTTCCGCCATGAAGGTGAAACTCACCTCCACAGCCAGCAGCGCTAGCGCGTCGGGTACTGAGATCACCGGAACCGGCTACACCGCTGGCGGAACGGCGCTCGCTAACGCTGTGACCGCGTCGTCGGCTGGTTCTAACATCACAGTCCCCGCTACGACCGCATTGTCTTGGACTAACGGTACTGGTGGTGCGTGGTCGATTCAGTCGTTCGAGTTGACTGATAGTGCTGCGTTGCGTGTGTGGTTCGGAAACTTCACCGGTGCCCCGGTATCTGTTGCAGCCGGTAACACTTTCCAGATTGCGGTTGCCGGTATCACCTTGTCAATGTCGTAGCCCACGATGGCTACTGATGCGGTAACGAACTTCGCGGCAGGGATCGTCCTAACTGCGCCGTCAACACCGACAGCCGGAACTTCGCTCGTTCTGAACTCAGGCCAAGGCGCAAGGTTCCCTGCCGCACCGTTCAACATTGTGATGGTCCCTGCCGGAACTTCACCGGACGCATATTCGACCACCGCCGAGATTGCGCGGGTGACAGTGGTTGCCACAGACACGTTCACAATTACACGCGCACAAGAGTCCACAACGGCGCGGTCTGTCGCCGTGGGTTGGCTTGTGTTCGCCGGTCCCACCGCGAAGATGATGACGGATGACTCACCGCAAATCCAAACTTTCACTTCTTCCGGTACTTGGACGAAACCTGCCGGGGCGACCATGGTTTACGTCTACCTTGTCGGTGGTGGTGGCGGTGGCGGTTCAGGTCGTTGCGACGCTACTTCTACTGCCCGCGGCGGTGGTGGTGGTGGCGGCGGTGGTGCCATGTCTCACATGGGTTACCCGGCAAGTTTGCTTGCTGCCACTGAGGCGGTCACTGTTGGCACAACGAGCGCTGGCGGTGTGGGTGTGTCAACTGTTGCCACGAACGGTAACGGCGGTTCCGGTTCGCAACATACTAAGTTCGGTACGACCGCGAACTTGCTGATGGCCGCTGGTGGCACTGCTGGTGGCGGTGGCGTGTCTGCTGCCAGTGCTTCCGGTGGTGGTGGCGGTTGGGGAAACATCGCTGGTTCTTCCGGCTCAGGTGGGTCTAGCGGTTCGGCTGCTGCTGGTACTGCCGGGAGCGCAGGTGCTGCTGGTGGTGGCGGTGGTGGTGGTGGTTTGTCTACTGCGAATGCGCTGCTTGCTGGTGGTTCTGCCGGTGGTGGTTGGGCAATCAACAACTCCGGTTCCGTTGGCCCCGGTGTTGCAGGGTTCTCCGCTGCGACAGGTGCACCGCAAGGCGGCTGGGGTGCTGGTGGTGGTCCTGCTTCGATTGCGGGTGCACCGGGCGCCGCACCTGCTGGCGGTAACTACGGTGGTGGTGGCGGTGGTGGTGGTGCTTCTGTCACAGGTCAAGTGTCAGGTGCTGGTGGTATTGGTGCTGCTGGTATCGCTGTAATCATCACCCACTTCTAGGAGGCCTGCCGTGTGGGGTGGCTACCAATGGGGTGGTGCGGCGTGGGCTGAGGTTGCCCCGTCTGCTGTTACGGTCACCGGCACAGCAACATCGACTGCTGCTGCTGCCGCAACGGGCACAAGCAAGGTCATCGTTCCCGGCACAGCAACATCGACTGCTGC
>CAIRSR010000052.1 GCA_903881315.1 uncultured Thiotrichales bacterium | reverse complement strand
GTGACGGTGCAGGCCGCCATGCTTTCTGCTGAGGCAGGCCTGAATTCGCTGCTGAGCCGTCGCCTGGTGGCGAGCGTTACCTTGCTAAAGGCCCTTGGTGGTGGTTGGGCGTTGCCTGAGTCCTCTCCGCTCGATAGAAAGCAGGTTCTGGACAATACCCCGTCCGCTGTTCGTGGAGAGGGGAGTTTGCTGAAAACAGAATAATCTTTGCTGCGTAAAGCGAAAAGGTAACGAAAGAGGCGTCCACCGATTTTCCCGTAAGAAATACCTTCCCCGAATCCTCGAGGAAGGTATTTAAGATAAAAGGCATCGTAAGGGTAGCATCGAATCTAAACTAAATATGAAGGCTTAGTTCCTCGCCCCCAAAAGCGCCACTATTCGCAAACCTAATCACACGCTTTTCTTTATCGAATATCGGGGTGGTTCCATAAAACGGATGGGTTAATAAATCCTTGTCCGCAGCAATGGCTCGAGTGATGGCGGCGGGATCAGTAATGCTATTCTGCAAGAGCTTAACCTGGAAAGCCACCAAGGCACGCAAGGCGAGTAGGTCATCACGCCGTAACATATAGGGAAAGATGTTCTGATAGGCCACGCCAAGCAGTAGGTGCCCCACGGGATTGCGCAGATTAAACGAAGCGACCTCTTGGGCACCGTAGCGCTGTGCGTAGATAATGGATTCTCGATAGGCCTTGTCGGTCAAGCCATCGGCATGAATCCAGAGATCCATAACGCCGGTGAATTCGTTCGCGCTGACAGACACGAGAAAAAAGGGTTTGGCTAGATAGGGCCCGGCAATATCCCCGAGTTCACCTAGCAGTTCACGCTCAAACTCTTTGTTGGTTTTTGTGGCGAGAAGTACGGTGGTGACGACCCTTTCCTCTAGCAAAAGACTCGCTTGCAGACTGGTGACCTCTCGCGGTAGTGCTACGATTATTTTCGCGATTTTGTCAATTCGCGCCTTGGCAGGTTCCGGGTACCGTTGGATATACTGGCTAAGTAATCGGTAGCGTGCGCCAAGATTATGCGTAGCCAATACCTTATCAACAAATGCCAAACTGCCGCGAAGCTGGTTGATATGGAAGGCAACCTCACGAGCAATTTGGTTGATAGCATCGTCGTGGCGTCCCTCTTTCGCGGCAAGGGCAAAGCGTGTGGCACATAAGGCCAGCCAGCCATTCGGATGGGGGCTAATGGTCGATGCAACAGAATAATCAGCCCGCCAGGGTTCTTGGTAATCAGGAAAGGCGAGCGCCTTGTCGCCACGTTCTAGGGTGATATGGCCGTTCTGCAGAATAACTCGTGCGGCGTCCGTGTCCTTTTCGACGAAATCAAAGGCGCAGTTTTCTATCTTCTCGCAGGGGAAACCCTTTATTGTTGGTTCTGGTTTGCGTCTTTCCTTGTCGATAGCGAAATTACGCGGGGACATTGAGGTGCGGAATTCCTTATCGATGGCCAATGCCTCATTAAACCAACGCTGACCCCAGATCGCAGGATCCTGATCCTCCGCGCCGACAATCCCAACCCATGCGAAGTAGCCGTTATCATTGGCTGCAATGCTGGCGGGGGGCTTGGAATTGAGAAGATTTTCAACGGAAGGCGAGAGCGGGCTGTCCTGTAGATTAATAAGCAACAATAACAGATAGCCGATGATGGGCAAGCCGATGATGGTGGCCAACGTCCAGCCCAAGATGCGAAGTATTTGCTTCGGAAAGGGTTTGTTCAAGTTCCAACTCCTAAATAAGGTGAACTGTCCGCCAAAGGTTTCTGGTGTAGGTATATTGGGCGTATGGATGGCAAGGGCACTTTACATCAATGCCATCACGATAGATAGATCATCATGGGCAGCATGACCCGCGAGGTGGGCATCAACCGCAGTCAAGAGGTTATCTAATAATTCTTTGGGTGGTGAATTGCGCAATATGGTTTGTAGCGCTGCCTCACCAAAGGCCACGCCCGAAGAATTTTCAGCCTCGGTCAGACCATCCGAACAAATGATAAGGGTACCCGGTGAGGCAGTAAGGATTTCGCAGTTGGTATCTGGCGTTCTCAGCAGACCCAAAGCAAGGTGGCGCGATTCAAAGCAATGAACATTCCCATTGTTCTCCACATAATAAGCGCTTGCAATACCCCCGTTCCAGATCTCGATGGAAGCCGTGTCATACCTGATATGGGCAATTACTGCTGCGATGAATCGTCCGGTACCGGAAATCTCGTGCATAATGGTATTGATTTCTGTAACAATCTCTCTGGTCGGCAAACCTTTTCTTACCATAGTGCGGAAGATACGGAAGATCGGTAACAAAAAGAGTGCGGCCTGTAATCCATGCCCGGTTACATCGGCGAGCATGATCCGCAAATCACCCTTATTGTCGCGACCAGCGGCGATAAAATCTCCGCTGAATTGTTGGGCAGGGCGCTGGAAATAGCGGATGCTGGGGTCATTCAATTCATCTGAGTGCATGATATGGTTCATTATATCGTTCGCAATAGCCATATCCTCTTGGTCTCTTTCGCGCAAAAGGAGCAGTTCATTATTCTTGCGTTCTAGCGTGAGGGCTAGCTCAGCAAGATTATCCCGCGCCCTTTTTAGCTCGATGTGATTAAGTACCCGCCGTCGTACAATGCCTGCACTGATTGGTTTGGTCACATAATCTACCGCACCACTATCAAAACCTTTTGCCTCTGCCTGTTCCTCGCCAAGTCCGGTGACGAAGATGACGGGAATATCCTTGGTGTTTGCGTCTTGCTTTAGTATAGAACAAACCTGGTATCCATTCAGGCCGGGCATCATTACATCAAGCAGAATGAGATCCGGGTGTGCGCTTTTGGCAAGTTTAATTGCTTGCTCGCCATCCATTGCGACGACGATATCGTAATCGTCCTCAAAGATGGCAATCAATATCTCGATGTTAATTGGTGCATCATCGACAATGAGAATCTGGCCAATAGTGGTGGTCATGGATGTTGTTCTTGAACTGGTAAATGGGAAACAAGTACGGTTAGGCTATTCTCGGCACCACGAAAATCGAATCTTTCAAGATGTGCTGCTACTGCGTCGAAATGGGGATCTAGCGGTAGTCCCGCCAATGCCTCACGCAAGGGCGTGATTGCCTTTCTTGCCTTGGTGCTGTTTTTGGCGAGCAGGGTGCGTAATTCAGCAAGCAGCCGATTGACCTCGATCGGGTTAATGGCCGACATAGTAGGCGCAGGATTGGCGGTGGTAGTCGCGGGCGTGGGCAGTACCTTTGCTGCTGCCTCTAGTGCGGGAATTAACGCCGCCCGCAGCGGCTCTATTAATAGTTGTACCCCATCGGGGCGTTTGGAGCCCAGCGCATTTTCGAGTGCCCCGGCGGCTATGGCCAATTCCTTTGCCTCTAATGTCGCGGCAATTCCCTTGATGGTGTGGGCGAGGCGTAACAATTCGTCCATCTTATCTTCGAGTACCAGCCGATTGATTTCTGTCGGCGCAGTATTGAAGCCTTCATAGAACCCGATTAAGGATTTTAGTACCAGTTTTTGCTTACCCCCCATTCGGCTCACGGCGGCCTTTAGATCAAAGGGTGGCAGACTATCGGGTAGGATGCCCTCAGGATTTTGGGGAAAAACGGTCGATGAGGTGGCGATGATATTAGCGGTTATCGCAGGTGTGGGCGCGGCAGAAGCCTTGGGGCGACGTGGTAACAGCCACCGTTCGAGGGTTGCAAACAATATCTGTGGGACGATGGGTTTGGCAATGTGATCATTCATGCCCACCGCAAGACAAGACAACCGCTCTATTTCCATGGCCTGGGCGGTCATGGCGATGATTGGGAGGTGAAGAGAGCCGAGATGCTCACGAATCTTTCGGGTTGCCTCTAGGCCATCCATTTCTGGCATCTGAACATCCATTAAGATTGCGTCGAAGAGCACGCCAGAACAGGCCTTTTCTACCGCCTCTCGCCCATTGACCGCAAGAGTAACCTGGATACCCGCATCGCTTAAGAATTCGATCCCAATCTGCTGATTGATGGCATTGTCCTCGACCAGTAGGATGTGTGCGCCTTGCAATTCGGGTGCGGCAATGGTCGGCGCTGCGCTTTGCGCACTGGTTGCGAGCATCGGCGTGGTCTTCGTGAATAGCGCGGCAATCGTTTCTAGGAGAAGAGACTTATCGACCGGTTTGACCAGAAAGGCATCAATCCTAAGCTGTTCTGCCTCAGTCATTAACACGTCATGTCGATGAGCGCTGATCATGATAATGCGCGGTTTTTTCCCTATCTGTATCGTTCTCTAAAATACGTTTTGTCATGGCAATACCATCGGGTTCTGGCATATGCCAATCGAGCAATACCAGATCGAAGGGGGCATGATTTGCGCTGGCGCTGCAAAGGGCAGACAATGCCTCTAGTCCGCCGCTCGCGGTCTGGACTTGCATCGACCAGGAGATGAGCATTGCCGATAATATCTCGCGTGCCGTTGCGTTATCATCGACCACCAATACGCGAAGATTGTTTCTGATGATTTCTGGGAAGGGAACATCTTCTTCCTGTGCCCGCAGATCAAATATTGCGCTAAAGATAAATATACTACCAACACCGGGCTCACTGCTAACCGTAATGTTACCTCCCATCAATTCGACAATTCGCTTGCTGATGACAAGACCAAGACCCGTGCCGCCAAATCGGCGCGTGGTCGAGGCATCTGCCTGACGAAAGGACTGGAACAATCCAGCAAGCTGTTCTTGGTTTAAACCAATGCCGGTATCGCGTACAGAAAAATGTAATGAAACCGATTCTTCTTGTCGTTTGCCAATGGTAATGGAAAGGACAACCTCGCCCTGCTCGGTGAACTTGATGGCGTTACTAATTAGGTTGAGCAACACCTGACCCAAGCGGAGTGGATCACCGTTGAGATGCAGCGGAACATTCGGCGCGATATGAAAGAGCAATTCTAATTGTTTTTCTGCGGCACGCATGGAGAGTATGTTGGCTGCACCATCGAGTACCGAGCGCAGATTAAATGGAATTGTTTCTAGCGTGAATTTACCTGCTTCTATCTTGGAGAAGTCTAAAATATCATTGATAATGGTGAGGAGCGCCGTTGCAGAATAGATGATCTTGTGCAGATAATCCTTTTGTTTATCGTCCCGACACGCCTTTAACGCCAATTGACTAAGTCCAATCACCCCATTCATTGGGGTACGAATCTCGTGACTCATGTTGGCGAGGAATTGCGCCTTGGCGACGGTTGCCTCTTCGGCACGTTGTTTTTGTTCTTCCAACAGGGTTTGTTTGTCACGAAGCTGGGCGACATGGCGCGCCGAGCGGCGTAAATACATCAACACGCCCCCAATCAGAAACAGTATCGCAAGCCCCGTGATAAATGCGGCAGCTTTAAGATTCTGGGTATCTTGCGCAATATCGTTAAAACCAGGCAATGCTAACATGACATGAATAGTC
>CAIRSR010000051.1 GCA_903881315.1 uncultured Thiotrichales bacterium | reverse complement strand
GATTCGACGGCAGGTGACTCAACCAGGGTTGCTGTAACCGAAGGTGACTCAATCGCAAGTGATTCAGCGGCAGGTGATTCAACCGCAGATGACTCAACCAAAGGTGATTCAACGGCTGGTGACTCAATCGGCGATGATTCAACAGAAGGTGCCGTAGAAGGTGCCGCAACTGTCGTTGCTTCAGCCGAGGATGGTGACGGTATTGTGCTGCCTTCCGAGGAGCGCGGGGCCGATCGCCAGAGTGGTTCCAAGCGGCTTGCAAGATCGGGACGCAGCAAAACGCCGCCCCCCTCGGGGGCCGGGGAGGGAACGTCACCCTCGGTCGCCACGTTCTCTGCCGGAGGGGGGGATCCTGGCAGCTTCGCTCTTACCTCGACGTGCGGGCGCACCGTGAGGGGGGTATCGAAGGCGGGGAACGAGCCCTTTGCGCTGGGTGGCGAGATGGGGCGAGGAATTGCGACTGGTGGTGATGTGGTCGGTGTTGTAACCAGTGCCATGGTGGGGGCGGGTGGCGCAGCCGGGGAGCCTGTTGCCACGCTTGTGGGGGGTGTCGTGGGGCGTGGGGTTTCCGTGTTGGGTGTCGCAGCGCGTTGCACAGCGGAAGGTTGCTGGGTAGTGCCGCCATCCGCCAAGCCAGGGGCTGGGTGAGGGTATTCAAAGGAATTGGCAGCACTAGTGCATCCCAATGGGATGACGACGAGGGTTAGTAGGGTCGAGACCATCACGCCAAACAGCAGCGACACTGCCATGCCTTGGAAGATAGGATCGGACAGGATCACGCAAGAGCCAGCGACCAGGGCGAGTGCTGTGATCATGATGGGACGCAACCTGGTCTCGGAGGCGAGGATTACCGATTCATGCAGGGGGTGCCCGGCAAGGATCTGGTGTTTGGCAAAGTCAACGAGCAGGATGGAGTTGCGCACGATGATACCGGCCAGCGCGATGAACCCAATCATTGAGGTGGCAGTAAACTCAGCGCCCATCAACCAGTGTCCCGGCACGATACCAATCAGGGTGAGTGGGATGGGTGCCATAATAATCGCAGGCAGGGTGAAGTTCCCAAACTCCCAGACTACCAGTATGTAGATGAGCACGAGTGCCGCGCCGAAGGCGATGCCCATGTCGCGGAAGGTCTCGTAGGTGACAGTCCACTCACCAGTCCACTCGAAGCCGGTTCTATCGGAGGTCTCGGGTGGCCCAAGGTAGTTACCGCTCGGCCCCTTCACGCCATCCGGGGAGGTGTAGTTGTTCAGGAGGTCTTGGATCGCGAACATCCCATAGATGGGGGCTCCGAGGCGTCCGGCAATGTCGCCAACCACATACTCAACAGCGCGCAGATCCTTGTGAAAGATGGTTGAGTCCTCGCGAACCGCGACGAACCGCCCCAGTTCTGCGAGCGGCATCACGGTGCCACTACTGGACGGGATGGGTAGATCCCCGAGATGTGCGATGTCGGCACGGGCTGAGAGGGGTATCTGTAAGGTGATGTAGGTGGGTTCTAATGATTTGCCACGCTTGACATCACCAAGCTTCTCGCCGCCCATGGCCATCGCGAGGTTGCGATTTACCGTGTCAACGGAAATTCCACGGCGCACGGCCTTCTCGGTGTCTACCTCAAAGCGATAAACCTGGTGCGGTTCGGTGAGATAATTGTCGACGTCGACGACGCGCATCTCCCCAGGGATGGGGCGGGCCGCTTGGGCGAAGATTTTGGTTAGATCGCGTGCAAAACCACGACGTGCGTGATCGTCCGGGCCGTAGATATCGGCAACAATGGCTTGCAGGACGGGTGGGCCGGGTGGAACCTCGGCAACCGTTAAGACCGCCCCCGAGGCTTTAGCGATGGACTCTAGGAGGTTGCGCGCCGCCACGGCAATCTCGTGACTCTTGCGGTGACGCGCCCCCTTGGGCATTAGCTGAACCTGAATATCAGCGTGCCACGACTTGTCACGCAGATAATAGTGCCGCACCAGCCCATTAAAGTTGAATGGTGAGGCGACGCCAACGTAACTCTGCAACGCGGTTACTTCGGGGATCTTGCGTAGCACATCCACCATCTGTCGGGCAACATTGGCGGTGTTCGGGAGTGCTGTGCCATCGGGCATATTGATGATGACGTCAAACTCCGATTTGTTGTCGAAGGGGAGCATCTTTACCGGCACAGCATTGAAATAGAACATCGACACTGAGAGGAACCATACCCCGACAATAGAAAAGAGGGTGACCCATCCCAAGAATCTGTTTTCGATGAGTGCTTTCATGAAGGGGCGGTAGACGCGAGAGACGGCCTCTTTCTCGCGGTGCTCGCGTTTTTCTGCTTTGCGGAGACTCGCCAGTGGTGGCTTGATGCGCATCAGGAGCCACGGGGTAAACATGAAGGCGGCAAACAGCGAGAACACCATGGCAAGCGAGCCGAGAACCGGAATGGGTCGCATATAGGGGCCCATCATGCCGCTGACAAAGCCCATTGGTAGTAAGGCGGCCACCACGGTAAAGGTGGCGAGGATGGTCGGATTACCCACCTCACGTACCGCATCCACTGCGGTTTCGGTGTCGTTCTCGCCCTTTTCTAGCCAGCGCCGATAGATATTTTCCACGACCACAATGGCATCATCCACCAGGATACCGATGGAGAAGATCAAGGCAAACAAGCTCACTCGGTTGATGCTGTAGCCGGTCATTAGTGCGCCAAAAACCGTGAGCAGGATGACCACCGGAATGATGATGGTCACCACGACCGCAGGACGCACCCCAAGCGCCATCAAGACCAGAATGGTTACTGCACCTGTGGCAATGAAGAGCTTCTTTAGTAGCTCATTGACCTTTTCGTTCGCGGTGTCGCCATAGTTACGGGTGATCGCAACGTGTACGTTGGAGGGGACGATCCGTTCGCGTAGGTTGTTCAACCGATCGAGCAGGGCATTGGCGACCGATACACCGTTGCTGCCCTCCTTTTTGGCGATGGCAATGGTTACGGCAGCGGCACCATTCGCTACCCCGGCACCTGCTGGGTGGCTGGCGCTGGTGTAATAGGACACCATTTGAGAGGTTTCTTGCGGGCCGTCGCTAACCTTGGCTACGTCGCTGACGTATACCGGAACTGCGTTACGAATCCCGACGACGAGGCGCTTGATGTCGTCAGCGCCATGTAAGAAGGAGCCGCTGGTGACTGCGTAGCGTGTTCCCCCGGTCTCCGAGGAGCCGGCGGTCTGTTCTGCGTTGGCGCTACGGATGGTTTGAGCAACCTGGTCGAGGCTAATCCCAAAACCCGACAAGCGCTCGGGCAGCACCTCGACGTGGATCTCGGAGTGACGGCCGCCGATTACCTCATTCCAGCCGGTGTTGGGTACCTCTTTGAGGCTCTGGAGAACGTCTAGGGCGAGGGTTCGCAAGGAGCTATCATCGACGTCGGTTGACCACAGGGTGAGGGCCATTACTGGCACGTCGTCCACGCCCTTCGGTTTCACCAAGGGCATAGCGACCCCTGGCGGCATGAGATTGAGGTTTGACTGAACCTTGTCATGAACCTTGACGATGGAAGGGCCCATCGGTTGGCCGACATCAAACTCGACAGTTACCATCCCCTGGCCGCGCATCGCAGCGGAGTAGACGTGCTTGACGCCGGTGATCTCGCTCATGATGCGTTCGAGTGGTTCGATGGCGAGTGATGCAACCTGAGACGCCGAAGCGCCCGGGTAGGCCACAAAGATATCGACCATAGGGACGGAGATCTGCGGGTCTTCCTGGCGCGGGGTTAGCACCAGTCCAAGCAGTCCCAAACAGAGGGAGGCGAATAACAGCAACGGGGACAAAGGCGAATGGACAAACGCCTTCGCCATGTTACCGGCGATGCCAAGCCCCGCACGATCAGTGGATCGACGCTCGAAGAAACCATGACCACCGTGGTCATGGTTTCCGGGGGTGGTGTGGTCGCCTGATGTGTGTTTGCCGTGATTATCGGTCGTCATTACTCGCTGCCTGATTGACCCCAACCATCTGCTAACCCAGGCGCGGGTGCGGCCAAGATCCGTTCGCCGACGTTGAGGCCGGATAGGACACTGAAACTATTGCCAATCCGTTCGCCAACTCGCACCATGCGCAGCTCACTGCGGCTGTCGGCACCGACAACGAAGACTGCGGGCAGACTGCCACGCCATACGACGGCGGAGAGCGGTACTACTGGCAGACTGCTGGAAGAGGCGCTAACGTCTGGGATCTGAACCTCGGCATACATCCCGGGGCCCGCCTGAGACCCTTGCGTCAGATCAAGCTTGACGGTTACGGTGTGGCGTTGGGTGTCGGCGATGGGGTAGATCTGGGCGATACGTGCCTCAATGCGGGCGTTACCGACATCAAGTTTGGCCGGGATCACCATCCCTTTGCGCAGACCCGGCATAAGGCGTGCAGGTACCTCGACGCGGATCTGGAGGTTGCGGGTGTCGGCCACCTTGAGGATCGGCTGACCAGGTTGGATGGTATCCCCCACCTCTGCGAATTTCTGTTCGATCACCCCAGCAAACGGGGCAATAGAGCGCGTATCACGGAGCTTCGCGTCAAGCTCTTCGATGCGGGCCTGCGCACGAGCGAGGGCCGCCTGTGCCTGTTCGACGTTCGTGCCAGCACCATAGACCTCGGCGCGTCTGTCCATGTAGGGGTTGCTAAGCCCCGACATGTCCGCCATCGGTTTGGTAAAGAATTGATCGAACATAGAAGGTACGCCCATACCCATTTCGGTGTTGGGTCGATTACTGCGCCCGGAATAGATTTCACGGGAAAACTGGACGCGCGCATTTTGTACGGCGAAATCGGCGTTGGCCGCGTCTGCGACAGCAGCACGGCGCTGGGCAAGGAGATCCTCATCACCCAAAACGGCAAGAACTTGCTTATCCTCGAACCAATCACCCTCTCCACCGCGCAGGTAGACTACCCGCCCCGGGAGTTGGGCCGAAAGCGTCACCTCGCGAAACGGTACGACCGTTCCACCGAGCGTCGTGACCGCACCTACGGCCCGCGATTCGACGGAGATAACCGCATAATCACCGACGTTGGGCGTACTACGCGGCACGACACCGTTTGGGGACGGCACCGAAAAACCTTGTTCCGGCGCACCAACCGCAACCCCCACCGACCCTATCAACAACAACGCAATGAGTTTATTTCTTGACATGGGACAGGATACCCTAAGTGTAGAGGCGCACCACCAGACCTCTGGGGCACAACCATCAACAAAATAACAGACCCCACGCGGTCGTGTCTGCGGGGGCCTGTCAGTGCAATCGAGGTGCGGTGTACGTGCCGGTTAGGCGCGACCCATCACATTGAAGCTCTCGATGAACGGGCCCGCCATGCGCGGATCCTTGATCATCGCAAGATAATCACCCGTGTTAAACTTAAGCTTGCGGGTGGTGTAGGCCATGCCGAGCGATACCATGCCCATGCCGCTACTAACCCATTTCTTCCAATTGTCGGGACTTGCACGCAGATCCCAGTTGACTGGCTCGCCTGCGTAGGCACCGCTCGCGGTGACGCGACCGTTCTCGACCTTGATAAAAGCACGAGGCTTGTCCTCCCCATCGAAGCCGTAGGCAATGGTAGAGTTGAAGCCGATCTTCGCGAGCTCACCCGACAACTTTGCCTCTTTGTTCCACTCTTCGCCAAAACGACCTGCCCAGTCTGCGGAAAACAATTCAGCCATGACAACTTTCCCCCAAAAGTGATTTTTATCGATAAACTTAGCGGTTACTCTACCAGAACCTTTCCACAAGTTTCAAGCAAATAACACACGAAATGCGCGCCATCCCGACGAGGTGGTGCGCAATAGATACTGAAAGGAGGAAATTGTAAATGACCCAAGCGAGCGTTACCCTCATCAAGGGGATGCAGTTCGTCGTCGAGACGGGCACTAAACATACCCTTGTGATTGACTCTGGCAACCCCGAGATTGGCGGGCGTAACACCGGCGCTCGCCCGATGGAGCTGGTTGCGGCTGGTGTTGCCGGTTGCACGGCCATGGATGTGGTGTCGATTCTGCGCAAGATGCAGCAGCAGGTGACTGGGCTGACGGTGAAGGCGACCAGCAAGGATGCGGAAGAGCCCCCGCAACGGTTCCTTGAGGTTCACATTGAGTATTCGATAACCGGGTTCGACCTGGATGAGAAGAAGGTTCAGCGTGCTATCAAGCTTTCTGAAGAGCGCTATTGTCCGGCGATGGCGACCATCCGCCCGGGGGCGCGCATTACCAACAGCTATACCCTCCATGCGGCTCTGCCCGAGTCTTTGGTGAAGTAACCCGATGAAGTAAATCATGGCCCATGGGCCTGTTTCAGAGTGAGACCTGTTATGCGTTTGTCCCAGATGCTGTTACCCACCTTGCGGGAAACACCCGCCGAAGCCGAGGTGGTGAGCCATAAACTGCTGTTACGTGCCGGCATGATCCGCAAACTTGCCGCTGGTCTTTATACCTGGTTGCCGCTCGGTTTGCGGGTGCTGCGCAAGGTGGAGGCGATTGTTCGCCAAGAGATGGACAGGGCCGGGGCGCAGGAGGTGTTGATGCCCGCCATCCAACCGGCAGAATTGTGGCATGAATCAGGACGCTGGGAGAAATACGGCGCGGAGTTGTTGCGTCTACAAGACCGCCACCAGCGGGCCTTTTGTTTTGGCCCGACCCACGAAGAGGTGATTACCGATCTGGCGCGGATGGAACTCCATAGTTATCGCCAGCTTCCCGCCAATTTCTACCAGATCCAGACCAAATTTCGCGATGAGATCCGGCCTCGCTTTGGTTTGATGCGGGCGCGTGAATTTCTGATGAAGGACGCCTACAGTTTTCACCTCAACGAGGCGTCCCTGATGGAAACCTATCAGGTGATGTATGACACCTACACGCGCATCTTTACGCGGCTCGGTCTACAGTTTCGGGCGGTGCGGGCCGATACTGGCTCGATCGGCGGCAGCGCCTCTCACGAGTTCCATGTCTTGGCCGATTCAGGAGAGGATGTCATCGCGTTTTGTCCCGATTCCGGTTATGCCGCGAATCTCGACTTGGCCGAGAGCCTTGCCCCCGGCGAGCGTCCTGCCCCAACGCGCAACATGGGCGAGGTCTATACCCCAGGGGTGCGAACCATCTCGGCGGTAACCATTTGTCTGTTGGTGCCTTCTTCGCGCACGGTCAAAACCTTGCTCGTCGAAGGGACAGATGGCGGTGTGGTGGCGCTGGTGTTGCGTGGTGATCACGATCTCAATGAAACGAAGGCGGCTCGCCTTACGGAGGTCGCCTCACCCCTGACCTTCGCCTCGCCCGAGCGGGTACGCGAGTTTACCGGTGCGGATCCTGGTTCGGTTGGGCCGGTTGGTTTACAGTGCCCGGTTTTCTGCGACCGGGCGGCAGCGGCCATCGCGGACTTTGTGTGTGGTGCCAACCGTGATAACTTTCACCTCACTGGTGTTAATTGGGGGCGCGACCTGCCCGAGCCTCGGGTTGTCGATCTCCGCAGTGTCGTAGCGGGTGATCTAAGCCCTGATGGCAAAGGGAAGCTTGCGTTGTGTCGGGGCATCGAGGTGGGTCATATCTTCCAGCTCGGGACTAAGTACAGTGCTGCGTTAAAGGCCGAGGTTGTCGGCGAGGATGGTCGTCCGGTAACCATGGAAATGGGGTGTTATGGTATTGGTGTTTCCCGTATCGTTGCGGCTGCTATTGAGCAGAACAATGATGAGCGGGGCATCATTTGGCCGGTTGCCATTGCTCCCTTCCAGGTCGCACTGATCCCCATCAACATGCACCGCTCAATCCGTCTTACCGAGGCGGCTGTGAGGCTCTACGACGAATTGCGGGGCGTGGGGATAGAGGTGTTGTTCGATGATCGGGCGCTACGGCCTGGGGTGATGTTTACCGATGCGGAGCTTGTTGGTATCCCCTATCGGGTGGTAATGAGTGATCGTGGGCTTGATGCGGGTACCGTAGAATACCGTACGCGCCGCGACACACAATCACGGGATGTTCCCCTGGATGGGATCGTCGCTTTGCTAAGGGAAGCTATACAAAATGCCTGTTCATAAGCAATCGTTGACCTTAAGCGTATTTCGGAGCAAGAAGAGATGCAAAAAACAAATCTGAATCTGGTTCACAGTGCGGTGGTCGGTATCTTGTCCCTTTCCCTTCCGGCGCTCGCTACGGCAGCCGAGACGGCGCAGGCTGCTGCCCCACAGGCCGCTGCCTCCAGTGCCGCAGTCCCCGCTGCGCAACCATCCGCAGCACCGGCGGCTGCCGCTAGCGCGACTGCGCAAGCTTCCGAGCCAAAGGCGTCTGCGGCCAGCGGTACTGCAGCGGCGGGTGATGGGCCGTTGCTGACCCATGAGCAGATGGTGGAGTTTCACCGCCAGCTCATGAACGCCCGTACCCCGCAAGAACGTGCGGATCTGCAAGCTCAGCACTATCGCCAGATGTATGAACGTGCCGTTGCGCAAGCCCGCGCCGAACGAGAGATAGAGCAGAAGGCCGTCGAGAAGATCCGCGCACAGGTTCAGGCGCAGATGCGTGAGGCAGGAGCTGAACTGCGGGGAGCCTATGGGTATGTCGAGCCGCGCAATGCGGGTGGCGATGCAACCTACCGCAATGATCCATGGAGTGAGCCACACAATGATTCCTGGGGTGGAAACTGGCAGCGCGGCGCGGGCCCGGCCCCTGGCTTTGCCAACGGCTATGACAATGCGCCTGGGTATGGCCCACCACAGGGTTACTGGCGTTGTCCCCCCAACTGTCCGCCCGGCATGATGCCCCCGATCCAGAACGGGCCCAATTCGGTGCCGCCACCAGACGCTGGCCAGTCCGCCTCGCAGCCTTGCCCGGGCAAGCCTTGAGGTGTTGGTCTAACGCAAGATAATTTGCGGTTGCGATAGCCTAGGAAACCAGCAATGGGATCTCGCCTTTCCGTGTTTGTCGGCGCTGCGCTGTTCCTTGTGTGCGCAGTGCTGTGCCCTCTCGGTTATGGGGATTCCTTGCTGGATGAAACGAGACGCCTGGCCGAACAGGGTGAGGCTCGCGCACAGAACGATCTCGGCGTGATCTACCACAACGGCGATGGTGTGCCGCAAAGTAACGCGGAGGCGCTGAAGTGGTTTCGCCGCGCCGCAGAGCAAACCTTTGCTGAAGCACAATTTAATCTGGGCACCATGATCGCCAATGGTGAAGGGACGCCACCAGATGATGCAGAGGCGTTTAGCTGGTATCGCAAGGCGGCACAACAGGGCCTTGCTACGGCGCAAAACAACCTGGGTGTGACGTATTACCTAGGGCGCGGTGTGGCACGGGATTATAATCTCGCAGCGAAGTGGTATCGCAAGGCTGCGGAACAGGGCTTGGCCACGGCGCAAAACAACCTTGGCTGGATGTACGACAATGGTCATGGGGTTACCCAAGACGATGCCCTGGCAGTAAAGTGGTATCGCTTGGCGGCGGAACAGCGCGATGCGTCCGCAGCGCGCAACCTCGGCTTGATGTACCGAGATGGTCAGGGTGTGGCGCAGGATGACGTGGCTGCCTGTATGTGGCTTACCCGTGCCGCTGACCAGGGTGACGAAAATGCCCGGATCATCCTGCGCGTCGTGGTACGCAAGATGACCCCCGACCAGATCGCCGAGGCTGAGGCGCGTGCCCGTGAGTGGCATTGAAGGCAATCTACGGGTACTCAAGAGGCCCATCAATGCCGGGCGTTTCCCGCCGCGTTGGTCATTGACTTGTCGTGGGCGGGTCATGGTTTTGTCATGGGTCGGTCGTTGATTCGTCGTTTAGGGTGTTGTCCATTTTCTGGTATTCGACGGCGTGGGTTCGGTCTGTCGTAGATCTAACTGGCCGTGACGATTGGCCATTGACTTCTCTTGTGGCAGGGTTGTTGTGGGGCTTGTAATTCTGTTCTAAATTTTTTATCCATTGTTTTGGGGTAAGGCATGTTTTCGTTTGATGTTGGTGCGTTGGTGCTGATTGGGGTTACGTTTTTTGCGGCTTTTGTGAATGGGGCCCTTGGCTACGGGTTCTCCTCGTTGACAGTACCGATTGCTTTGTTGTTCTTTACTAATCGTATTCTGAATCCGGCGTTGGTCTTGATTGAGGTGATGATCAATATCTATGTGTTGATCATCAATAGGGCAAGTGTTCCTGGGGTATGGAGGCGGGTCTATCCGATCCTGATGGGTCTCGTGCCGGGCATTGCGCTTGGGAGCTATCTGCTGGCCTCGCTGAATCCTGGTTGGGTTAAGCTGGTTACTTACTCGGTTCTGCTGCCGCTGATCTTGTTTCAGGCAGCGGGCATTAGAAGGCCCATTCAGGCAGAAAGACTCATCGCACTTCCGTTTGGTGCGGGGCTGGGTTTCTTGTATTCGGTGACGACCGTATCGGGGCCACCACTTGCCATTCTATTTAACAACCAGGGGATGGTAAAGCGTGATTTCCGCGCAAGTCTTGCGATCATCCGCGTGTTTGAGTCATCCTTGACGGCGGTTGCCTATTATCAATTGGGCCTTTTCTCGGCAGAGAGTCAGGACATCTTTTTGATGATTATCCCTGCTGTTATCATCGGGGTGCCGATTGGTGCCTATGTGATTCGCCGCCTGAATGCCGAGACATTCCGGCGGGTCTGTATGAGCTTTGATGCCTGGATTGTTGGTTTTGGTCTTTCGCGGGTGTTGATCGATGTGCGGTTGCTCGATAGCCCGTGGGCGTATGGCGTGCTGGCGTTTGCGGTGATTGCGGATAGCATTTTGCTGTATCGGTTTTTTACGGTGCCGCGTGTTGCTGTTGCCGCAGCGGTGGTGGTAGCGTGACGTTGGTTTGTGTTTGGCTTGCCCCCGCGTGGCGATGTGCAGGGCTGCCCACCACGCACACCTCAGGCCCTCTCTGGTGATTGTGGGGCGAGGGGAATGCCGTGTGGTATTGACGGCACTGGGCAATGGCCCTAATCTCGGAAGGAAATTGTGAAACGTGAACGACAGACGCACGCACACACGCTATGAGTGTAGTTTCCCGGTCAAGATTGTCACTGCCATTGGTGAGGAGCTTGAGGTGGTCTCTATTGATATTAGCCATGAGGGCATGGGGGTTGCGGGTAATCGCTGGCTGATTACTGGGCAGATTGTACAGCTAGCGTTTAGGCCGCCCTTGATGGAGGCGGATACGAAGGTGACGGCGCGGGTTTGTTGGAGTGCGGGGGATTTCGCCGGGTTGCAGTTTATCGGAGAGCCGCCCGTGGCGACGATTGAGTTTATTCGGCATACGGATCAGGGCAAGCTGGTGGCGCAGTAGGGGTGGTTGGTGTGTTGATCGTATTGCCTATGCTGAGACCGCTTGAGGGGCCCCAATAGCAGAGGAGAAGAGGATGCGTGTGCGATGCCTGGTAATTGGGTTATTTCCATCCAGAGGAGTGAAGCCCCAATGGTAATGGCGGAGGATACAAAGGCAAATGCGTTAAATGAACAAGCAGTAGCACTTTATCAGCAAGGGAAATACGGGGAGGCGGTACCGTTGCTTAAACAGGAACTGGCCCTCTTTGAAAAAGCCCTTGGCCCCGATCACCCAGATCT
>CAIRSR010000050.1 GCA_903881315.1 uncultured Thiotrichales bacterium | reverse complement strand
CGTAGCGGCAAAGAAGATACCAATAGGTAGACGCAAACAGAGTTGCCGGTTTATTTCCTCGAGAATCGTTTCCGCTGCACAGCCGCGTTTCGCTAGGGAATAGAAAAGATAGGTTACAAGCGGCCCACCAATGGCTGCCGGCAATCCATGACCGGTAAAATCACCAAGCAAGACCAATTGTCTGCCATCCGGTGTGAACGTAGAAAAGAGCATATCACCCGCAGTGACCTCAACCGGCGCAATCAAATAACGCAAATAGCGCTCGTCGAGCGTATCAGCAGAACGCATCTTAACAATTATCTTTTCAATCAGCTCCCGCTCCTGGCGCAGTTCATGATTCTGTTCGTCAAGCTGCTGATTGGCAGCGCGAAGGGCAAGGTGGGTTTTTATCCGCGCCTTAACGATGGGGATACTGAAAGGCTTTGTGATATAATCTACCGCCCCCATGTTCAGCCCTTCTAATTCATCGTCTATTCCCGACTTGGCGGTGACGAAGATGACTGGAATATTCCTGGTGACGGGGTTCTCTTTTAGTTTACGACACACATCTAAACCACTCATCACAGGCATCATAATATCAAGTAGAATTAGATCAGGATACGGACGGATAGTGACCGCTCTGAGGGCGACCTGGCCGCTCGGTGCCGGCCTAACGATATAATCGTCAATCAAGGCCGCTTTCAGGATATCAATATTTTCTATGATATCATCTACGATCAGAATAATCGGCTTATGTGGCATTTCGTTTTCCCTTCTAGGCCAACAGAGAGCTGCATCGAGAGCAGCCCATTATTTGGTTTCCTGGTATTGTTCCATAATAGCAACAATCTCCGATCGTAAGCCAACAAAAATCTCCGCGAGCATTGGATCAAAATGCTCCCCCGCCGAGCGCAAGATTAAAGCCAAGGCATCCTCTATCGTCCACGCCTTTTTGTAGGGACGAACCGAGGTAAGCGCATCAAAGACATCAGCAACTGCGGTGATACGCCCCTCAAGGGGGATCGCCTCCCCTAGTAATCCTTGCGGATAGCCAAGGCCATTCCATTTCTCATGATGAGTTAATGCGATAGAGGCACCAAGATTAAGCACCCGCGCCACCTGTTTGCCAACAATCTCGAAACCGATCTCAGGATGACGTTGCATGACCGAAAACTCTTCGGGCGTAAGTTTACCGGGCTTTAGCAGGATATTATCAGGAATGCCAATCTTCCCAACATCATGCAGGGGCGCGGCAATCATTAGTTCTTCGGCCTCTGGCTCACTCAAACCATAGCGTAGCGCCAATAATCGCGTATATCGACTCATGCGCATGATATGTAGGCCAGTTTCATTATCTCGGTATTCAGCCGCACGACCCAATTGGCGGATCACCTCTTGACGGGTTTCTTCCAATTCAAGGTTACGGACTTGCAGTTGGGCTGTTCGTAGATTAACCTGATGCGACAACAGTTTCTGTTGATCGCGCATGGCAAGATGCGTTCTAACCCGCGCCTGAACAACCGCTGGCGTAATCGGTTTCGTCAAATAATCAACAGCGCCGAGCGCAAAGCCACGCACTTCGTCCTCCACATCCGATCGTGCCGTCATGAACAGAATCGGGATCTCTCGCGTCCGCTCTTCCTCCTTCAATAAACGACACGCCTCGTAGCCATCCATGACCGGCATCATAATATCCAACAGGATAATGTCCGGCGGATTCTGAGACAAGGCCACCCTAAGTGCGGTACGACCATTGGCTGCCACCAGAATCCGATAATCGGGCGAAAGCAAACCTTTTAATACATCCAGATTCTCGGGCGTATCATCTACAATAAGAACCGACTTCTGTGCATTATTATTCATTGGATGGGGATTCTCTCTGCCTCTGCCCACTCATGGAAAAGGGAGAGACAGGTCTCGAAATCATAGGCACCGATTGCCGACCGAATGGCATTGAGCCGTTCTATGCGCTGTATGCTCGCCACTTTTGTACTTAATTCAAGCACCACCTTCTCAACCGAAACATCAAAAGAAACGAGCAGGTCAACCGCTTTGACAAAGAGTGGCGTCAACTCTTCTGGTGTCGAATCAATGGCTGGTGCCACCTTCTCAGGGATAGCAGAAACGCCAGCCCCAAGCGCAATTCCAATCGCCGACAAAAGTGGCGAAAGAGCCGTCGTGGCATCACTAACATATTCAGGAAGGTAACGCAGGCTTTCCGGATTCCCAACGCTGATTTCAATGCGTTCTGCCAGATCAGCAAGTTTCACTGCGCCGATAGTGGCGGCACCCCCCTTCAAGGCATGGGCGATATCCCCCAATGCAGAAGAATCATCCGTCGCAATACACCGCGCCATTTCCTGACAGGTACCTCCCTGGGTACGTGAGAATTTTAGCAGGATGTCTCGGTATAGCACACTGTTGCCCCCCACATTACGCAATCCCCGCGCGCTATCAATCCCAGGCAGAAGTGGCACCACAAGCGTTTGATCATGGCGATAATTGGCTAGGGGCGGGGCATATTGCAAATAAGCGCCACCTGAACGAACACGCATCCATTTCACTAGCGTTTCGTATAATTCCTTGGGCGCTACAGGTTTTACAACATGATCATTCATCTGCGCTTCAAGACATTTCTCGCGATCTCCTACCAGGGCATTAGCGGTCATGGCGATAATCGGCAATATCTCACAACTCTTTGTTCGCCGGATCTCACGAACCGCCGACAAACCATCCATAACCGGCATCTGTAGATCCATCAGGATGGCATCAAAATCCTCCTGAGCTACCCGTGTAACCGCTTCTTGGCCATTATTGACCACCGTGACCTTTATGCCGATATTCTCTAGCAGCTCTCGCGCTACCTGCTGGTTGATCTCGTTATCTTCGGCAAGAAGGATTTTACTGCCCGCAAGCGCTGACAGTTGTTGCTCCGGGGAATACATTTGCTGTGCTTCTGGGGTGCACCCAAAGGCCGCCATGATGGCATCCAATAGAGAATTGCGCCGGACAGGCTTCATTAACCAACCATCCAATGGCGATGGATCGGTCGTGGTCATAATGTCTTCTCGGCCATAGGCCGACACCATAATAACGACAGGAATCTTGCTCAGAGAAACGGTAGCCTTGATCCTCCGCGTGGTTTCCAGGCCATTCATGCCATGCATTCTCCAATCCATAAAAACTAAATCGAAAGACACACCATTCGCATCCGCAGTAAGCACCGCCTCAATCGCCTTCTCGCCATCTGCAACACAAACTGGTTGATAGGAAAGCGTCTTTAGTGTTTCAGCAAGGATCTGTCGCGCATGGGGGTTATCATCAACAACCAATATTTTGAGGGTACGCAAATCTTCTGTGGGTGAACGCGGAGGGGTACTGCCCTCGCCAGCCTGGTTGAAATAGGCGGTGAAGTTAAAACAACTGCCACGACCAGGCCTGCTATCCACATCAATATATCCACCCATTAGCTGGATAAGCCGTTTACAAATCGTCAATCCCAAGCCGCTGCCACCATACCTACGGGTAATAGAGGCATCGCCCTGGCAAAACTCCTGGAACAATTTCCCCATCTGTTCTGCCGTCATCCCAGTGCCCGTATCCTGCACAGAGAAACAAAGAAGAACCTGATCCTTATTCTCTTCGGCAAGGCTCACCGTGATCGACACCTCTCCTTGTTCAGTGAACTTTACGGCATTACCCACGAGATTGATAAGAATCTGTCCCAATCGATGCGCATCCCCTTTGAGTTGCGAAGGAACATTAGGCCTTACCTGCACCAGTAATTCTAATCCTTTGTCTTGACATTTGTGTCCGAAAATAGCGACTAGGCTGTCAAGTACCGCATCAAGGGAGAAGGGAGAATGCTCGATCGAAAGTTTGCCCGCTTCGATCTTGGCAAAATCAAGAATATCATTGAGAAGGCTCAATAACGAATTGGCGCTAAGATGAACCTTGTTTAGATAGTCACGTTGTTTATCCGTTACCGTTGTTTGCAGACAGAGATGGGTGAGGCCGATCACCGCATTGAGGGGGGTACGAATCTCATGGCTCATGTTGGCGAGAAAACTTCCCTTGGCGCGACTGGCCTGCTCGGCAGTTTCTGCCATCGCCTCAGCATAACGCTTTGCCTCCACCAAGCGAAGATTCGTCGCCCTTTGTTCAGTAATGTCTACTAGTACCCCAATGATCGCCGCCTCTGCATCGGCATCTTTTTGGTACCTTACCAGGATGACATTAAAACTGTGTGGCTCGTGGTTCTTAGTGCGCAGCACAATTTCCTGCCGAACCTGGCCGTGATCTCTTTTCTCGAACAGCCCAGATAAAAGGTGACCCATTTCCCGATAGTCATCCGCAACGAATATCTTTGGGAAATATAGGCCTTCTGCCAGACCAGAATCCAGACCAAAGAATCGCTGGAAAGCCGTATTAGAAAAGGTAAGATGATAGTTGGCATCGACAAAGAAGATTGGTAATGGGATAGTATCAATCAACTGGCGCAGTAATTTCCTCTCCTCCATGAAGGCGGTCTGGATCTTCATGCGATCGGAAATGTCGCGAATCACGCCAACCGTACCAATATATTTACGGGTACAGTGGGTAGTTTCTTGACCAATCTCACCATACAAGCCAGTGCTATTGACTTCGACATGAACAACCTGTTGATCAATATTCTTCAATTCATATACTTTATCGGTTGCGCCAGACTTACTTTTTAGACGAATCTCTAGGCCAATGGTCATGCGCAGACCGGTGCGGCGCTCATCAAATACCTTCTGGTTAGGGTTTAGCGAACCAGGGCCGTTCTTATCTAATACCTCTTTCAGACTAGCGTCCTGAATGTCTGCACTGTGAATGATCTCTGAGAAATGCCTGCCGATAAGATCGGCTTGGTGATAGCCAAGTCGTTCGATCGATCGATTAAGGAACGTAAAGCGTCCCTCCTCATCGATCTTGTAGACAATATCAGGAATGGTTTGGACAAGGCCACGGAAACGCTCCTCCGAGGCAGATAACTGTTGCATACTATCGGTCAGGCGTTCGTTTATCTCATACAGCCGCCGATTCTTCTCCTCAATAGCAAGATTGGTTCTGCGTAACGCAAGATGAGTCCGTACCCGAGCCTTGACAATCGGCGGGCTTATCGGTTTTGTGATGTAATCCACCGCCCCAAGCTGTAGGCCAATCAATTCATCCTTGTCGCCAACCATCGCAGTGACGAAGATTACTGGAATATCCCGCGTGCGCATATCCATTTTGAGTTTCCGACAGACCTCATGACCATCCATTCCGGGCATCAGGACATCCAACAATATCAGTTCCGGTTGTGGATCGAGGGCTGCCAAGCGTAACGCGACTTGACCATTGATTGCGGGTCGCACCATATACTCGTCTATCAATGCGGCCTTTAGCGCATCCAAGATCTCAGGGGAATCATCAACAATGAGAATCGATGGCCTGTTTGCCAGATCAAACATTGTGCGTACCTCCATCAATACCTAGGGCAGTAAGACACTGAGTTAATAGATCGTTGGCTGCATCAAAATCATATTGCGCCACTTCCCGCTCAATACGACTGATCCACGCCAGCGTTTCTTGGGAAAAAGCGTGTTCGCGCAAAGCGGACAAGGTATTTTCTACATCGGAATCGTAGATCGCCAATTGTCTGGCTGCTTTTCTAAAAAGCTCCGACTGATGACGCAACAATTCTGCGGTTACCGCCTTGTTTGTGGATAGAATGTCCCGCCCGACATTCTGCGGGAATAGTTTCTCTAGGGAGAGGCAGATCCTAGCCAATTCCTCGTGTACCTCGGCTACTACCGGCGCAATCTGCTGGGCGTTAGCGCCTACCCTAACAGCGGATTCTAATCTGCCAGCCTTTTCTTGCAGCAAAGCCGCGCCAATCGTACCCGAAACACCCTTCAGGGTATGGGCAATACGTTCTGCGCTGGCAGAATCGTTGCCGGCCATTGCGTCGGCAAATTTTGTCGTTGCGCCACCCTGATTGGTGAAGAATTTGGCGAGTAGATCAATATATTTCTTGACATTGCCGCCCATGCGGTGCAAACCATTCTTGGTATCAATACCCGGAATATCTGGCAGGGTGAGGGCATCTTCGATAATCGGCGTGCGCAATTCTACTGGTGCGGAAAACGGTTTTGGCGAGGCAGGTTTAATCCATCGAGCAAGGGTCGCGAACATTTCACGCGGCTCGATGGGCTTTGCAATATGATCTTGCATACCGACTTCTAGGCAAATCTCTCGATCTCCCGACATGGCGTTGGCGGTCATGGCCAGAATTGGTAATGCAGCAAAGCGGGGGTCTTTGCGAATCTCACGGGTCGCGGTAAGGCCATCCATGACGGGCATCTGCAAATCCATCAGCACGCCATCAAGGGATTCTCGGGATACCATATTGATTGCCTTGCGCCCATTGGCGGCCAGCAGTACGTTAATATTCGCCTGTTCTAATAATTCCCGCGCCACCTGTTGATTGATCTCATTATCCTCTACCAATAGAATCGTGGCCCCAGAGAGAATAGCTTGGAAATCCTGCATACCGGCATGAACGATACTCCCCTTTTTGTCGTGCGCACTACTACGGCCAAACGCTTCCATAATGGCCTCAAAAAGCAGACTCTGGTTAATTGGCTTAACGAGGAATCCGTCTACCTCCGCTTCTCGGGTTGCCCGTTTTACCACGCTCTCCTCTCCGTAGGCAGTTGCAATAATCAGCACCGGCTTCTTGGCTAAGTGCAGATCGTGGCGTATCTTGGCCGCAGCCGTAATCCCATCCATTTCTGGCATCATGTAATCCATCACGATCAGATCATAAGGCTCTCCGGCCATATCCGCCTCTTGGACGAGGACGATAGCCTCTTTGCCATCCCGCGCCTTCGTCACATTAAAGGTAAAGGAGGTTAAATAATCAGTAATTACATTACGGGCGCTTTCATTGTCATCAACAGCCAAGGTTTTCAGGCCCCGCAAGTCAGAAGAGGGTAATAGTACCCGCTCAACGATATGCTGTGAAACCCCAAGCCTCACATCAAAGATAAAACGCGATCCCACACCCGGCGTACTCTCCACGCGAATACTACCCCCCATCATTTCAATAAGCTTCTTTGAGATGGTTAAGCCAAGACCGGTACCGCCATACTTACGGGTAGTGGAGGTATCCGCCTGGGTAAAGGCCTGGAATAATCCGGCCTGCTGCGCCTCGGTGATCCCAACACCAGTGTCCAGAATGATAAATTGAAGACGCACGGCATTCGCATTTTTCTCTAACAAAAGGGTTTCTACCACCACCTCGCCGCGTTCGGTAAACTTGATGGCATTATTGGTCAAGTTAATCAGCACCTGCCCAAGTCGCAGGGGATCGCCGACCAGACTCGGCGGAATATCAACCGCAGTCTCCATAAGAAACTCTAGGCGCTTCTCCTCGGCCTTCTGCGCTATCATTGCGGCCATGGTACCCAACACCTCCTCTAGGGTGAAATCGATGGATTCCATATCCAATCGCCCAGCCTCAATCTTTGAGAAATCCAGAATGTCGTTAATAATCCGTAACAGAGAGGTGGCCGCATTATGAACCTTGCGGATATAATCCTTCTGCCGTGTAGTAAGATCTGTTTGTAGACAAAGATGACTTAGGCCAATGATGGCATTCATCGGGGTGCGAATTTCATGACTCATGTTAGCCAGGAAATCGCTCTTAGCACGAGCGGCGTCTTCTGCCAGTTTCTTTGCTACCAGAAGATTCGCTTCTAGGGTTTTGATGGCGGTAATATCGGTGCGGATCGAGATGTACTTAAATGGCTTGCCCTTATCATCTACGAAGGGCATAATTGTGGCTTGTACCCAGTAATGGGTGCCTTCTTTTGCCTGATTCCTGACCTCACCATGCCAAGGACGACCGCTCGCAATGGTTTTCCACATCACCTTATAAAATTCAATGGGGTGTTCGTCCGATTTGACTACACGATGGGTTCTACCGATCAATTCGTCTCGGTTATAGCCGCTAATGGCAACAAACTTGTCGTTCACATAGGTGATATTCCCACGAACATCTGCGGCGGAAACAATCGCGTGTTCATCTAGGGCGCGCTTCTGGAATTCTAATTCTTGTCTGGTACGCAGCAAGTCATTTTGAATACCCTTCTCTTGGGTAATGTCCTCATATACCCCAAGCACACCTTGAATCTCTCCCTGATCGGAGCGCAAGGGGATCTTGCAGATCCGCACACATAACACCTCACCCGCCGCAATAGGCCGAGATTCCTCATACCACAACGCCGGTTGTGCAGTGTGTATGATCTCATGATCGGTTTTCGCGATCTGCGCGGATAATCGATGCCAAGGCAGATCAGCATCGCGCAGACCTAGCAATTCTTGCGGATCGTGAAAGCCTGCATCTTTGGCAAAGATCGGGTTCCCCCCCTGATAGACACCATTGCGATCCTTCCAGAAGACCCGCGAGGGGATGGTGTTTAATACCGTGCGCAACATCTTGGTTGTAGACTCTAGATCGTGGGTGCGCTCCTCCACCAATCGCGCCAGGTGCTGCTGATGTTGCGTAAGCGCTTCTTCCCTTTTCCACAAGGTTGCGAGCAACTGATTAAATGTCTCCGCGAGAATACCGATCTCATCCTTGCGCATGACCACCAGAAACTGCCGCGACTGACAGAGTTCAGACATTGACGAAAGCGTCTTGGTGAGCGTGGTCAATGGCACAAACTGGCGCTGTAACATCCACCAGATTAGCCCAGCAATGGTTAGGGTAAGAATGGTCGTGATGAGTGCAATTCGCTGGTACAACGAGCGCACTGAGGAAAACGCTTCTGCTGTCGGCAATAACGACACCAGACACAAACCAGTGGTCGATATCATCTTTGCCGAGGCGAGAATCTCGTTGTTATCTTTATTCACAAAGACTACATAGGGTTGTTTCCCTTCCAGGAGTTGATCGAATTCAGGGATAGCGCCGATGGCGGGCAGTGGCTCCCTATTGCGACTCTTGTCGCTGCTCTGTGCGACCATCCTCTGTTTTGGTGAAATCAGAAGATAGCCCCCCGTTTCCCCGTCTGCGCTATTGGTGATCCTATCGATAAAATTGGGCTGGGATAGGCCCGTCACCCCCACCAAGGCGGCGATCACCTTGCCTTGAGAATCGCGAATCGGGGCGGCCATGGCGAGCGTTGGCGTCTGCAACGCAACATCAAACAAAACCGGACTAATGGTTTCCCTACCTTCACGGAAGGTGGTGGCTACAAACGCTAGATCGCGGTATTGATTGCCATCGCGGTGTATGGATGGGCGAGAAGAATAGAGGATTACGCCATCCGCCTGTACAATAAAAGTCCCCTCATTGAATAGGCGAGTAAAGATTGGCCTGGCATTGAACCATTCCTGCAAAACATCGGTTTGAAGCGCCTCTTTTTTGTTAGTAATATCATTGGCTATTATTCTTAATGCGCTCAATCGATCAGTGATATCGTCGTCGAGGTTGTCGGCTAATAGTGTAAGCGATGAGTATTGATGTTTCCCCAATTGCTCCTGCATATCATCATGCAGCATCTTGATAATATGATAGGACAGCAATAAGATGCTCGCCACAAAGAGAAGCAAGGTAAAACTGGTAATCCTTGCTTTGAGTGAATATCCTGCCAATCGGTTCATACGGCACCTTTCTGAATCGTCTACTTTACTCGATGACTGTCCGCACCAACGATTGATCAATCAGGTCATTGACTACCTGGTCGATGTCAGTCCCACGATCAAGCAGCCCTTCATCCAGCAAGATGTGAGCGGCATTGGCGAGGGAGGAGATCTGTGGTTGGCTAATGAGCGGACGGCTAAAATTATTGCGCGACAGTTGTAGCTTGGTAATATCCGAAGACAGACCTTCGGCGTTGGCCAATACCTCGGCAGCGGCTTCTGGGTTTGAAATAATCCATTTCCGCGCACGCTCGTAGGTTGCGATGACGATTCGCACAATCTCTGGATGTTCCTGTAAAAAGGTTTCGGACACATTGAGAAAGCCATACGAGTTATATGCCGTATTCCGATAGAGCAGCCTACTGCCGGCAATACGTTCGCTGCTCGCCATGTGGGGATCAAGCCCGGCCCAGGCATCGACCCGCGACTGCTCAAGGGCGGCACGGCCATCGGCATGTTGTATATCGATAATCTCAATCTCCTTCTTCCTAATACCAAATTCTCGAAGGGTACGCAGGAGAAAGAAATACGGATCGGTGCCCCTGGTAGCAGCGATTCTCTTGCCGCGCAGATCTTTCACGGATTGCAGCGGAGAGTCTTTGCCGACGACAAGCGCAGTCCACTCTGGTTGAGAATAGGCATAGACTGCCTTAATCCGGCCACCATTAGCCCTTGATAATAGGGATGACAGGCTCGCGGTACTACAGAATTGCACAGTGTCCCCCGTTAGGTAATTCAGGGTATTCTTTCCATTAAGATACGCTAATGCGCGGTTGCTACCTGCGCTATACACCCACTTTACCTTCACCCCTTGCTTTGCTAGCTCGGTCTCCAACCATTGGAATTTCTTTAGCACAAGACTGCTTGGATTATAATAGGCAAAATCCAGGGTGATCACTGATAAGGCAGGTGCCCGTTCTCGGCCAACAATCCTAAACCCAATCACAAGCAATGAGAGAATCACAATGGTGATCATTGCGAGCCGGGCCTTTTTGCTAATCAATATTGCTGCCATTCTATTTGCCATTGCGTACCTACCGGAATTGCCTATATGGTGGTAAACCTTGCCACCCATCCGCGATACTAGCCCCCCCCTTTCACCATGACGATGGCCTGGCGTATTTAGCGGGCCACTTGGCGCAAACGCTCTGCCTTGTGGTCGCCAGAATACGCCGTTACTCTATACACGCGAGCCAATCGTGAGTATCTTAGCCCAGCACCGCAAGATCTGTTGACTGGTGGACACAACGCGCTCGTCTACCATGCGCCCACAAAAAAAACGGGCTACCGCCCATCGGCAGGTAACCCGTTTTGATTGCTATCAGCGACAGGAAACAAACCCCAGCCACGTAGAGTAGGGGGTGGGCTCAGCAAAACACACGCACCCAAAATGGGCCGTGCCAGTCGGTTGCTGAACGACATCAGTGCTGGATCTAGGGGGCGGCGGCACCGCCAAGGACTACCTTAAGGTAGCCCTGCGACTAAAGGCAAGCTCGACACCCGACTGCTGATATTGGCTGGGGGACTAGGACTCGAACCTAGATTAGCGGAGTCAGAGTCCGCTGTCCTGCCATTAGACGATCCCCCAACAACCCAAAAAGGGGCAGCGTATTAACGCTTGGAGTACTGTGGCGCCTTACGAGCTTTGTGCAGGCCGACCAACTTACGCTCCACCGCTCGCGAATCGCGGGTGACAAACCCAGCCTTACGCAAGGGGCTCCGCAACACCTCATCATACCCGATCAGCGCACGGGTGATGGCGTGACGGATCGCACCCGCCTGGCCCGTGTTACCACCACCGCGAACGGTTGCGCGGATATCCACGCGATCGCTCATCTGAACCGTTTCTAGCGGCTGACGCACCACCATGCGGGCCGTCTCACGACCAAAATAAACCTCAAGATCACGATTGTTTACGGTAATCTTGCCCGTCCCCACGGAGAGGAACACTCGCGCGGTGGATGTCTTACGACGCCCGATCGCGTGCTCGGCCTGCTGTACCATTTTTTCTCACCTACAGTTCAAGGGGTTTGGGCTGCTGGGCCTCATGCGGGTGATCAACCCCGGTGTAGACCTTTAGCTTACGGAACATCTCACGTCCTAGGGGGCCCTTGGGCAACATACCACGCACGGCGTGTTCTATTACCTCGCCCGGATCCCGCTGGATCAGTTTAGCAAAATTCGTCACCTTCAACCCACCTGGGTATCCGGTATGCCGATAGTATAACTTATCATCGACTTTGTTGCCGGTCACCCGCACACGAGCGGCATTGATCACGACAATATAATCGCCTGTATCCATGTGGGGGGTATACTCAGGCTTGTGTTTTCCCCGCAAACGCGCTGCAATCTCGCTGGCCAACCGACCGAGGGTCTTACCAGCAGCATCCACGACATACCAGCCATGCTGGATAGTCGATGGTGTGGCACTAAAGGTCTTCATCCGCACTCACTCCACGTCTACACCGTTCAGAAAGAACCAGAGATACTAAGGAAAGGTGGCAAAACTGTCAAGTACTTGCCGACGATCAACCGCGATAATATCCGCGCACCCACCACAAGCCGACGCGACTCACGCCCCATGCACCCAGGAGCGCGGGACGAGACGCAAGCAGCGCCTCTGTGTGCCTCGGTTGTCCGAAACGACGTGGTGATTGGGGTGCCCCTCAAAGAGGCTCGCCATCGAACTTTTGATGCCAGCAAGATCAACCGTTTATACTAATACGATTGGCGATTGGCCGATTTTTAGAAGCGCCCATTTGTTAGAGAACCACAATAGTGATAGTCTACACTCCTGCTGTGCGCTTGGGCGCGTCGTGGTTTCGCGTAGGGGCACCGCGCTCAACAACAATCTTTGCTTGGTCGCCAGATTCTCCCTTTATTTTAAGGAGTGCCCGTTGTGAATAACCCCCGCCCCGCCGCCAAGCGTTTTCTGATCGCGATGGCCTTAGGCCTTTTGTTTGGGCTATTGTGTATTGCCCTTGGCGCGTCTCATCAGCCTGCATTGGCCTCGCCGTACAACCCCATTTTCTGGACGATCCTCACCGACCGGATGCTGATTGGCTTGGTGGTTGCGCTGGCCGGTGCGTTTACGTTACACCCAATCCTCGGCGTTCGCTGGCTTCCTTGTTTGCGTGGCGCGTGCCTTGGGGCGATGGTTTCGTTACCGCTCGCTGCCGGTTCTCTGAGCGGCTCGCCGGGCCCCGATCTCTCGCCCTGGGGGATATTCATTGCCACCCTCATTGTCGGCGCGGTCTATGGCCTCATCATCGACCTCGTGGCCACTCGTTTTGGTGGCGAGGGCAATGCCCTGCTTGGTGCGCCCTAGATTATATCAGGGTGGATTATGTATAAGGGCTAGTGTATGCCCCTCTTGGCGCATCTATAGCTCATGCAGATTATGTATAAGGGCTAAAGTACCCCCTTCTTGGCACACCCTGAAATTAGAAAAGGCTCGATTATGTTGACGTTTTCTCTAAAGACTGGATTATTGGCGTTATTGGTTGGGGTTGTTCTCGTCGCGAGTGGTTGCACTGGCACGACGCCAATCCAAAGCCTAGCCCTGCCACCAGTGAGCACCATCGAGGGCACCATCACCGGGCTTACGAAGAACAGTTTCATCCTCACCGACCCCTCTGGTTCTATCCTCGTGCGGGTCAATATGCCGAATGGGGGCGCGTTGCCACTCGCGGTCGATGAACGGGTAAAGGTATTCGGCAATCTGCTGGCGGGTGAGGAAAAGATCTTTGATGGCTATGTGATCAGAAAATCAACCGGCGAGCAGATCATTGTCAGCGACCCATCGCCACACTTTGGCCTGGTTATCCAGAGTTCTTTTCGGTAGTGGGCGGTTTTTTGGTGAGTGCGCCCGGGGATGACAGGGAGGCTGGATTCCTCGCAGAATACCCCCGAGGCATTCTCCCTATACCTAGGTTGCCTTCCAGAAGGTGATAATCATCCCACCCGCCACCACCAGCGTTCCCCCGATCAAGATTGGCATGGTCGGCAATACACCAAAAAAGACATAGTTGATGATCTGCCAAACAACAAAGAGGGTCGCAATATAAAGCCCAACGACCTGACCAAACTCCAGCGGGGCCAGATTGAGGAACAAGCCATAACCGAATAACAGGCCACTGCCCGACAAGAATAGCAGCACACGGACAAGGCCGCTATGGTTATACAGCGCCATCCGCACCACGGCATCCCCGCTGACCTCCAGCGTGGTTGCGATAATCAGAAAGATAAGCGGATGGATGTCTTTGAATAACTGCATCGTGATGAACTCTGTGGAGGTGAATGAAGACATAATAAGCGCAATCCCCAAAGCCCACTCTTTGTTATGAGCAGTGAGGTGGCAGCACCGCTTCAGCCTGATTGTCCAGCGGTCTTTTCGGTAGTAGGCGGTTTTGGTAAGTTCGCTCGTGGATGGCTTTAGGGAGAGGTTGATGATGCACTGCCAGTAGAGACTTAGCACCGAACCTTGGCACTCAAGACACGAGAAACAGGCACGACGCACCCAAAATCCAATTGTAACGTATTCACTACGTGTGCATAATAACCTAATATTGCAGTTGCAATCGCAGAACCAGATGCACATTTCTATGCCTAGTTTCAGATACCTAGCATTACACACCATGCAAACGGAGTCATCATGAAAATAGAAAACGTCAACGCGCTTGAACTGAGAAAGACCTACAACAAAGATTCGTTGGAATCTGTAATTTACAAATCCCATGCAGGAAATACCCTTCTCTTTATTGGGGCCGGATTCTCTTCCGGAAGTAAGACCTGCGACAAATCCCCCCCCCCTAATGCAAAAGAACTGTCTAAGAAAATATGTCGCCTAGGAGGGTTTGAAGAAGATGAAGATCTAACATATTCTGCTGAATTTTACCTAAAGAATAACGATCCGGAGGAGCTGATTGATCTATTGAAAAAGAACTTTGTCATCACAGAAACAGAAAAGTACCATGAAGATATTGCGCGCGTTAGTTGGCGCAGGGTATACACCACAAATTACGATAATTGCTATGAGCTGGCAGCAGGGAAGGCTGGGAAAGTGATGACGCCCATCACACTCGAAGACAACCTAGCCAGCTATTTTAGGAATAGAGACATCTGCATCCATATTAATGGTACAATACATTTGCTAAATAGGAACTCCCTTAACAAATCATTCAAGTTATCCGAATCATCTTACATATCTTCCGATGCATTCTCAGACTCCTCTTGGCTATATCGGTTCAAAAAAGATCTGGACATATGCAGCCAAATAGTATTCGTCGGTTATTCTTTGTACGATATAGAGATTAAGAAACTTTTAGTAGACGGAGACAGCATCAAAAAAAAGACATTCTTCATTACGCATGACAGCATATCACAAAAAGATTATTATAGACTATTTAACTACGGCGAAGTATTTCCAATTGGCGTGAAAGCTTTTGGGGAATTGCTGACAAAGCTTCAACCAGAAAAACATCCAGAAATCAAGTATTTATCCTCATTGCAGAAAGAGGAGCTATCGTATGGATCAGAATTTGGCGATGCTGATATTAGAGACTTCCTTCTTAGAGGAAAAGTTAATCACCAACACATCGCGACGTCATTGACTTCTGCCAAGAAGACATACGCCATACAACGAGAGCAGGTACCTGAACTCTTGGATGTCTTGCGCAATGAAAACATTATAGTTATTCATGGATCGCTTGCGAATGGCAAAAGCATACTTGCTCGGCAGTGCATCTCTTTTCTCATGATGGAAGACAAGTTAGTTTACACTATAAAAGACGAGGAGTCAGATTACGAAAAGGACATAGAATCCCTTGCGAGCCTAAACAGGCGAGTATACCTACTTATCGATGACTTCGAGAGAAATATCGACATAGCGCGGTACTTTTCTTCTTGCTTGGGCGACAATGGGAAATTGATATTGACGGAGCGCCCCCATAGGTACAGGCGTGCGATGCACCTGTTGAAATCTTACGGAATGAGAGCAACCTGTGTAAACATCGACTACCTTCATGAAAAGGAAGTTAAAGGAATGTCGCAAATATTATCCAATACTGGCTTGTGGGGTGATCGAGGAGGAGATGGCCCTGAGAAACAAACAAGGTACCTAACCGATGACTGCGAATCACAAATATCCATTATTTTATTAGGTCTACTAAAATCCCAGCATGTCATTAGTCAATTTAGAACTGCATTCTCAGACATACTACGGTATTCGGATACTCAACAAACTGTACACACAGCATGTCTTATACAACATATTTACCCTTCCTGCTGCAACAGAAGCTTTATTTCTGACATATCCGAGTCAAGTCATGTATATAGTAACGAATTCGAAGAAAGAGCACTAGAGTCTGGCCTTTTCGAGTTCAAGAGAGGTGTATTGACCACTAAATCTTCAATTTTCGGCACATTCATATTGAGCTGCTTGTACAAAGCCAGCTACACAATAGACCAGTTAGTAAGGATTGCCAAAAAGTTGCAAAGGAGGAACACTCGCCTTCAATCAATGGAAGAGCACGAAATGTTTCGGGGTATTATGAAATTTGGCACTTTGGCTGCAGTTCTACCAGATGACGATAAGGTAAAATCATATATCCAATTCTACGAGAAATTAAAAACTGAGGTACCTTCCGTTATAGGGAACCCGCATTATTGGTTGCAATATGCTATGGCAATAATGAGCGAAAACAATCACCTATCTGACGCAGAAAGGATTCTGGATACAGCCTACGCTCAGGCAAGAAGCCATTCAGATTACGATACAACATATATTGATAATCAGTTCGCCAGACTTAATATTAAGAAAGCAATATCAGAAAGTGACCCAAACACCGGTCTAGAATATTTCTCAAAGGCACATAGTATTCTGAGAAAGGAAGACAATGATGTTTATAAGTTCAGACAGGCAGGTCTGTACCTTATTTATTATAAGGAAAGATATGCAAACCTATCCAAGGGAAATAAGGTACAGTTCGAACACGCACTTAGAGAGATATTGACTCAATATGAGAATTATATTACGCACGAATACCGATCCGGCAATATTCCACCTTTTCAGTTAAATAACATAGGTGAGTTCAAAACCGTACTACATGAAATCTCTAGAAAAAGATAAGGTGGTATAACGTACGTTACTTAGAGAGAACCAACTGTAAGTCGAGCACTGTATCTGCGGGTTGATTGTGTCGGATTAATCTATAGAATGTTACTACCAATGAACAGCTAATAAGACACAACCTACAACCTCAACCCCTCCCCCAGCCCCTCCCCGATCTCGGGGAGGGATTTATAAATAAAGTCAACGGATCAATTCAACGGATCAAATCAAAACCTCCGCCAACGTCTCCACCAACCTATCCACCTGCTCGGTCGTATGCGCCGCCGAAAGCGTAATCCGCAAGCGCGCCCCTCCCTCCGGAACCGTCGGCGGACGAATCGCCGTCACTAGAATCCCCCGCGCCAACAACATCTCACTCGCCGCCACCGCCCGCGCCACCGTCCCCAAGATCAACGGCTGGATCGGCGTCGTCGAATTCGACAACGGCAAGCCCAATCCCTGCATCCCCATACGCAATCGCGCAATCAATCCCTGCAAATGCGCCCGCCGCCAGCCCTCCTCCGTCACTAAGCGCAAAGCAACCCGCGTCGCCTCCGCCAAGGCCGGTGGCGTCGCCGTTGTATAGATATACGTCCGCGCTTCTTGGATCAAGGTCTCGATAAGCGCCTCACTACCCGCCACAAAAGCACCCATCGTCCCCAACGCCTTACCCAACGTCCCGACCAATATCGGCGCATCCTCCATCCCCACCCCACAATGGGCCAGGCTCCCCCGCCCATCACCCAACACACCAATGCCATGCGCATCATCCACCACCAACCACGCCCCATAACGCTTTGCCATGGCAGCAAGCTCTGCAAGCGGAGCAATATCACCATCCATGCTAAATACCCCATCGCTCACCACCACGCGCTCCCCCCCCGCAGGGGCTGTACTAAGGCGCTCCGCTAATGCCGCCACATCGGCATGGGGATAGCGAATCAATTTCGCCCCCGCATACTCAGCCGCATCCAGCAAAGAGGCATGGTTTAGTCGATCCTCATAGACAACATCCTGTCGTCCAAACAGCGCCCCCACCGCGCCCAGGTTCGCCATATACCCACTAGAAAACAACAAGGCACGCGGTCGTCCAAGAAAGGCCGCCAATTCCTCTTCGAGCGCGTGATGGGCAAAACGATGCCCAGTGACAAGATGCGCCGCCCCAGCCCCAACGCCATCACGCCGCGCCGCCGCCACAAAGGCCTCGACAACCGCCGGATGATTGGCAAGCCCCAGGTAATCATTGCTACAAAAATTCAAGACAACCCGACCATCAAGCGAGACCTCAGGGGCGGTTGGCCCAGCCAAGACCCGCCGCCCGCGATACAAGCCCCGCGCCCGTCGTGCAGCGAGTGGCGGTGCCAGATCCCTCATTTCACCGTACAACCGTGAGGTGTCGCATCCCACGCCTCATTTGAGATACGAAGACCCAGCCGCTCACACAAGGCAATGTCGCGATCCGGTGCGGCATTCGCGGTGGTGAGCAGACGAGCGCCATAGAACATCGAGTTGGCACCCGCCAGAAAGGCCAGCGCGTGGAGTTCGTCGCTCATCTCGCCACGCCCCGCAGAAAGACGCACCACCGAGGCCGGCATCAAGAGTCGCGCCACCGCAATCGTGCGGATCAACTCGAAGGGGTCAAGCGGCAAAGCCCGAGCGAGCGGCGTCCCCTCCACCCGCACCAACAGGTTGATGGGTACGCTCTCGGGGTGTTCCGGTAGGTTCGCAAGCTGCACCAACAACGAGGCACGCTCGGCCCGCCCCTCACCAAGCCCAATAATCCCACCACAACACACCCGAATACCCTCGGCGCGAACATGGGCCAGGGTATCCAAGCGCTCCTGGTAGGTACGGGTGGTCACCACCTGGCCATAGAACTCTGGCGCGGTATCAAGGTTGTGGTTGTAGTAATCAAGCCCGGCCTCTTTCAACTGTCGCGCCTGGTCACGGCGTAACATGCCAAGCGTGACACAGGTCTCAAGACCAAGGGCCTTGACGCCGCGCACCATCTCCAGCACCGGCTCAAGGTCACGCTGCTGCGGCGAACGCCAAGCCGCCCCCATACAAAAACGGGTCGCACCATCAACCTTCGCCTCCCGCGCCAACGCCAACACCTCAGCCAACGGCATCAGGCCACTCCGCGAGAGATCCGTCTCGTGGTGGGCACTCTGACCACAATAACCACAATCCTCAGGACAACCCCCAGTCTTGATGTTCAGCAAGGTACTCACCTGAAGCTGGTTCGGGTCGTGATAACTACGGTGTACGCCTTGGGCGCGAAAGATAAGGTCGTTAAAAGGCAAAGCGAACAACGCCTGCACCTCGCTAGGAGTCCAATCGTGGCGCAAACTCTGGGTGGGGGGGCTCATCCGTACACGGCTCCGTGTCGATAGGGGGGGATGGGACGGTAGCGCCTCGCCAAGACCCGTGTCAAGCGATGACCTATGGCAAAAGGCCCGGCAAAATGAGCGCGGGGTTCTGCTTGTGACTGACCATCCGTTGCCTCTGCTCTATTTACACAGCAGAGGCATCTAGAGTGGCCCAAGTTTTGCACTAGACATTGCCAATCCAGAACGGTTGCGCTCATCGTGCGGGCGCTCCGTCAACAAGCTACTGCAACAGACTACGTGGAGTATGCCGCCGTGAACGCCTTCGACATCAATGGTTTACTTTCACAGATGCGGGCTGCCGCTGCGATTGCGCAGGGCCCAAACCGCCTGCCTCCAACCCCACCGGTGCAGGATGGCGTACCGACAGACTTCTCAAGTCTGCTCCGTCAATCCATTGACACCGTCAATGGTCTGCAGATGGATGCCGGAAAATTGGCCAATGACTTTGAGAAAGGGGTAGCTGGTGTCGATCTGCCCGATGTCATGATTGCGTCCCAAAAGGCCAACATCTCCTTCCAGGCGATGGCTCAGATCCGCAACAAATGCGTGAGTGCCTACCAAGACATCATGAGTATGCAAGTGTAATCACCGCTTAAAGAGCAGAACGCGCCATGGCCACCGCCGAACTAGCCCCACCCGCAGGACACAACCCCGCCGCCAACCCCGCGTCTCCTAACGCGATGGCGGAGGTCTCCAGCCAACTACCCGCACCAGTCGTGCGGATTCTTGAGCAATTCAAGCAGCTCACCGGTTCCCACCAGGTTGGGTTGATGATCGGCTTGGCAGCGGCCATCGCGCTCGCGGTTGCGGCTGTCCAGTGGTCGCGCACCGACCAGTCTTCGTACCAAAGCCTTTTTACCGGGCTTGCCGAGGCCGACTCCGCCCAGATCATGGACGCGCTGCAAAAGAACCATGTCCCCTTTAGCGTCAACCAAGTGACGGGGGCGATCATGGTGCCCTCCTCCGAGGTACGCGCCACCCGCATCAAGCTCGCGGGCATGGGGCTCCCCAAGACCACCCCCTCGGGTGGGTTTGAGATCCTCGAGAATCAATCGCCCTTTGGGACAAGCCAGTTTATGGAGGGCGCACGTTATCAGCACGCCCTTGAGGGCGAACTTGCCCACTCCATCATGAGCATGTCCTCGGTGAAGAACGTGCGCGTCCACCTGGCCATGCCGCGCCCCTCGGTGTTTTTGCGTGACCAAGAAAAGCCGAGTGCCGCTGTGGTGGTATCGCTAAACTCGGGCAGCTACCTAGACCGAGGTCAGGTTGACGCCATCGTACACTTGGTTGCCTCTAGCATCCCGCAGCTTGAGCCGAGTCGAGTAACCGTGGTCGATCAGAACGGCGATCTTCTCACCAAGAAAGACAATTCGATGCAGGAGATGGATCTCACCACCGCCCAGTTCGAGCATGTGCGGCGGGTCGAGAGTTCCTTTGCAAAACGCATTGAGCAGATCCTAACCCCCCTCGCCGGGCCCGATGGCGTACGGGCACAGGTCACGGTAGCGATGGATTTCAACGATACCGAACAAACCCGCGAACTCTACAACCCCGACCAACCAGCCTTGCGCAGTGAACAGACCGTCGATGAGCAGACCTCGGGGCCCGGCGAGGCAGGCATTCCGGGGGCACTCTCCAACCAACCCCCCGCCGCCGGCACTGTACCGCAGACGCTCAATAATGGTGGCACACCACCTGCTGCCGGCCAGGGCGTTACCGCAGAATCGACGCAAAAGGCCGGGTCAGTCACCACCAAGCGCCACGCTACCCGCAACTATGAGCTGGATCACACCATCAGCCATAGTCATGGTCAGGTTGGGCAGATTAGGCGGCTGACGGTCGCGGTGATCATGGACGACGCTGTTCGTCCCGACACCAATCCGCCGCAACGCATGGCGCGTTCCCCCGAAGAGATGGAGCGCATTCGCGCCCTGGTGCGTGAAGCGGTAGGATATGATAGTCAGCGTGGCGACTCGGTGAGTGTGGTCAACCTCGCCTTCACCCCCGACTTTGGTAAAGAGGAGTTTGCCGAACAGTCATGGTGGACGCAGCCCTGGGCGGTTGATCTGTTACGACAGGGCTTAGCGGCCATCCTGGTGCTCGTCCTCATCCTTGGCGTGCTGCGGCCCGTAATGCGGCGCATGGCCACCGAAACCAAGATCGTCCATGAATACGAGCCACCACCAAAGGTAGAAGAGCCGCGCGAACTCATGCCCGCTGGCGAAGGTGCCGAGGAAGAGCCGCCCGAGGATCAACTAACGCTCACGCACGACAAGCCAACACCCTGGCTCAACGCGCCCGAGCATGACTACGAGAGTTCGCTCGACCACATCCGCCACCTGCTGAAGGAAGAGCCAAAGATGGTGTCCGAGATCCTGCGCGATTGGATACTCTCCGACGCGCCAGGCGGGAAGGATAAAGTAGCAGGGATGTAATCGGTTGCCGTGTGACGTATCGGAGTAAAGACCGAGCGGTCAATGCAGAAGCAGCGGATGTATTGACCGCTCGGCACCCAAAAAGTAGTAAAGTGTGAACAAGGATTGCTGTGCGTACGCGGTTCCCTCCCATGTCTCTATTGCCCTAGGTTGGTGGACGACTATGTTCTTTCGGAAGAAACCGACTCAACCAACCGCCGATGGTGGCAAGGGTGCGTCATCACCATCGCCCGCAAAGCCCACCCCCCCTGCGGGAAAAACAGCCGTAAGGCCGCCACTCCCCGTCGGAAGGTCGGCAACCGGGCCCGCCAGGCCACCCCCCACAAAAGAACGGACACCGGCTGAACACGCCGCGAAAAAGGCGGAGGTGATGGCGGCGCTACAACAATTGATGAAGGCGGATGCCACTCGACCGGCGGGTAGTCCGAGTTCGCTCG
The DNA here is from genome assembly GCA_903881315.1 of uncultured Thiotrichales bacterium. Classification (GTDB taxonomy): domain Bacteria; phylum Pseudomonadota; class Gammaproteobacteria; order CAIRSR01; family CAIRSR01; genus CAIRSR01. The sequence continues at coordinate 3,662 of CAIRSR010000050.1, read as the reverse complement.
CCAAGGTTTTGGGTACGCCGGAGCGGAAGGGGGTTCCTCCCCAAAAGGGTGCCCCCGCTCGTGCGCCCCAACCGCCGAACGATGCGGCTACTGATTACCTGCGTCAGTTGATAAAAGATGATCCAAAACTCTTGTCATCCATCATCAAGAACTGGATAGACCCCAAATGAGTAACTCAACCGAAATCTCTCCCCTGCACGCTGCCGTAAGCGGGGTCGAGCGCGCCGCCATCTTGCTGCTTTCGCTCGGTGAAGATGACGCCGCCATGGTGATGCGCGGGCTTGGGCCGAAAGAGGTGCAGAAGGTGGGCGTCGCCATGGCGGGCATGCCCCACGTCTCCCGCGAAAAGGTGCAGGCGGTGTTGTCTGATTTTGTCACCATCGCGCAGGGCCAGACCGCCCTCGGGGTGAACTCGGACAGCTACATCCGCAACGTGATTATCAAGGCCGTCGGTGAGGAAAAGGCCAAGGGTATCCTCGACCTCATCCTGCTCGGCGCGAGCACCAAGGGCCTCGATACCCTAAAGTGGATGGATCCCCGTGCGGTTGCGGATGTGATTCGACTCGAACACCCACAGATCATCGCGATAGTGCTTGCCTACCTAGAATCGGATCAGGCCGCCGAGGTGTTGTCACTGCTCCCCGAGCGCTTGCGCCCGGATGTCTTGATGCGGATTGCGACCCTAGAGGGTATCAACCCGGTCGCCCTGCAAGAGCTAAACGACATCATGGAAAAACAATTTAGTGGTAAGACCGCCGTCAAGTCTTCGGGCATTGGTGGGATCAAGACCACCGCCAACATCTTAAACCACCTCGATTCGACGATGGAATCGCAGATCATGGAGCACATCCACGAAACCGATTCGGAGATGGCCTCGAACATCCAAGACCTCATGTTTGTCTTCGAGAACCTGCTCGAGGTCGATGACCGTGGTGTGCAGACGCTGTTGCGCGAGGTGTCCTCGGACATCCTGCTGGTCGCGCTAAAGGGCTCAGACGACGCAATGAAAGAGAAGTTCTTCAAGAATATGTCACGCCGCGCCGCCGAGATGCTGAAAGACGACCTAGAGGCCAAAGGGCCGGTGCGTCTCTCCGAGGTAGAAACCGCCCAAAAAGAGATCCTCGCGATCGCACGACGGATGGCTGACGCGGGTGAGATTAGCTTAGGCGCAAGCTCGGAGCAGTATGTCTAGGGTTCTCGCCAAGGACACAATCCCTGCGGTGTCGCGCTGGGAGCCCCCTGCGCTCAACAACGGCTTTGTGGCCACAACGTCAGAGGCAGCAACCTTTGCGCCGGCGACCTTTACCCAGAAGTCAGCGAATGGCATCGCGACACAAACCCTTCAGGTCAACGGCGCACGCGCCCCGCGCCTTCTCCCCCCCGAGGAGATCGAACTCCTCACCAAAGCGGCCCGCGACGAGGGCTTCGCGGTCGGCCACAAGGAAGGGGTCGAAAAGGGCTTTCTCCAAGGCCAGCGCGACGGGCTCGCCAAGGGGCAGGAGGAAGGTCGGAAGCAGGGTATCGCCGAGGGCAAACAAGAGGGCCTAACCCGTGGCCTCGAAGAAGGGCGGCGGGATGGACAGACCAAGGGACAAGAGCAGGGCCTCCGCGAGGGCTTGGCCAAGGGGGACGCGGAGGTCAAGGCCAAGCTGGCCCGACTAGAGCAACTCTTGCGGCTGTTGGACGAGCCACTGGCTGACCTTGATGCCGTGGTCGAAGAGCAACTGGTTGCCTTGGCGATTGTCGTGGCGCGTCAGGTAGTGCGGCGCGAACTACGCACCCACCCAGGCGAGATTGTGCCGGTGGTTCACGAGGCGTTGGCGAGCCTACCGATGGCCCACCGCCACGTCCGACTGTTCTTGAACCCCGAGGATATGCCGCTCGTGCGTGCCGCACTCAAGCCCGAGGAGAGCGAACAGGGGGTGCGCTTGGTAGAGGATACGGCGGTCATGGTGGGTGGGTGTCGGATAGAGACCGACGCCTCGCGGATCGACGCCACGGTAGAGAGCCGTCTGGATCAGGTGGTTGCCCGCCTGTTGGGCAGCCGAGAAGGTAGCCATGAGCACGATGGCCTGTGATCTTCCGTGCGGGCTCTCGGGGCTGGTGATGAACCGGTCGATGCCTGAAGAGCAACCAAGCCAGCGCTGGCCCATGACGAACCGGGATAGCAGTAGGGGTGGTGATGAACCAGTCGATACCTGAAGAGCAACCAAGCCAGCGCTGGGCGCGTCGGCTTCTTCGCTATGGCGAGCGGATGGTGGGGCCAACGCCTGAGTTGTTGGTTGAAGGGCATGTGACGCGCATGGTGGGGCTGACGCTGGAGGCGGTTGGGGTACGCACGGCGATTGGCGGGCGCTGCAACCTGGTTTTGCCGGAGGGGCGACAGGTCGAGGCAGAGGTGGTGGGCTTTAGTGGCGATCGGTTTTTTCTAATGCCGACTGGCGATATCCGTGGGCTTGCGCCGAATGCGCGGGTGATCCCTGCTGGTGGAGGGACGTTGGATGCGCCTGCGGGCATGGGCCTGCTTGGGCGGGTGATTGATGGTGCCGGGCGTCCGCTGGACGGTAAGGGGCCGTTGCGCACGAGTGCGCGGATGCCGCTGAACGGTGAGCCGATCAACCCGTTGGCGCGTAATCCGATTCATGAACGGATTGATGTTGGGGTGCGGGCAATCAACGCCTTGCTGACGGTTGGGCGTGGCCAGCGCATGGGCTTGTTTGCGGGGTCGGGTGTTGGTAAGAGCGTCTTGTTGGGGATGATGACCAAGTTTACCGATGCGGACGTGGTAGTGGTTGGGCTGATTGGTGAGCGTGGTCGCGAGGTGAAGGAGTTTATCGAGAATATCTTGGGGCCAGCGGGATTGGCGCGTTCGGTGGTGGTAGCGGCACCTGCGGATAGTTCGCCACTGTTGCGGATGCGGGGCGCGGCGATGGCGACGAGTATTGCCGAGTGGTTTCGTGATCAAGGGCGCAATGTCTTGTTGTTAATGGACAGCCTGACCCGTTATGCCCAGGCGGGGCGTGAGATTGCGCTTGCGATTGGTGAGCCGCCTGCGACCAAGGGATATCCGCCATCGGTCTTTGCGAAGTTGCCGGCCTTGGTGGAGCGGGCGGGCAATGGGGATGTCGGGGGTGGGTCGATTACGGCGTTTTATACGGTGCTGGCGGAGGGAGATGATCAACAGGATCCGATTGCGGATGCGGCGCGGGCCATTTTGGATGGCCATGTTGTGTTATCGCGGACGCTAGCGGATTCGGGACATTATCCGGCGATTGATATCGAGGCGTCGATCTCGCGGGCAATGCCGTCGATTGCGACGATGCACCAACAGGAGATGGCCAGACGATTTAAGCGATTGTATTCTATTTATCGTCAACATGCCGACTTGATCAGCGTGGGGGCATATGCCCCGGGGGCGAACCCGCGCTTGGATGAGGCGGTGGCGATTTATCCGCGCTTGCAGGATTTTTTGCAACAGGATATGGATCGGGCGAGTTCGTTGTTGGCGAGTCAGGAGGATTTGATGAAGCTGATTCGGGTGTGATGCTTTGATTTTATAGGTAATCCCCTCCCCGAGATCGGAGAGGCGGCTACTCGGAAAACCAGGCAATCCTTTTTGCTCTTGCCCTATTGTCTTAGCGTAGTAACCACCCCGTCCGGCT
>CAIRSR010000049.1 GCA_903881315.1 uncultured Thiotrichales bacterium | reverse complement strand
GTTGCCTTAGGTGTTATAGAAAATGGCTTCTCTTGGGAACAGATTCTAATGCTCCAGAAAAACATCTAATGCACCAGGAAGAATCAACAAGTTACAAACCGAATCAAACTAGACCAGTGCCCACTCAATTTGTCGTCCAAAAACTCTCTGTCGCTGTACGGATTCAAAAGTTCGACCGTAGTAATCGGCGAACTAAGCTCACCCGCCAATATGGCGTTCAGAAAATGGATCAGAAGATTACGGTTCTCCTCTGAACCCAGCAACGCCTTGAATACACAATCAACCTTTGGGTCTATGCGATGTTTCATTGATCCCCCCCTCGACTGCATCGCCTCACCTGCCCGACCACGCCATCCAGCGGAAACGACATGGCCAAGCAATCCCCACCCCCCCACAAAAGCAGCACGACCACGCCCCGCTCGACAAACTTCAACCAAAAGAAAAGGCCAACACCGAACCATAGAATCAGCGCGGGGCGAGAGAGACATCGCGGCGCTCCTACGCAAAGAATAGTACGGGTGCTGTAGGGATCAAATTACCGCAACCACTACGAGGAAACACCCCCCACCCCACCCAGCACCAATATCCGCGCCCACTCTGCCGCAGCAACAGGCGAGACTGATAGCCGAGATTGACGCACTAGGGCCATGTTACTCAGAAGCGGGTCTTGCTTGATCTCGCGTAGGGTCACGGGGCGCACCAGGGGATACAGCGGCACGACATCGACCGTGACAAAGCGTCCGGTCGGGTCGCTGCTGTCTGGGTAGGCTTGCGTCACTACCTTCACCACGCCGACGATCTCAAGCCCCTGGTTGGAGTGATAGAAAAACGCCTCATCCCCAACGCGCATCGCTTTTAGGTTAGCCGCCGCCTGGTGGTTGCGCACGCCCTCCCAGGAGGTGCGCTGCTCCACCAGCAGTCGCTCCCACGAGTAGGCAGCGGGTTCGGATTTCATCAACCACATGGTGGCCTCCAACAGGTTTTTTATGCACCGCAACAAGGCTGCCAGGCCCGTGCTGCCCCATCATAGAGCGTCTCACGCTACGACAACGCCCATTACGACCACCCGCTCTTCTCCGCTACTGGCAGGCTATCTGCCAGTGTCGCGAGTGCCTGTTCTGCAACCCGAAAATCGAACCGCCTGAGCGGCTCTTCGATAGCATCAAGCGCTGGGTCGAGGTTGGCACCCTTCAACGCCTCACGCAAAGAGGCGAGCCCGAGACGCGCCTTGGCGCTATTTTCGGTTACCAAAATGCGCAAGACAGCGATAACGCGCCGCACCTCCGCGGAATCAATCACAACAGTGGCGCTTGACGGCGGGGACGCCGCGAGCCCCCCCTTGGTAGGCGAGACCCGTGCTGCCGCAGCCAGCGCCGGTAGTAAGGCAAGCTTGACGGCGTTCACCAATCCCTGCACCTCGGCTTCGGGGTCGTGCAGCAGGGCGTTTTCGAGGGCAGCGGTTGCGGCGGTAAGCGCAGTGGCCTCTAGGGTGGCAGCGATACCCTTGATGGTGTGGGCGAGCCTCATCACCTCTTGTTGCCGCCCCTCCGCCAGCAGCCGGTCGAACTCGCTCGGCGCACCAGAAAAGCTTGTGTAAAAACTAACCAACGCCTTCTGCACCAGATCACGTTTACCGGCCATCCGCGCAATCGCCGCTGCAATATCGAAGGGTGGGAGCCGATCGGGCAGGTCATCAGGTGCCGCCTGCACGTCCTCCTTGCGTGTACCGCCGGTAAGAACCGCCACCGCCTCAGCGCCGGCAATCAGCGTAGGCGGAATCTCGAAACGCAAGCCGCGTTTAGCCACAACGTCTTTGATCTGTTTGGCCAAGATCTCGATACTAAAGGGTTTGATCACATAACCATCAATACCCGCTCGCATGGCAGCCACCACATGGCTCCGCTCACCGCGTCCCGTCACCATAATGAAGGGAAGATTACCTAAACGAGGATGAGCCCGCAGCCACACGAGCAGCTCCTGGCCATTGACCTCAGGCATCTCCCAATCGCAAAGCACCAGATCGACCGATTTGGTTTCGAGGACAGCCTTGGCATGACGGCCATTGGTGGCATCTAGGATCTCAATCTTGCGGAGAACCGCATAGAGACCCTGGCGGATAAAATCACGGATGAGTGCCGAATCATCGATCACCAGCAATTGCAGTTTTGGCATACAGCCACCATCATCGAAAGAGAGACATAGGCCACAACCAATCGGCGTCCGCGCCATTATCGTTATAGGGCTCCTCACCAAGCCCTCCTAAAAGATCTTCCCCCCCCCTCATGGAACGACGCAGCGTGCATTGTGTCGTAGTGGATGTACGGAACCTTACCACCAAGCGGCGCGACCTCCCGCCAATGGTCACTCCAAGTGGGGACGAGCGTATGACCAACAGGCTCGCTAACGTACCCCGCACCCCACAATGCCTACCTGGTCGAAGAGCGGTTACATGTTCCAAAGGCTGCGTCTGACGAACCTCTTGATAGCGGCCCCGCCAACAGGGGGGACTACCAAGGCGCTCCGGTGGTATGATGAGCGGTTCGCGTTTTTTAGGCAATGGCACGCCTTGTTCGGAACCCGTTCACACAAATAAGACCGTCCTCACCCCATTGGGTTCGCTTATGCCAGATATCTCCTCCACGAACAGCCAGGTAGAACAACACCAGCAGGATCAACAAGACCTGCTCTTGTTGTTACAGAAGTATAAATTAGTCCTCAACATGACGCACAATCAGGAGATGCCGCGCCATGGCCTGGTAGAATCTTTGGTACGGCGGCAAAATCTGGCGCAACTGCGCCAATCGCTTGAGCAGATGTCCTCAGAGGATATTGCCCACCAGCTTGAGATCCTCTCTCCAGAAGACCAGCTTTTTATCTGGGATCAGATCCACGAAAAAAAGAAGGAGGCCATCCTCCGCGAGGTCTCTATCTCGGTGTTGAGTGTCCTCGGCAGAAGAGACCCACGCAAAGAGCGCACCGGCATCAAGGCCTTTAAACTTCAAGAGAGACGCCTGCGCGAGATCGCGGTTGATGCGCCCGAAGACCTGCCGCAATCCAACCCGGTCTGGATTGATCTCGTGGCACCTACCTTTGAAGAACGGGTGTGGGTTGGTGATTTTTTTGGGATCGATATCCCCGATCCGGATCACCTCGGCGACCTTGAGGCGAGTGCGCGCTTCTACGTCGAGGAGAATGGCGAGATCCATCTTCATTCTGATTTTCTGCTCGATCGCGAGGATCTGTCACGCAGCGTGACGGTTGCCTTCATCCTCCACAACAAGATCCTGTTCTCGATCCGCAAAGAAGAATTGCCGATATTCCGTTTACAACGCCTGCGCGCACTCTCGAATCCAGGCTATGTGTCAGACGCCATGGATGTACTGCTCGACCTCTACGCCGCAGACGCAGAATACTCCGCCGAGGCCCTTGAGGATGTGTATCGCGGGCTTGAGCACGCCGGCAAACAGGTACGCAATGAGAACATGACCGATGATGAGGCCGCATCAGTCTTGAGCATGGCCACCCATGAAGAAGACTTGAACGGCTTGATCCGGAAAAATATGTTGGATACGCGACGCGCCATCTCCTTTTTAATGCGCAGCCGCTTTCTCGGCAAACAACAGTTTCAGGATGGCCAACAGATCCTGCGCGACATCGAATCCATCGACGGCCACACGACCTTCCTCTTCGGGAAGATTAAATTCCTCATGGATGCAACCGTCGGCTTTATCAACGTCAACCAGAACAAGGTCATCAAACGCCTCACCATCGTGAACGTGGTCTTTATGCCGCTCAACATCCTCGCTGGCATGGGCGGCATGTCTGAGTTTTCCATCGTCACCCAAGACTTCCCGAGATCAGTCTCTTACGGCGCATTCGTGGTTTTTCTTGGCGTCGTCGGCTGGCTCACCTATCTCCTGTTACGTTTTATTGAGCTGCGCGAACAACGCAAACGTAGCGCAGCCATACACAAGAGCTAGCGACCTTGCCAGGACAGGCCAGAGCCTGCGAAATACCACCCAACATACGGCACAGCACACCGTAAGCATCGACCACAGGCCCTAAAAACTGCCCCCCATGACCGAACCCGCCGCCGCCATTCAACCCACAGCACCCAAGAAGCCAAACCGCCGCTTGTTGTGGTTGCCGTTGCTGGTCTGCATCGGGGCCGGGGTCTATTACTACCTTCCGCCCACCCCGCCCCCAAAACCAGTTCCCCACGGTGGGGCCGGAATGGGCGAGCGCTCGCGCACGCCCGCAGTCGCGGTCGCCGTCGCCAAGGTCGGCGATATCGCGCAGTACATCACTGGCCTCGGTAGCGTCACGGCACAGAACACGGTGGTCTTACACGCTCGCGTCGATGGGCAACTCGCCAAGATCCTGTTCAAAGAAGGTCAACTGGTGCAGGCCGGCGACCTTCTCGCCGAACTTGACCCACGCCCCTTTCAGGTTCAAGTCGATCAGGCCGAGGGACAGCTAGCCCGCGATGAGGCGCTTTTGCAAAACGCACGCACCGATCTCAATCGCTACAAAGGCTTGTATAAAGAGGATTCTGTTGCGAAACAACAGCTTGACACCCAGGCGGCCTTGGTTCTACAGTACCAGGCGGGTCTCAAGGCAGACCAGGCCCAGGTCGAGAACGCACGCCTACAACTGTCCTTTTGTCACATCACCGCCCCAATCAGTGGGCGGATTGGGCTACGCCAGGTCGATGCGGGGAATCTCATCCACTCCAACGACCAGAATGGTCTGGTTGTGATTACCGAGTTGCAGCCCATCACCGTGGTCTTCCCCGTTCCCGAGGATGGTCTGCCGACCCTGATGAAGCGCCTCCACGCCAATGCGCCACTACCGGTAGAGGCCTGGAGCCGCAACGGTAGCACCCACCTCGCGGACGGGACATTGCAGAGCGTAGACAACCAGATCGACGCCACGACCGGCACCGTCAAGCTCAAAGCAATCTTTGCGAATAAAGACGAGGTACTGTTCCCAAACCAGTTTGTGAATGTGCGCCTCCTGCTCGACACCCTGCGCGGGGCAACGACCCTGCCGGTCGCTGCAATCCAGCGCGGCAGCCAGGGCACCTTCGTCTATCTGCTCCGCGATGACCAAACCGTTACGGTGCGCCCAGTCCGCCTCGGGCCAACCGAAGGCAACACAGTGGCGCTGCTTGAGGGGATACAGCCCGGAGACCAGGCCGTGATTGATGGGACAGACAAACTACGCGAGGGAGCCAAGGTAGAGGTAAAGGAGGCCGTCACCAATCAAGCCAAGACGCCGCCCCCAAGCGCCGCAAACACCCCCGAGCGCCCCCACAGAAAACACCACGACAAGCAATAAACTCACGCCCGCGCTAAAGAACGCCCGCTACTGCTACGCTGCCCCATGCGCGTGCGTTGCCCATAGCCATAGCTCCCGGGCCGCGCCCCGTAGGTCTCGACCTCAAAGGGCCGACCGGTAATGATCTCGAGCGCCCGCTCGGTGTGGCGCAGCCGGGTCTCGACCAGGATACCGTTCTTACGGTTGCGCTCGGCACAGGCGCGTGCGGTCTTCCGTAGGTTCTGACAGGCAGCGAGCGCATCCTCTGCGCCCGCTGTCAGAAGCAGCTTCTCGAGTGCGTCCATTTCCTCGGGCAGACCAAGCTCCCGTAAACGGCGACGCCGTTCTACCTCGCCTTGCGCGAGACGTTCCGCCAGAACATGCTTGCGGTGGGTGAGTGCCAACAGGGCGCTGTGATCATTGCCCACCAGCACCGCTGACTCCTCAGCAAGAAGCGACAACAGACCCGCAGCAACACCCGCCTCGCTGGACAGGCTATCGGTAAGTGCGGTGAGTACCTGAGAAAAGGACATCATGGGGAAACTCCGGGGCCTTTGGCATGATTGGCAAGCGCCGACTCAAAACCCTGCATTTTGTCGGCAACACGCGACGCATTCACCTGATAGGTTCCATTCGCAATCTGTTGACGAAGGCTATCCACCCGCGCCGTATCGAATACCGGCTGACCGTTGCTCGCCCCCTCTGCGCGACTGAGGCTCACAGCCGCTGCGGTAAGACTCACGCGATCGGCCTGGCTCGCAGCAGACGGTTGTTCAGCACGCCGCACCTCGCGTGGTTCGCTCTGCGATTGCGGCGCAACCTTGGTCGTCATCAGGCTCGCAGCAGTTGCAGGGATACCATTAATCTCACTGGCCATAGCGGCTCACTCCATCAATACTCATGCTTGTATTAGCGACCAATCGCGGCAAACCTTTAAGACCAAGAGCCATCTTATCGGCAAAAGAACAGTGGCATAAGAGAGTTCGCGTACAGACTGAGCGGGTACTGGTCTGCTCCTCCCGCCTTGATAACGCCTTGGTGAATGACGCCTCAGGTAATCCCCTCTCAAGATTTACGTGTTTACTCCCAGTTCTTCAAGAAGATTCTCCCGAAAGAACGGTCTTTTGGCGCAGTGCGACTGGAAAACGTCACAACGGACGGCTCCCTTGCAACCGTACCATCAAGAGATTCTAGCGTGTCGCCACTAACAGGGAAAGGACAATCGACGGGTTGTAAACCCTGCGGGCGACTCAGAAATAAACCATGCCGTTCTCGAATCATCGCACGGTTAGATATCAGGTCTATGGAAGCGCTCCCTCGTCCATTGGCTAAATCGCAGATTCAAAAAGGCCCCTGGCCGGCCTGTCTAGCTACGGTAATTAGCTCTACTATTTTTTGGCTTGCCGTCACTACCGCCATCTCGAGTAGTGATTTGCAATCTGGCACCACACTGACAATGCTATTCAGCGTAAAATCATGGTGCCGGTAACTTTATCGATGGTTAGTATCGTGAACTGCAGAAAGTATTGGTATGCTGCGGGGCTGTAGCAGGAGGTCACTCAAAAAACCACCCTCTGTGCTGACGGAATGCTCCTGTTAGACACATTCCGTCAGCAACCGTTGAGACATATTACCGTCAGACAATCACAGTCTCACACGATATCAGTATGATTGCTGTAATCGAGCAGAGCATCCCCAAAAGAGGAGACGGTTGGTGATGGCAGCAATGGTCACTGTACCGTACCGAATGACTTGTCTAGCGCACCAACAGGGACACTTAGCCCAGCAAATCGACAACCCTGGGCAATCGGGCCACCAGGAAATAATTCGTAGAGGTAACGGAGCCCGCCTTTCGCATGAAAGGTTTCTGCCATGATGTCATGCAACTGACGAAACCGACGCATACGAACCTGTTCCTCACACGCAAAACAATGTTGCAAAATGCGGATTACCTCATAATGATCGGAAGAGAGGGAAACATTCTCCTCTTCTGAACAAATTATCGCATCTTCCACGCGCCAACCAACGGGAGAGAACGGAAACTGGCTATCTCTTTCAGTCGGACGCATCACCTCTGCCATGGAAATTTCTGGTGTAGGCGCGTACATAGGTATTCTCCTTCAGTGGAGGTTCAACGCAGGGTAAACTGCAGAGTAAATCCATTTCAGAATCGGCAACCGACGCCATCAACCTTCCGCCACATAATCATCGCTACTAGAACCGCAGACGACCTTTCGGCTGGGACTCACTTGCATCTCCGTAAGGAATGTGTTGCGATTCTCCTCCGACTCAAAAAAAACCTCTATACCATGCTCGCCATCCCCCATATAGGCACAGGGATGAGACGAAGGGTTCGAGACATCTCGCTGACTGATTGGATCGGTTATCGTACGTGTGTTCATCGCATTACTCCCAATTGGTTATGACGATCACAGCGGCGTTTTGGAAAAAAACAACTTCCTCAGCCTATGTGATGTATTGCGCAATTATTACGGAATAACGATCATCTCACTACGGGTTAATCACTAGACGACCACATGAAAAGCGCCTTAACTATAGTACCTGAGCGCTCTACTCGGTTATTAGACGCCCTCTTTTTGTAAAGTGCAACCATGAAGAACAAAAAGATTGAGAACCGAGGCGACACCGTCTCACCCGCCGGAAATGGGTTATCATCCAGACACCTATCTAAATTTGCTGATAACATCCGATGGAGGGTGCGCAGCCAACCCACCGCGAGACAGTGATCGGAACAAGCCACATCGGCCTGTGCGTTCTGTTGCAAGTGGGACTTACCGCCGTTAGCAAGAGAGGCTTGGGAACACAGCGCGACGCGCTGCGTTGATACCCGCTACAATGCGCCTGACTCCGGCCACGTCGCACCAAGCGACTTGGCATAACACTTTTCTATGAAGCAGGATGACCAATGGTGTCTCGTTTACTCCGCGTGATGACGCTCGTTTCTTCGCCATTTCTTAGCGTAGCATCCCGACTAGCACACTGGTGGCGACAGGGGATTTCCCCAGGTTATTTTCTTGTCTCAGCCGATTACCCGGGCTTTCTCCAGCGCGGCGAGGCGGCAAGCTTTTGTCTCTACCATGCGCGGCGGTATTGCGTTGGGGTGGGCGTGGACATTGGCGCAGGACGTTTCCCATTTCCCGGGGCACGGGCTATTGAGAACCGGCCAGAGGAAAACGCCTACCATATTCTCGAGGCAGACCAATCCCTGGATTACGTATTCTCCTCGCACTGCCTAGAACACCTAGCGCATTGGAGAGCCGCTCTGCACGAGTGGCAGCGAGTTATCAAACCAGGCGGAATACTCTATCTGTATCTGCCACATCCGGCTTGTCGCATGTGGTCGCCAACGGTATTGCGCAAGCACCATGTCTGGCAGCCAGAACCTGATTTGCTGGCTGCTGATATTGCAGCAATGGATTTTGAGATTATCGAGAATAGCCTATTTCCTGACAGCTATCTCTCATTTTATGTGGTCGCACGACGGCGCATCAGCCATAACAGCGATAGCGCACATAATGACGATATAGGCTCCGCCAACGGGGTGCCAACTGCGTAAGCGTAAATCCCTGCTCAATCATCCGCCGCGACGCCGCCCCAAACGCAACAAGGGTCGCGGAGTTTTTAGAAAGGTCATCTAGGCGAGAAACGAAATCATTGACCGATGAACACAAATAGCCATTATAGCCATCAATGACCAATTCAATATTGCCGGGCGCTGGGGTTGCGAGGATCGGCAGCCCCAGCGCCATCCCTTCCAGAACCGCAATCGACAATCCCTCCCAGAGCGAGGTCTGCATATAAACATCACAGGCAGCCAAACGCGATAGCGTTTCGGCATGTTCACACCAGCCAGTGACCTCCAAATTCTCGGGAACAACAACCGAGGGCGGGATCTCACCGCCACCCACCCACAAGAAACGCATCCCAGTTTCCCGTAACGAGGTTGCCACAGCACAGAATAACGAAAAATTCTTTTGCGGACGAATCCCACCCGCCGTCCCAACCAACAATGCCGTTCTCGACTTAGGAAAGGCTACCGGCAGATCGAGCGCTGCCATCGCAACATCAATCGAGGTCAGATCCAACATATTGGGGATATAGACAACGCTCCGGCTGACCGAACGCGCCCGCACGTATTCCTCGGTGCCGCAAGCAACCGTCACATGGGGGACAAACCCCAACAGGCGCTCGATTGACCAATAGGTAAAGCGCAAAAGCCAAGAAAGATCGCGCCGCAAAAAAGAATAGCCATGTGGTGAATAGAACAACGGGATCCGCCCACCCAGAAAGGCAATCCGCACCAAGGCACCCGCCTTACTCGAATGGGCATGAATGCGATCGGGACGGAGCCACGCCACGGTCTCGCGTAATACCGCAATGGCCCGCACATCCTTGCGGAAAGAGATCTCACGCCCTACCGGCCAAGGAATAAAAGAAACCGAGGCCGGGAAACCAACAGGCCTAGCACAAACCCCCTCGTCACGACTCCCATGCAGGATGTGGTTAGTGACCTCTCCCTCGGTGGCTAGGCAGATCACCCGCAACGCCTGCAAAGTACCCGTGCTAAACGACTCGACAACATGCAGTACAATCATGGCTTTCCGAGAAGGATCAGTAGGCACCCTGGCCGCTCAGCAGAGCTGGGAAGGTACGCAAAAGGATTGCAATGTCATAGCCAAACGTCCAATTCCGAACATACGAGGCATCCAAGTGAACGCGGGTTGGGTAGTCAAGATTATTGCGCCCACTCACCTGCCAAAGCCCAGTCAACCCCGGACGACTACGCAAATAATAGGCAGCATCCTCTCCATAGCGCTCAAGCTCGGCGGGCACAATGGGACGCGCCCCGACCAAACTCATTTCGCCCCGCAGGACATTAATGATCTGGGGAAGTTCATCAATACTAGTGCGCCGCAAGAAACGACCAATCGGTGTAACCCTTGGGTCGCGCCGCAATTTAACATCCTCACCCCACTCCTTGGCCTTTTCGGGATCACGCAGCAATTCATGGCGCAGCACCTGTTCCGCATCTACTGTCATGGTGCGAAACTTAAGACAATTAAACAAACGGCCCTGATAACCTACCCTCCGTTGGCTGAAAAACAGCGGCCCACCATCCGCTTTGACCACCCACGCCAACCAAAGAAAGAAGGGCGCAAACACGGTCGCCGCAAGCAGGATTGCAACCGCAGCACCAAAAACATCCAGGCTACGTTTCAGCACACGACTAACCGGATCCGAGATACGACTACGCGGCACCAACATCAATAGATCAGCACTCAATGAAAAAACCTGCCGGAAACTGGATGCGTCATGAAAAAGACCACGCCAGATCGGACGCAACAGCGAATTACCATGCAGTGACTGAGAAACCACGACTCCGGTCAAGAGACCCTGACGCAATAGCCGTTCCGTTAACGCAGCAGCAGCGGGATTCTCATCCAGAACAACAATGGCACTTGCCGCACCACCCCGTCGATGGAAATCATGGCGATATTCGCGTTCGGCAAGACTGAATAGCACATGTGGATCAACACCCCCCACAATCTCATAATCAAGGTCTAGGTGATCTTGCAAAAGAGAGGCGGTTGTTTCTACCATTGACCCCGAACCAACTAAAACAATTGGTACACGACCAAGGTCATGACGTCGCAGAAAGGTACGCCAGGTATAGCGCCCAGCCAACAACAAGACAACCGCAACACCCCAAGAAACAAAGGTGAACCGATCCGGTGTCATCGAAAACAACACCCAACGCAGCACATCATGCACGGCCAGCACAATCGTCGCCACAAAGATCACCTGACGCGCCTCATGACGAAATGGCAAACGAACCTGATAGTGCCGCAGACGATGGAACCAGGCAAGTAGACAACCAACAATGAATACGCCCGTAATCATCTCCTTTGATACAACCCAATCAACACCAGAACCAAAACACCGTTGAACAAGTGCGTATATATCGAATTCCCGGGGAATCACATCTGGCAGAACAATCGCCATAAATGCGACTACAAGATCGCTCAAAAACAATAGGGTGCCAAGCACCAAAGTAAAACGGAACAATTGCATCGGCGCAACACAGCGCCGTGCCGGATTATCCAAGCATGAGCAAAGTGCAACGGCAGCAGGTTCTGACATAGGCCCCTCACCTTGGCGCAGGTCAACGAAAAAGGTTTATACCCTTACAAATCACAACAGGATGCTACAATCCCATCCTCAATACCCGATTGAATGACGCCCACGTACGCACAGACTAAAATTTTTATCCCTAGCGCATCACTCTACCATGCCTTCCGTTCACAATAATCGTGCCATACCTGATAATATCTTCTCTAAGAATGGGTTGGAGGACTTCGGTGAAGCGCCAGCGCAGCCCGGACAGCGCATTACTGTCGCCAAAAAGCGACTGCACCGCCCCGCAAGCACATCAACCTATTGATATACAGGATAAATCATCTTTGTCTTGCGGCGACAAACCGCCCTCGCGGATGTTCCGACACCTTAAATCCACACAAAAGCCCTCCGGACGGCAGGCTCTCTCACCCCGAGCACACACAGAAATGACGAACAATACCAATTACATAGAACTATGCGACGAGGTCGCGCACGTCCTCAGCGCTTGGCAAACCAGTGCCGACGAGCAGGTAAGCCTGCTTGGGCTCGGCGACGCCGAAGAGCGCCGCCAACTACCAGAATTGCTCTTACAAAACAGCGAGTTGTTGACTAGGGTCGAGAACCTGCTGGCCATTGACCAAGGCATGTGCCAAACACTGCCGCACACACCCGACCTCGCACGCCTGTGGCTCACCACCCCCTCTCACCTCCTGGACAGCCAAACACCACTGAGCGTGATGCTGGCCGAGGGTTTGGTGGGCATCACGCGCATTCGCTCAATACTAAACGGCACCGAAGCCTGGTAAAAAATTAGGTGGGATCCAGAAAAGGGATTCAAGATTATCCGCTGCAAAGGATTGCGGCCCCCGACCAATCCCCAGAGGAAATTGGGACGCGACCCACCATTCCCCTGCTGTGGAGGAAACTGCTACGCGGCAAGTTGATACCTCGCCAATGTTCCTAATTCGCTGCGTATTGCTTTTCCGGTGCGCAACCATTGCCGGGCGCGCTATCACTGTCGGCAATTTGCCACTGCTTGACCACCGCATAAGCAGCCGGTATTACAATCAGGGTGAGCACCGTAGAGGAAATCATACCACCAACCATTGGCGCGGCGATACGACTCATCACCTCCGCGCCAGTTCCGCTGCCCCACAGTATTGGCAATAGACCCGCCATAATCGCAACAACCGTCATCATTTTTGGCCGTACCCGATCGACCGCGCCCGCCATGACCGCTGCATAAAGATCAGGTACGCCTGGAATCTTACCTAAAGAATAACAACGCACCCGACGTTCCTCCCAGGCGCGATCCAGATAGATTAGCATTACCACACCGGTTTCTGCTGCAACCCCAGCCAGCGCAATAAAACCAACCACCACTGCCACCGACAGATTATATCCAAGCCACCACATCAACCACACCCCTCCGACCAGCGCAAACGGCACTGAGAGCATAACGATGAAGGTTTCGGTCAGGCGCTTAAAATTAAGGTACAACAGCAGAAAGATAATCCCCAATGTGATGGGGATAACGATCTTCATCTTCTCAATCGCCCGCTGCATAGATTCAAATTGGCCGCTCCAGGTTACATAATATCCAGTGGGAAAGGTAATCCGTTCGGTTACTGCTCTGCGGGCCTCCGCCACGTAGCCACCAATATCACGATCGCGAATATCAACGTAGATATAGGCCGACAGCAGCGCATTCTCGGTGCGAATCGTCGGCGCACCCTTTACGATTTCGATGTGCGCTACCTGGCCTAACGGGATCATCTTCCCATCCAGGGTTGGCACTAATATCTCATGCGCAATCTGTTGCGAATCCGAGCGCAATTCACGCGGATAGCGCACAGCAACGCCAAAGCGTTCGCGGCCCTCAACGGTGGTGGTTATGATTTCACCGCCGAGAGCCGTACTGATTACCTCTTGCAGATCCCCGATCGCCAAACCATAGCGGGCAAGCTCTTGGCGATCCGGCTCGATGTTAAGATAAAACCCGCCAGTGATGCGCTCCGCAAAGGCAGATGTCGTACCCGGTACGGTTTTCACTACCGCCTCAATCTGCTTCGCTAGTCTTTCCATCTCAACAAGATCCTTACCGAACACCTTGATGCCAATCGGTGTGCGAATCCCAGTAGACAGCATATCGATGCGCGCCTTAATCGGCATTGTCCAGGCGTTAGCGATCCCAGGAAATTGCAAGGCCTTGTCCATCTCGGCAATCAACTTATCAATCGTCATTCCCAGACGCCATTCGGCCTCTGGCTTAAGGTTGATCACGGTTTCAAACATCTCGGTTGGTGCCGGATCGGTCGCGGTATTGGCACGACCCGCCTTGCCAAAAACCGAGACAACCTCAGGGAAACTTTTAATTATCTTATTCTGCGT
Organism: uncultured Thiotrichales bacterium; assembly: GCA_903881315.1. Lineage (GTDB taxonomy): Bacteria > Pseudomonadota > Gammaproteobacteria > CAIRSR01 > CAIRSR01 > CAIRSR01. Next base: position 1,662 of record CAIRSR010000049.1, on the reverse strand, counting down.
TTGCACTATCTCCGCCGCCTTGGTAATCGACATCCCCGGCAAAGAGGTTGGCATATAGAACAGAGTCCCTTCATTAAGGGTAGGCATAAATTCACTACCCAATTGTGACGCCGGATATACAGATACCACCAGAACAACTATTGCCAAGAGTATCGTGGTTTTCTTCCAACGCATTACCCAACCAATAAGCGGACGGTACACTACTATCAACAGTCGATTGACCAGATTCTTATCTTCCGAACAGATGTTGCCGCGAATAAATAACATCATCAGCACTGGCACTAACGTAATCGAAAGAAAGGCAGCCCCCGCCATAGAAAAGGTCTTGGTGAAGGCGAGCGGAGAGAAAAGCCGTCCTTCCTGTGACTCTAGGGTAAAGACCGGCAAAAAGGACACCGTAATAATCAGCAGCGAGAAAAACAAAGGCGGGCCTACCTCCTGACAAGCTAAGATGATTGCCTCGGTGCGCGATTCGTTGTCTTTTAGTCGTTCAATATGTTTATGGGCATTCTCGATCATAACAATGGCTGCATCCACCATGGCACCAATGGCAATCGCAATACCACCCAAACTCATGATGTTAGAACTCATCCCCAGAACCCGCATAGCAATAAAGGCGATCAACACACCCACCGGCAGCATTAGAATAGCCACCATCGCCGATCGAATATGCAGCAAAAAGACCACGCACACAATCGCAACAATAAGATTTTCTTCTAGTAAGGTGCGCTTCAATGTCTCGATGGCGCGATGAATGAGGTCAGAGCGATCATACACCGCAGAAAAACTCACCCCGTGCGGCAGCCCAGTAGAAATTTCAGCAATCTTGTCCTTGATATTCTGGATAACCGCCAAGGCATTTTCAGCATAGCGGGCGATAACAATCCCAGCAACAACCTCCCCTTCTCCATTCAGTTCGGCGAGGCCGCGTCGCTCATCTGGAACAATCTCTACCCGAGCAATATCACGGATTAGAACCGGCGTTCCTTTATCCACTTTCACCACCAGATTCCCAATATCCTCCTTGCCGCGCAGATAGCCTTTGCCTCGCACCATGTATTCGGTTTCTGCCATTTCAACGACCCTACCGCCAACATCGCGGTTTGAATCACGAACAATCTGCGAAACCCTCATCAGGGGAATACCATAGGCTCGCAGCTTTACTGGATCTACCGTAACCTGATAGGTCTGCACGAAACCACCAACCGAGGCTACCTCGGCAACACCATGCGCCTTTGTCAATTGATAACGCACATACCAATCTTGTAAGGTACGCAACTCGGCCAATGTCTTGTCCTTGGCCAACAGCACATATTGATAGACCCAACCAACACTTGTGGCATCCGGCCCAATCTGCGGGATAATACCTTTCGGCATACGAGCAGCGGCAAAATTCAGATATTCCAGAACACGCGAACGCGCCCAGTAGATGTCAGTGCCATCGTCAAAGATGATATAAACGAAAGAAGCACCAAAAAAAGAAAACCCTCGCACCACCTTCGATCTTGGCACAGACAACATGGCTGTGGTCAGCGGATAGGTGACCTGATCCTCTACCACCTGCGGTGCCTGGCCCGCGTATTCGGTATAAACTATAACCTGCACATCAGAAAGATCGGGCAAGGCATCTATCGGTGTTTTCAGAAGTGCAATGATGCCCCC
>CAIRSR010000048.1 GCA_903881315.1 uncultured Thiotrichales bacterium | reverse complement strand
CTTTCTCAGCTAAGCTTACTAATCTTCGTGTTTGTACGCAATAGTCCAGCCCCCCTAGCAGCCTGTCGGACGTGTTTTGCAACCCCTTGATTTTTTGTGGTTTTGCTAACACCTATCGGTTTTAAATCTCTTTCGTAATCAACAAGCTATCCGTAAAGTCCGACAGGCTGCTAGGGACATCATGACAACGCCCTTAGCCTTCAAGCGATAGCGCGTGAGGGTCAACACCCTCAACAAACCATACAACTTGCGCAGGGTTCATCAGGATCTGCGAGCAGGTAACGCAAGCGCTAGTCCTTGCGATTACCCAACTATTCATACGTAGCACCTTGACAGTGAAAAGAACACACCCAGCCCTCGTCTTTGTTTCTCGAAGACTTCAGTAACCCATCTTTACATCACCCCGTTTCAAGCCCAGCCCGACCTACACCCCAGCGATGAGGGAAACAGGGAACATCACGGCAACGGACTGCAGCATTGTCGAAGCCACTCCTTTCCCATGTTACTACAACGGGCGTTTACACCAAATGACCAAGGGCAAGAAAGAAGCCTCCCTAATCTATCTTCTCCGAAAACCACGCACAAGACACAAAAAACCACCCTACTGGCGCGGTAGCTGCGCCTCAATATTCTGCAACAATTGAATCAGTTCGTGAGAAATCTTGCCCAGTTTCTCTAACAGAGTCGCCTTATCCTTTTCTGCCAGTGTGGCACCCTGGTTTCTGCGGACGATCTCACTCGCCAGCGCGTGCAATTGGTTATGCACAATCTCGAGTTTGGCCATATCACTCAGGTGGGCATAGGTCTTCATGCCCTCGGAATACAACCAATGACCAAGCTCACACTCACGCGGCGAGGTGATCTCATTCACCGAGATATCACGCGCACCACTCAAGAAATCAGCAACATGCCGCATCCAAACCGTATGCTTAGTAATCGACAGGGAAAAGTTGAATGAGTTGGGTAGGGCCTCTACCTTGAGAAGATATTCGCCAAACAGCACCGCGTCGTCATCCGACATCCCGACAATCTCGAGCCCAAGCATAAAACCATCGGCGCTGATATTCTTGATAGCACTGGTGAAACAGAGCGCCCGCTGGGCCTCCGGGATGGACAGGAGAAGCTTTACCTCCTCTGTGGCCGCTTTGCATTTAATCTGTAGATCATCCCCGCCGTAGCCCTCGGTCTTGGAGAAACCGAGCACACAACCCTTTTTCCCAATAGACACCACCGTGCCAATAAACTCCCCATCCGGCAATTGCAGTTTGGCCGGCAGATCACATTTTACCTTGAGTTGCTGACGAATATCCCGCTCGATAATATTGGTCGGATAGGAAAGAAAGATTAGCCTATCCGGAATACGAGCCACATGCAGGATCGTAGACTCAAACGCATAGATCATGCCACGACTGATAAGCCGAATAGTGACATGAGTATCCGCAAACAGGTATTTATAGAGATGCGGGTAGCTCTCGGGATTGACCACCCGAATAATCACGTAATGCGCCGAAGGCACTGGTCTAGTTTGATTCGGTTTGTAACTTGTTGATTCTTCCTGGTGCATTAGATGTTTTTCTGGAGCATTAG
>CAIRSR010000047.1 GCA_903881315.1 uncultured Thiotrichales bacterium | reverse complement strand
GTCTCTGCGACCGGATAGGGGTTGAAGGCGCGCACCTGGCGCTCGAGTGCATCGGCCCCCCGTGACCAGTCTAGTGTTGCCTCATGTTTTTCGAGTTTGGCGGCATAGGTTACGAGGGCTTCGTCCTGCACTTCAGCAGGGAGGGTGCCGTCGGCAAGGGCATCAAGTGCGCTGACGATGGCGCTAGCACCGATGGTGGCGAGACGATCGTGGAGGGTCGCGGCGGTATCGGTGGGCTCGATTGGACAGACACGGCGTAACAACATCGGCCCGCTATCAAGGCGCTGTTCCATCTGCATAATGGTGACGCCGGTCTCGCTGTCGCCAGCGAGGATAGCGCGTTGGATGGGGGCGGCACCGCGCCAGCGTGGGAGCAAGGACGCATGGATGTTGATGCAACGGGTTCTGCGGAGTATTGCCTTTGGTAGGATCAGGCCATAGGCGGCAACCACGATAACATCAGCGGCAAAGGCGCGGATCTGTGCTGCTGCATCCTTGTCGCGCAGGGTCTCGGGTTGGAAGACAGCAAGGCCGTGGGCCTCTGCCAGTTGTTTGACCGGACTTGCCTGGAGTTTACGGCCACGTCCCGCCGGACGATCGGGCTGGGTGTAGACAGCGAGCACCGAATGAGGTGATGCTAGCAGTGCGGCGAGGGCAGTCGCGGCGAATTCCGGGGTACCGGCAAAGAGAAGCTTCATGTTTTGGGATACGATTCGGGGGAGAGGTGTCGAGTGCGCCGAACAGCAACATACCTTCGGGAAGTCAATGTGCGGGATCTTAACGTATGACGGTTAGTCTTACCTCCGATAATGCGGAAGGCTTTGCCGACACAGTAGAGCGTTTTCGGGGAGACCGCATCATTGGCCGAGCGTCGAACCAGACCCTGACTCGGGTGTTGGCCTATGCCGTACCGCGCGTGCTTGATGCCGGTACGACCTTGTATCGTGCAGGTAATACGGCGCGTGAATTGTATCTGGTACTGGAGGGCGAGGTCGAATTGGTTGGCCGCTCCGGCGACCGTCTGCAACCACCCGAGGGTCGCGTCGGACAAGAGGCCGCCACCGATGTGCCGCTCTATCTAACCGATGCGGTAACCCGCACGAAGGTTCGGTTCCTGGCGATATCTCGCCAGGGAATCCAGTTGTTACTCGCGGCAAACCCCGAACTCGGCGGGATGTTCCATACATCGCTCATGGAATCTTTGGGGGGGGGATCCCTCCGCGACGCGGTGCGGGTCACTGACCCGACCCCACAGGTCATTCATGAGAATTGGCCAGGCATCCTCGGTTGGTCGCTGACTATCCTCTTGCCGACCATTGTGCTGCTCCTTGGCGCTGATTGGGAGATGCCGCGCAATACTTTGTATTTTACGGCGATATTTGTCGCAACCCTGGTGATGTGGGTGTTTCGTCTTGCGGACGACTATGTGCCGGGTATCTTTGCCTTGCTCACTACGCTCGCCATGGGGCTGGTGCCGGTGAATGTGGCGCTGGGTGGTTTGGCGGGTGATGGGTTTGTGCTCGCGGCCAGCATGATTGGTCTCGCGGCATTGGTGGTTGCGTCGGGCCTTGGTTATCGGTTATTGCTCCTGCTGCTGATCAAGTTGCCGAATCACCCCTTTTGGCATAATGCGGCACTGTTGTTTACTGGATTTTTGCTCACCCCGCTCGTGCCTTCCGCAAAGAAGCGCGTCACGCTACTTGTCCCGTACCTGCAGGACATGATGGAGATCTTGCGCTGTCGCCCGAAGGGTGTCGGAGCGACCTCGCTTGTGGTGTCGGTCTTTGCCGGGGGGGGATTGTTGTCGGCCTTTTTCCTCAGTGGAAAATCCGTCAACTTCCTCATCTTTGGTTTGTTGTCCAACCAGATTCGCGATCAATTCGATTGGTTGCAATGGACAGAAGCCGCCTCTGTTGCGGGGCTCATTATTGTCCTCTCGTATTTACTGCTAACTGCCATTGTGTTTCGCACCAACGAGTTCACAACCCTGTCTAAGGGGGCGGTTAAGGCACAGCTCATTATGCTCGGCAAACCGAATCGCCGCGAGCAAGCGGTGATGGTTGCTGTCACATTGTTTGTCGTGGCGATTGCGCTGACACCCGTGCATCGCATCCAACCTGCCTGGATAGGGCTTGCCATTCTCTATGGGTTGTTGGTCTTTGGGATGCTCGGCAAGGACGACTTTCACAAGGATATCGACTGGCCCTTCCTGATGTATGTGGGTAGCATACTCGGCATCACCAGTACGTTTCATTACCTAAAACTAGACCATGCGCTGGTGACCGGGCTTCCCTGGATTGGGACGTATATGCATGCGGATTATGGACAATTTCTGCTACTGCTCGCGGTCGCGGTATTTCTGTGTCGGCTGGTTATTCCGATCAGCGCCACGATTGTAATCCTCGCAACGGTGTTGATGCCGATTGCGGATAACGCGGGCGTCAATGCCTGGGTGGTGGGTTTCTCCGTTCTCATCCTGGGGGAGATGTGGTTTCTGCCCTACCAGTGCTCTTACTATCGCCAACTGCGTGAGATGACGCACGGCAAAGATTTCTACGATGAGAAGACGTTTCTCCGCCTCAATGCCTTCTTGAATCTGATAAAACTGGGGGCCCTGTATGCCTCGATTCCCTACTGGAAGGCGTTAGACTTGCTATGAGAAGGCTGTTATCCATCCCTGCCCTGACCATCTTTTTTCTTGCCGCGACAACAGCGGTGGTGGTGCATTTTAACATCAATACGCCACGCTTGCTGATCCTCCACAGCTATGGTCGTGATTGCCACTGGGCGCAGGGGGTCGATGCGGGTATTCGTCGCATATTGGATGACAAATTCCAGTATGTGGTGCGCTGGTTTTATCTGGATACCGAGCGCCACCCGTGGTCTTCTTATCGGGACACCATCAGCCAATCCGCGCATCGACTCATCGATCAGTGGCAACCGGATGTCGTGTTGGCCGTAGATGACGATGCCCAACAGTATGTGATGAAGCGTTACGTTGGTTCCTCGCGCATCCAGATTGTCTTTGCTGGGGTGAGCGGGACTTTGGATGATTATGGTTATACCCAAGCAACGAACGTCACTGGTATCATGCAGCGTCGCGAGTTATCCGCGCTCCGCGACGCCATCGCGAGCATCGCGGTGGCCCATCCCGGCGTGGTCGAGCCTGCGCGGGTAACCACAAAGGCGGAAGTTGTCGAACATGCCAAGGTAACGCAAAACAACGAGCCTCCTCTCCGTGCCGAGGTAAGCCACGCAACCTGTGTCTGGAATACCCTTGGGTCGCGGTCTTTCCTCCAATGGCAAGGCATGATGCGCGAGGTAGCGGACGCTGCGTGTGACCACGATGCGCTGGCCCGCGCCTTTGAGGAGAACCCGCTCCGGTTGGCGTCTTCAGGGCGGAAGGGAGGTTTTGAACTCTGGCAGGTCATGAAGCCCGAGTCTGCTCTCCGCACCGAACCGAGTACCCCTTGCGCACGTAGCGTGGTTCGCACAGAAGCAACCCAGAACCCTACCAAGGCCGAGGTGCGGGTTATCAGTATCGGCGATAAATCAACATCTGCGCGTAGTGACGAGGCGCTCATGCGGGTATTTGATTGGCGTCCACTTCGTTTGGTAGCATCACACCTGGTGGAGACCTTCCCCGAGTGGCAGGCGGTTGTCGAAGGTGCGGCTGGACACGCGGACTTTATTGTGGTCACCGATTACCGAGCGCTGCCACGCTCATCGACAGACCCCACCTTGGTTGCCCCGAGGGATGTTGTATCATGGACCCTGGATCACGCTCCCGTTCCCGTGATCGGAACCAATGGGTTTTTCGTGAAGGATGGCGGATACCTTGCGGTGGGTGCATCCCCCTACGAACAGGGAGAGGTAGCCGCCAGGATGGCGGTTGCTATCATTGAGCATGGTGCTGTCCCGACGGCCCTGCCCGTGGTCTCGACGCAGGAATTCGTGGTATTTATGCGTGGCAATGAGATACGCGAGAGAGGGCTCTCTTTGCCGCGCATGTATGAATCGTTTGCCCGAGCAACCAACAACTACTTTGACTAGGGCAAATGACGTTGTGCTAAAGTAGACTATCGTGCAGGCCTGTCCCTTGCGGGTGGGTGTGCGCATCCCCAAACCTTTGTAGGAGAAATCATTATGCACACTATTCGAGCGTGGCTGTCTGTTGTGGTATTGCTGTTCTGTGTGGCCTTTCTGCCAACCGAGGCAACGGCGGCACCATCTGTTGGTGGCGTACAATCTGCAGTGATGACTGACAGTACCGTTGGGCAGGCCCGCCCGGTATCTCTTGAGAGCGATCTCCGGCACCTCACCTTGGTGCAGGCAGTGGCTATCGTTGGTGGCGCTATGGCCGGTGGCGCTGTTGTGGATAGACTGCTGGATGGCACGATCTTCACGGTCGTTGGCATCATCCTTGGCGCTACCCTCGGCAACGAGTGGTACGAACGTGGGATGTGGCCGTTCTGAATCGCTAAAAATAAGCGCCTCCTCGCACGGTGTGACGTCTCCTGTAAGGACTGGCGATCATGTCCTGCGGGGTTGGTCTGTCTTTAATAGCAGTCTTTGAAGGGCACCTCTAAGAATCGGCAAAATCGCCAATTTTGTGAATATTAGGTGGTTGACGTAGCAGGTATCCAAAAAATCAATTCGCAGTCTTTAAAGACGTGCCCTTAATCTACCTATCTCGTGGTTTGCCGGAGAGACGATGAGCGAAAACATCCAGTCCACCCTCGTTGAGGATCGTTTGTTTCCACCACCAGCCGAGTTTTCTGCCGAGGCGTACATTGGTGACCGCAAGGTGTTGGCCGAACTCTGTGCGAGGGCAGACGCTGACCATACCGGTTTCTGGGGTGGGTTGGCGAAACGCGAGATCTCTTGGGACAAACCATTCAGCGTGGTGCTGGATGAATCACGCGCACCCTTTTTCAAGTGGTTCACGGATGGCGAACTCAACGTCTCGTATAACTGCATCGATCGCCATCTGGCGAGTCGTGGGACACGCCCCGCCATTCTTTTCGAGGGTGAGAAGGGGGATAGGCGCACCCTGACCTACCGCGACCTGCACACCGAGGTGTCGCGCTTTGCCAACGCGCTGAAGGCGAGCGGGATCGTTAGCGGGGATCGGGTGGTCATCTATATGCCCATGATCCCAGAGGCGGTGATCGCCATGCAGGCCTGCGCCCGCATCGGCGCTATCCACTCGGTGGTCTTTGGTGGTTTCTCCGCAGAGTCTTTGAAGGATCGCATCGAGGATGCCGGTGCGAAGCTCGTGGTCACTGCCGATGGTGGCAATCGTGGGGGAAAGGCGCTGCCCCTTAAGGCGGCGGTAGACAAGGCCCTCGCGGGTGGTTGCCCGAGCATCCAGCGCGTTATCGTCTACAACCGCTGCGACCTACAGCCCGCCATGAAAGAAGGCCGCGATGTGTGGTGGCATGAGCTGTGTGCTACTGTCCCAGCACTATGTGAGCCGGTCGCGGTGGGGGCGGAGCATCCCCTGTTCTTGCTCTATACCTCGGGTTCTACCGGCAAGCCGAAGGGTGTTCAGCACTCGAGTGGCGGCTACCTGCTCCATGCGATCATGACCATGCGCTGGGTATTCGATCTGCGGGACAGTGATGTTTTCTGGTGTACCGCCGATGTGGGCTGGGTCACCGGACACACCTACGTTGCCTACGGGCCCCTGGCTTGTGGCGCGACCCAGGTCATCTACGAGGGGGTGCCGACGGTGCCCGATGCCGGACGCTTCTGGGCGAACGTGCAGCAGCTCGGGGTCAGCATCTTCTACACAGCACCGACGGCGATTCGCGCCCTCATGAAGTTTGGTGACGAGATCCCGGCTCGCTACGATCTGTCACGGCTACGCCTGCTCGGTACAGTAGGCGAGCCGATCAATCCCGAGGCCTGGATGTGGTATCACACGGTCATTGGCAAGGAGCGCTGCCCGATTGTCGATACCTGGTGGCAGACCGAGACCGGTGGGCACATGCTTGCGCCGGTGCCAGGCTGCATCCCCCTAAAGCCGGGCTCCTGCACCACCGCTTTGCCTGGTATCTCGGCGGACATCGTGGACGAGGAGGGCACCCCCATCACAACACCCGATGCGGGCGGCTATCTGGTCATCAAAAAACCGTGGCCAGGGATGCTCCGCACCATCTGGGGCGATGATGATCGTTACGTCCGCACCTATTGGGGCAAATTCAACAACCGCTATTACCTGGCCGGTGATAGCGCACGTCGCGACAAGGATGGCTACTACTGGATCATGGGGCGTATCGACGACGTGCTAAATGTCTCTGGACATCGCCTCGGCACCATGGAGGTCGAGTCCGCCTTGGTGGCGCACCCACGGGTGGCCGAGGCGGCGGTGGTAGGACGCCCCGATCCCATCAAAGGGGAGGGCATCTTTGCCTATGTGGTGCTGCGCGGCGAACGTCCGGCGGGTGGGGTAGACGTAGTACTCACCAAAGAACTGCGCGAGTGGGTATCCGAGCAGATCGGGCCGATAGCGAAACCAGACGACATCCGCTACGCCGACAATTTACCCAAAACTCGCTCCGGTAAGATCATGCGTCGCCTGTTACGTTCGGTTGCGGCAGGACAGGACATTACCCAAGATACCTCTACCCTCGAGAATCCGGCGATTCTGGCGCAACTAAAAGGTGAGGTGTGAGGTGGTGTTACGGTAGGTAATGAGAGGCAGAAGCATGGCTACAGAATTTTATTTCAACTCGTTCTCGGTGGGAATGTCAAGAAGCGATATATTGATATCGTTACATAGAAACGGAGAAGAAATAGTAGTATTAAATGCTTCTCACGTTACGGCAAAATTGCTTGCCGAGACGCTTAATAGGGCCATCAAGGAACTTGAGTTGATAGCGGAGCAAAAGGTGTTAATTCTAAAAGAGGCTGATGATTCTGAGGAGAAACCTTCTCATGACGACATTGCAACGTAGCCAACTTTCTGGTTACAGCTACCTATCACCTGGAAAGACCTGCAGTGACGAGCATATCCTCTACGAGCATCGTTCTCCTAATGTTCCTGGAGGGTCGTATTCCCCTGGAAAGCGACTTGCGAAGGGGAACTACACAGAAGTTAGCCCGTTCAGTGACGCGCAGCAATTGGCGTTGTCGTTAGGGTCATTAGAGGAGGAGATAGAGGCATCCAAATACCTATTGGAGTTGCCGGATGGATGGGATGGTGAGAATGGTACAAAGTACGATATACGCACCTGGGAAAGGGCGACAAAATTCCTAAGAGCAATGTATCAGACTGCATATAGAAGATTTAACGTAATACCTGATACGCCCGATATATTTCATGGCCCCAGTGGCTCAATAGATATCTGGTGGGATAAACCTAACTATCAGATATTGGTTAATTGCCCAGAGGATGAGACCAAACAAGTGTCCTTTGGTGGAGAAGAGTTTAACAAGGGTTCTTTTAAAGGCTCTTTCAATATAACAGATAGCTACCCGAGCTTGCTCATGATTCTGATCGGAATCAAGATATGTGGGTCGTAGAAGAAATTCCTAACCAAGACAAGTTGTTTTACCGAATTCATAAAAATTCTTATAAAAAGGGTAAGCTACTGCCTGGTATCTTTCGAGAAATTGTGGATGGTATGTCCACAGACTGGGAGAAGTATTCAACCCCCGTAGACTCCGTAAATAGAGCTAGAGCAAGCAATCCAAGGGACAATGGCATATTGGGTCTCAATACTGGAGAAGTGAGAGAGATAGGTCTTACCGTAATACACAATCCCAGTAAAGATAATAGATCCCATACGCTGGTACGAGGGACTTCGAAGAAAATCCAGGATGACCCCGACGTAAGACGCAGACTCTTGGGTATCTCGGAAATTTTGATATTGCCAGAGAATCTCTAGGACGAAATCGAACAACCGTGTTTAGAGTGTTTTTTCCATAGCAGCACCGGCAGCCACACAGTTAGGAGAAAAGGTTGATGAGCCAAAGAAAGAAGGTCACGATTGTTGGTGGCGGTCAAACGGGCGGCATGATGGCCTATTGTCTGGCTGGGAAGAATATCTGTGATATCGTCATTAAGGATATCCCAGAATTCGCACAGCACTATGGCAAGGCGCTGGATATTACCCAATGCGCGTCATACGCTGGATTTGAAACAACGCTCACCGCAACCGTTGATTGGGAAACGACAGCGAATTCGGATGTCATTGTCGTGACCTCCGGTGCGCCAAGGACGCCGGGTATGTCGCGCGAGGATCTCCTCAAGGGGAACTCGGCAATCGTCGGCGAGATGATCCGACATGCCGCGAAGCTTTCACCAAACGCCGTCATCATCATCTTCTCTAATCCTATGGACGTGATGTGCCACGTTGCTATGCGCGAATCTGGTTTTCCCCGCGAGCGGATTATCGGCCAGGGTGGCATGTTAGACAGCGAGCGCTTCCGCACCTTTCTTGCCATGGAATTGGGTGTATCGCAGCGGGATGTCCATGCCTATGTGCTCGGTGGGCATACCGACACCACGATGGTGCCTATCGCCAGCCGCGCTTGTGTTGGGGGGATTCCGGTCTCTAGTCTGATTAGCTTTGATCGTCTTGACGCGATTGTGCAGCGCACCATGCGGGGCGGCGCTGAGATTGTGCACCTCTATCGGGCGGGCTCGGCCTTTTTTGCGCCGGCAGTCGCGACCGTGACCATGGTTGAAAGCATCTTGCTGGACGAGAAACGGCTCATCCCGTGCTCGGTGCTCCTCAAAGGGGAATATGGCATAGAAGATGTATTCTGTGGAACCGTGGTCAAGATGGGGGCGGGTGGCGCTGAACAGATCTACGAGGTGCCGGTGAGCGAGCGTGAGCTTGAGCAGATCCGCGCCGCTGCGCACGTTACCAAAGACCTGTTTGGCGTGGTCAGTTAAGAAAAATACGGGTAGATCATGCGCGAAATCCATGTTGATGCAATACAAGAAACTATTGCCCGTCTTTGTATCGAAGCAACCCATAGCCTACCCAGCGATGTGCGGGAGGGTTTGCGTCGGGCTGCTCAGACGGAGAAGGGGCCACTTGCGAAAAAGGTTCTTGCCGATCTGATCGCGAATTTCGAGATTGCAGAACGGCAAATGGTGCCGCTCTGTCAGGATACCGGCACTGCGGTTGTCTTTGTAGAATTGGGGCAAGAGGTGCATATCGTTGGGGGAAACCTCGAGGAGGCGATCAATAAAGGCGTGAGTCGCGGCTACGGAGAAGGCTTTTTGCGCGCCTCTATTGTAAAAAACCCACTCACGACCCGCGATAACACCAAGGACAATACGCCTGCCGTTGTCCATTATGAGATCGTGCCAGGAGACGCCTTGCATCTGACGGTGTTACCGAAAGGGGCCGGTTGCGAGAATATGAGTCGGTTTGCGAATTTTCTGCCGCGCGCAGGAAAGGATGCGATCGTCGAATTTGTCTTGCGCACCGTTGAAGAGGTTGGGGGCAATCCTTGTCCGCCGCTGGTCATTGGGGTGGGTATTGGCGGTACCGCTGAGTTTGCCATGGCGCTCGCCAAGAAGGCCATCTTCCGTGGTGTCGGGACGCACAACACCGATGAGGCAGTCGCAGCACTCGAAACGGAGATGTTGACCAAGGTCAATGCGCTCGGCGTTGGCCCACAGGCCATTGGTGGCATCACAACGGCGCTCGCGGTGAATATCATTACCCACCCGACGCACATTGCCTCGCTTCCGGTTGGCGTCAATATCCAGTGCCATAGTGCACGCAGCAAAACAGCAGTACTCTGAGGGGTGAACCATGGCTCTAGAGCGAATCAACGAACGAGAGGTGCGCCTTAGTCCCATCATCACCGATGAGGAGGTTCGTCAACTCCGCATCGGCGACCATGTGCTTGTCTCTGGTGCCATCTATACCGCCCGTGACGCTGCCCATAAACGCATGTGTGACACCATTGAGGCAGGTGGTGAGTTGCCCATCGACGTGCGCGGCCAGTTGATCTACTACGTGGGCCCAACACCGGCACGCCCAGGTCGCGTGAGTGGCGCGGTTGGGCCAACCACCTCGATGCGCATGGATCCCTTTACGCCGCGTATGCTGGCTGCGGGCATGAAGGTCTGTATGGGCAAAGGCAACCGTGGGCCCGAGGTTCGCCAAGCGCTCGAAAAATACACCGGCGTCTATCTGATCGCGGTTGGCGGTGCTGCGGCGATGTTGTCACAGTTCGTCAAGAGTATCGAGGTCGTCGCCTACGCAGATCTCGGCACGGAGTCGATCAAGCGCATGGTCGTCGCAGACTTTCCGGCTATTGTGATGGACGATTGTTACGGTGGCGACCTCCTCACTGAAGGCCGCAGACAGTACCGTGACCAGTCAACACTCGGTAGCTACGTGCCGAGTGAGCGGGTTGTGATCGCCGCCGGGTAGGGACTGTAGTTCACCCGTCGGCGGTGGGTGTGGTGCGAAATGGTCCACGGACTTGCCCCGACAATACGCGCCAAAATGGTGAACATTTCCCTCTACGCTTGCCAAGTTTCTTGGTAGACGTAGAGGGAGCACTGAAGCCCTTGTGCGGTTTTCAGCGCCACGACCAGTCCACCTACGCTTTCAAGGAACATCCGGATCCACCTCGGCCAAGTGGCTTTTGTTGAGTTGGTCGCGGACATGAGACCATTCGGGAAGGTGTTGTTCGATGATGCTGTAAAAACGCTTGTTGTGTCTTGGTTCGAGCAAATGCGCAAGCTCGTGGAGTAATACGTACTCTAGGTATTCCGGTGATTTCTTCGCAAGTTCTGTATTCAAGCGGATGGTGGCTGCCCTTGGGTTACAGCTTCCCCATTTGGTTTTCATCTGTTGGACGAATAATCGTTTTACCCGTACCCCGAGAATAGCAGACCACTTTATCAGGAGTGGTTCCACCACCAGGCGTAACTGCTGGCGATACCATGACGCGAGTAGCGCCTGGCGATAGGGAACATCGGTGCCGGGGCGCACACGCAGCAATAACTCACTGTGACCTAATTCAATGCTTGCTGGCGCTTCTTGTTCAACCAGCGCAAGCGAATATCTTTTCCCCCAGACATAATAGCCCTCACGGTCATGGTGCTCGCACGGCGTTTCGCGGGCCCGAGACTGCATGGCTTTCTGGTGACGACGGATCCAGGGAAGTTTAGAGATTGCGTAGCGACGGATAGCGTCCAGGCTCATGCGTAGCGGAGCGGTAATACGTACCTTTCCTTGTGGGGCGAGAACAGCCAGGTGGATATTCTTGATGTTCTTCTTAATTACATCAATCGTTATCTCGCTGATATGGAGTATCTCTGGCATCAGTATTCTTCCTGTGCTCTCACCATAAAAAAGCTGCTGAAGCGCTGGATTATTTGAAAGGCTATCAAACAGCGTTCTGGCCGCCTGTCGGACGTATTGTGCAACCTTCTGGTTCGTTTTGCTTCTGCAGACACCTATCAATCTGGTCACCGTTCACTCCCACCTGGGAGGGCACCAGGGGAGGGTAGACATTGATAAGGTTCTCCTCCTGCCTCCCACTCCCCCCAATGGCGGGTGTTTCCGAACAGTGGGCGTTTTGAGGTTGGTGTAGGATAATGATAGCACTCGCATCTTTCTGGTTTCTGGTCTTTCCTTAGGGTTCAGACTGGTTTTTGTGGGTTTGTCCGTTGGTCTGGGTGAGGGCGCCGATGGACGCCCGATTATGGGTTGGCCAAGTCTAAGATGTGGTGGGTGGGATGTTCATCGTTTTGCCTGCGCTACACACGAAAAAATAGCCAACAATCGACTGCATTTCGGGAAAATGACCTAACACATGCTGCCAAAGAGGGCGATACTATAGTGTAGGGTTAAGTCTTTGCGGCCAAGGTGCGCAGTCGGTGTGGCGGGCCTGATCGCGTAGGGGAGGCAGTATGGCGACGACAACTGATGTTATTGCGAACCTAGGCACCAATCCGGTCTCGTCACTCACGACGGACGAGGTTGCTGCGATAACCAGTGGTGACGTTGCCAAGCTCACCACCACCATGGTGCAGGGGTTCTCGCCAAGCCAGATCCCGTACCTCCCGACGGCGGTTGTTGCGGCCTTTAGCGCCACCCAAGCGGCCCTGCTGTCGGCCTCTCAGGTGGCTGCGTTCACGACCACCCAGCTTGGGGTGCTGAAGGCCGCGCAAGTAGCCGCACTCACCACCGCGAGTGTCGCTGCGATTGATGCCGCTAATATCCCAAGCCTCGCGACGGCTGCGGTTGCGGCACTGACGAGCGCGCAGATACAGGCCCTCACCACAAGCCAGATAGCGGCCTTTAGTACCACCCAGGTTGCGGCCCTAAAATCGACCCAGGTCGGGGCCATGGGCGCTAACCAGGTGGCCGCGCTCACGAGCGATCAGGTGGCGGCACTCTCTGCCACCCAGGTGGCAGCGTTTACCACCGCGAGTATTGCGGCGCTTGCGGTTGCGAATATCCCAAGCCTCGCGACGGCTGCGGTTGCGGCACTGACGACCGCACAGATCAAAGCGCTGACCACCAACCAGATAGCGGTTTTTAGCGCCACCCAGGTTGCGGCCCTAAAATCGACCCAGGCCGGGGTGATGAGTGCTGACCAGGTGGCCGCGCTCACGAATAATCAGGTGGCGGTACTCTCTGC
>CAIRSR010000046.1 GCA_903881315.1 uncultured Thiotrichales bacterium | reverse complement strand
CCCTCCCATGGAGGGGTGGACGGCGAAGCCGGACGGGGTGGTTATTATTCCCCTCCCATGGAGGGGTGGACGGCGAAGCCGGACGGGGTGGTTATTACGCCAAGACAATATAGGGCACTTCTAAAAGTTGCGAATTGTTTTTTTGCGTCGGTGAAATCAACTGCTGATGTTCACAAGATTGGCGATTTTGCCGATTTCTATTTCCAGAGGCAGCCTTAGTTGCCTCTGCACTATCAGGTGACAACGGAGGTTCGGCCATTACATGACACACGGCAATCGTTCGCGGTCGAACCGAAGCTTGATCCCCACGGCTTTCAGGTAGGCGGCTTCTGACTCTAGGTCGGCGCGGGTGAGCGGATTACAATCAAGCCAACCTTCGGGGAGGGAGAGCCGCACGCTACGTTTGTTTGGCTTAAAGTCAATGACCGGGTCGGGGAGTGTGGCGTGAGTGCGGCTGTGGTGCAACAGCACCGCGAGGCGCAGGATGACGCACAAGCGCCAGGTGGTCTCGAGGTACCCTTCGGGCAGCGCCTCAAACAGTTCGAGCGGCATCCGCCGCCGATGACCGCGAATCAACGCGCCGAGGATCTGTTGCTCGGTGCGCGAGAAGCCCGGCATATCCGAATTGGCCACCACATAGGCACCGTGGCGATGATAGGCGGCATGCGCAATGGTGAGCCCTAATTCGTGGAGGAGTGCGGCCCAACTCAGCATGTGGCGGTACTCATCGGTGCGGCCTGGCCAGGCAAACTCGCTGCCTATCTGCGCCAACAGGCTAAGCGCCGTGCGCTCTACCCGCCGCGCCTGGGACAGGTCGATCTGATAGCGGCGGATGAGCGAGCGAATCGTGCGATCCCGTACATCCTCGTCGACCAAACGACCGAGCAGGTCGTAGACCAGTCCCTCGCGCAAGGCCCCGTCAGAGACATTGAGATGGGTAAGCCCAAGGTTCTCGAAGATGGCGCTGAGGATGGCTACCCCACCGGGCAACACAGGTGCCCGTTCGAGCGGCAAGCCAGGCAGCGCTAACTCGGCGGTGCGGCCAACATCAATCAGGGTTTGGCGGAGTGTCTGCAAACCTTGCGGGGTGATGCCCTCGGTTGACCAGCGGTTCGCAACCAGGATGTCTTGGACGGCGTTGACGGTGCCAGACGAGCAGACCGCCGTCTCCCAGCCGATGGCCCGATACCGAGGGCGGATGATCCGCAGCTCTTGGGCGGCGGCAAGTTCAGCGGCGCGCATTGCCGCTTCGGTCACGATCCCCTGCGGAAAGTGACGCAACGAGTAGCTTACGCAACCCATGATGAGACTCTCGCGGTGACGAGACTCAAAACCTTCGCCAATGATAAATTCGGTGCTGCCCCCGCCGACATCAATCACCAAGCGATTGCCTGGGGCGTCGGGTAGGCTGTGCGAGACCCCAAGATAGATGAGCCGCGCCTCTTCGCGCCCGGCAATGACCTCTACGGGGAAGCCCAGTGCCTCGCGCGCCTGGCGCAGAAAAGGGGTCGCGTTGCGCGCCCGCCGCAGGGTGTTGGTACCGACTGCCCGCACGGCACCGGCAGGCATCCCGCGCAGGCGCTGACCAAAACGCTCTAGGCAATGGATGGCGCGAATCCGCGAGGCGTCATCAAGATTGCCCGCTTCGTCGAGCCCGCCGCCAAGCCGCACCATCTCACGCATCCGATCGAGGATGTGGATCCCACCGTCTGCCATTACCCGCGCGATGATCATATGAAAACTGTTCGTGCCAAGATCAACCGCAGCAATGACCTTGAAGGGTGGGGTCACTCGATGGTTCAATGCCTGCTCCTATCATAAGGAATCAGAAGGAATTCGCTGCAAAGCAGCCATAATCTAACGGCGTGCGAATGGTAAAGGGTTGGTGGAAGGTTTAGCAAATGCCTACGGACTACTATTAACAGCAAGAAACTGGTAGACTTTCCGGCCTGTCTCCCCTCCGGTTATGGGTATTCCCGCCTGAATGGATACCCCATTAGAGCACGCGCGGCAACCAAAACTATGGATTCTCCTACACCATCAAACTACCTTTCCTCCCCCTGGTTGTGGGCACCCGTTGCCTGCAGTGCGAGTGGCGCTGCGGTTGCGCTCCTCGTCGGCGAGGCCACCACAACCACCTTTGGTGCGATAGCCGTACTCCTGGTGCTCGGCGTAGCGCTGGGCGTGTGGCTATCGAATTACACCACGGCAGCCTTGAAAGCCGCCGATCTAGCCGCTGCGAACGAAGCGGTAGACCTCCTCGGTGGGGATTGTCGCAGCACTGCTGACCTTGAGCAGATCTGTCTTGAGGTGCTGCCCATCTTTTCGCGCCAGATCGAGACCAGTCGGACACAGACCGAGGAGGCCATCAGTGCGCTCTCGCTGCGCTTTGGCGGCATTGTCGATCAGATCGAGCGCTCGGTGGTAGGTTCCACTGAGTCCACCGCACGTTACAACAACAGCAGCGGCGCAACTGGCAAGGGAGGGCTGTTTGCGCAGAGCGAGACTCGCCTCAACACGGTCGTTCACGCACTTGAGGGCATCGTGGCGGACAAGAACCGCATGTTAAACGAGGTGCATCGCCTGACCGGCCAGATGGATGTCCTCAATCAAATGGCGGTTGATGTGAAGAAGATAGCGGATCACACCAACCTTCTCGCCCTGAACGCAGCGATCGAGGCGGCGCGTGCCGGCTCGTACGGCGGGGGCTTTGGTGTTGTCGCCGATGAGGTGCGCCGACTCTCGCGCCAATCCGGCGAGACCGGCAAGCACATGGGCGAGCAGGTGGGCACCTTGCACAGCTCGGTTGCTGCCGCATTGGCTGCCGCCGAGGATTCGGCCCGTCGCGAAGGTCAGATGGTGTCTAGTGCCGAGACCGCGATCCAACAGGTATTATCAGACTTTCGTGACTTTACTGGCCGCCTTGAGACCTCCGCCGAGGATCTCCGCACCAGCAGCACCGGCATTCGGCGCGAGATTGAAGACGTGCTGGTGGCGCTCCAATTCCAGGATCGCACGAGCCAGATCCTGGCCCAGGTGCGGAAGAACATTGAGACCCTCCACACCCAAGTACGGGATCACACCGAAGCGCGCGAACGCGGCGGCGAGGTTCCCCCCATTGATGTGCGCGATTGGCTCGCCCACATGGAACTGAGCTACGCTACCTGGGAACAACACCGCGACCACAACGGTGGCACCGGGAAGTCCAGCACCGCAGGCAAGGAGCACGAAGCCAGTGCGCCAGCCTCTATCACCTTTTTCTAACGCCCGAGAAAGACCATGGCAAAAACCATTCTGATAGTGGATGATTCCGCCTCGATCCGGCAGGTCTCCAGCATTACGTTGAAGGGAGCCGGTTACGACGTGCTAGAAGCACAGGACGGCAAGGCTGGCCTGGCGAAGCTTGATGGGCGTAAGGTTCACCTCATCATCACCGATATCAACATGCCCATCATGGATGGTATTACCTTCATCCATGGGCACTGGTCTAGTTTGATTCGGTTTGTAACTTGTTGATTCTTCCTGGTGCATTAGATGTTTTTCTGGAGCAT
>CAIRSR010000045.1 GCA_903881315.1 uncultured Thiotrichales bacterium | reverse complement strand
GGCTTCTCTTGGGAACAGATTCTAATGCTCCAGAAAAACATCTAATGCACCAGGAAGAATCAACAAGTTACAAACCGAATCAAACTAGACCAGTGCCACGCTGGTATGGTGACATCCAATGCCTTGACGGGGTATTCCTTGCCGCACAGCGCAAGGCCATCGCAGGATTACGCTTTGATGAAGAACGCTACGACGGCTTCCACTTCTACGACCTCGATTTTAGTCATCGCGCCCATCTTGCTGGGTTACGCCTTGGGGTATGTCCCAGGCTCCGTTTGATGCATGACTCTGCTGGGAACTATAACGCAGCCTGGCAAGGGTATGCGGAGGTATTCTGTGACCAATATCAGCTACCGATGACTCGTCTGCCGCCGACGAACGCCCTTACCTTCTCTCATGAGGGGGATTTGCGCGGGTTCCTCGCAGCGTACTTCGCTTGGCAGGATGTGTGGCGCTCTTATCCAAAAGAGGAGTTACTCCCAAGGCAATCCCAGCCCAAGAAGGTCTTACTCCATGTTGGGTGTGGTTATGCTGGTCGTTCGCCGCTTGGGCCTGGTTTCAAGGCCGATGTTTGGCGCGAGATACGCCTTGACGCCGACCCGTTGGTTAAACCCGATGTAATCGGCACCATCACCGATCTCTCGGCTGTGCCAACCCAATCGGTGGATGCCGTTTTTTCCTCGCATACACTGGAACACCTCTATTGGCATGAGGTGCCGCTTGCTTTAGCCGAGATCCGCCGCGTGTTAAAGCCCAACGGTTTTACGCTTGCGTGGGTACCAGACCTCCAGGCAGCCGCCCGCTGGATCGCCGAAGATCGCCCATTTGAGGTGTTGATGGGGTCTGCCAACGACGCGGTCACCCCCTTTGATATTGTTTATAGCCACCGCGCCTTGGTTGGGCGCGATAAACCGCACATGGCCCATCACTGTGGTTTTACCATGTCGACGCTGGTCGGAGTACATCAACAGGCGGGGTTTCGCTCGGTCATCGCACGGCCCCGTATCGTCGGCTTTGACCTACAGGTGCTGGCAATACCGACCAATGTGCCCGAAGGTGTATTGAAGGCGCTCGCGGCGCTACACTTTCAGTAGAGGGCGGTGTTTCGCTAGCAGAACTTTAGATCTTGAGTAATTTGCTTGAACTTGTTCGAGGAAACGACTACAGTGGGCTACTATTCGTTCTCCATGCCCATCTTAGGAGTTCCCGATGAAGAAGTCGCTACTGCCCCTGCTCTTGGTTCTGCCGTTCCCACTCTATGCCGCAACCGATTTTCAGAAGTTTGCACTTGAGGACACCCTGAAGTGCGCCCATCCGACCGTAAGTGCAGATACTGCGAAGGTCGAGATTGTTAATCCAGCGACCCAAACCGGTGACAAAGAGACTGCCCGCGTCAAGATTTACTACAAGGGTTTGATCCACAACAATTCTATGCTGGTGGATTACACCGTTATCCATGCCTCTACCAGCTTCATCCATGCCGCAGTACTGGAAGACCCCAGTACCCCGAAGCCTTGCGCCTACTTTAGTGGTTGGCAGGAAATGAAGTAGCCGCGTAGCAACAACAACCCGATCGAGCCGCATCTCCTCTCCGCGAAGATTGCAGAAGGAGAGGCGGTTTTTTTAGTACGGCGATCTAGGGGAACGAATCTAGTGGAACGGGTGGCGTTGGATAATGGTGTGCGCACGATCCGCGCCGGTGGAGATCATGTCGATCGGCACACCGACCAGCTCTTCAATGCGCGCCAAATAGTCTCTGGTTGCCTGCGGTAAGCGGGACAACTCTGTGACTCCCTCGGTGGATTCTTGCCAACCCGGCATGTCCTCATAGATTGGCTCCAGGCCAACGTAGTCTTCTGCCCCGACCGGGTACTCGGTGTGTGCGCTTCCGCCGTAGCGATAACCCGTTCCAAGGCGCACGACCTCTAGCCCATCCAGCACATCCAGCTTGGTTACGCACAGCCCACTGACACTATTTAGCTGAACCGCCTGGCGCAGTGTCGCAATGTCGAGCCAGCCACAACGGCGCGCCCGCCCGGTGGTCGCGCCAAATTCATTGCCGCGCCGAGACATGTGCTCCCCGGCGGCATCGTGTAACTCGGTGGGAAATGGCCCCCCACCCACCCGCGTGGTGTAGGCCTTGGTGATACCGAGCACGTAATCTAGGGTTCGTGGCCCGACACCACTGCCGGTACAGGCTGCACCTGCTGTGGTGTTGGACGAGGTCACAAAGGGATAGGTGCCATGGTCAATATCGAGCAGCGTCCCTTGCGCCCCCTCGAACAAAATATTGACCCCCTGTTGCCGATACCGCTCAAGCAGGGCTGGTATATTGGCCACTAACGGCACGAATTGATCTGCGAGCGCCAGCGTCTCATCCAATACCTGTTGGAAATCAACCGTCGCCGCGCCAAAATAGTGCTTCAGGGAAAAATTATGGTATTCCACTACTTCGCTAAGCTTGGCCGAGAAACGCTCACGATGGAGCAGATCGCCCAAGCGCAGACCGCGCCGTGCAACCTTGTCCTCGTAGGTTGGGCCAATGCCGCGCCCCGTAGTCCCAATGGCTGCCTTGCCCCGCGCAACCTCGCGGGCATTATCCAGAGCCACATGGTAGGGTAAAATCAGTGGACATGCCGCACTGATAAACAGGCGCTCCCGTATCGGCACCCCACGTTCTTCTAATGTCTTCAGCTCTTTTAGCAGTGACGTGGGCGAGAGAACCACCCCATTACCAATGAGACACGTCACTCCCGCCCGCAGAGCACCTGACGGGATGAGGTGAAGAACCGTCTTGACGCCATTCGTGACGAGGGTATGGCCGGCATTATGCCCTCCCTGAAAACGAACCACAGCGCCTGCCTTTTCGGTGAGCAGATCAACAACCTTACCCTTTCCCTCGTCGCCCCATTGCGTACCAACCACTACGACGCTTTTTCCCATGTTGCCCCTCTTCGCAGCCTCTACCGAAAGTGTATTGGGTCAAAAAACCAGAACTGTACCAAAACCGTAGCCGCCTAGTGTGCGGGGGATGCCGCCCCTGCTCCCCCGAGTGGATCTTTAAGGAAACGGAAGAAGGCCATGGAGGGAGACAAGACCAGCATGTCTTTGCCACCCTTGAATGTGGTTCGATAGGCCGCGAGGCTGCGGTAGAAATTAAAGAAGTCTCGATCACGGTTATAGGCGTTCGCATAGATCTGGGTCGCGGTTGCATCCCCTTCGCCGCGGATTAACTCAGCGTCGCGGAATGCCTCGGCGAGGGTTACTTCACGTTGACGATCGGCATCAGCGCGGATCCGCTCTGAGGCTTCAGAGCCTTGTGAACGCAGTTCTTTAGCGACTCGCTCCCGCTCTGCCTCCATACGACGATAGACCGAGCTGCTAACCTCACGGGGCAGATCGATACGTTTGATCCGAACATCGACCACATCGATACCAAACCCTTGGGCCGCGCTATTCGCCTCGGAAGAAAGCACCGCCATGATTTGGGTACGCTCACCGGATACGACATCCTGAATGGTGCGTTTGCCAAACTCACCGCGCAGGCCATCCTTGATGATCTGCAACAGGCGGAGGTTCGCCGCTGATTCATCTCCGCCAACCGAGGTGTAAAACCGCTGCACGTCGGCGATACGCCATTTGACGAAGGAATCGACGATTACATTCTTCTTTTCACTGGTCAGATAGCGTTCGGGTTCTGCATCCAGGCTCAAGATGCGGCCATCAAAGTAATACACATTATTGACCAACGGCAGCTTGAAATAGAGCCCCGGCTTGGTAATGGCGCGCTGTACCTCGCCAAATTGCAAGACCAACACACGTTGCCATTGCTGGACGGTAAACACCGATGAGTACAGGAACATGACAAGCCCAACGGCTGCCACCATCACGAACTTTCTAGCCCGTTCCATCAGCGTTCTCCACGACTACGAAGATCATTGCGCCCACGAGAATCCGTGACGGTGGACGCAGCGGGATCAGTGGGGGCAAGACTTGCTGCGGTAGCGGCAAGCGCCTCAGAGCGGCTATCGGCACGTTGTCCCATCAGTTGCTCTAGGGGTAGATACAGCAGGTTGTTCCCTTGGGTGTCGATCAAAACCTTCGCGCTGTTGGAAAGGACGCTCTCCATGCTCTCCAGATAGAGTCGCGCACGGGTTACCTCAGGCGACTTCTGGTATTGCTCAAGCACCTTCATAAAGCGATTGGATTCACCCTCCGCGCTTGCGATCACCCGCGACCGATAGCCGTTGGCCTCCTCCAGTTGACGTGCGGCAGCCCCACGCGCCTTGGGAAGGATATCGTTGGAATACGTCTCCGCCTCGTTTTTGAGGCGCTGCTCGTCTTCTCGTGCCTTGACGGCATCGGCGAATGCGGACTGAACCTCTTCTGGCGGTTGTGCGTCCTGCATGTTGACCGTCGTCACCTCAATGCCAGCCTTATACCGATCGAGCGTGTCTTGGATCAGGCGACGGGCGCGGTCAACGATCTCACCGCGTCCCTCTGTGAGGACGAAGTCCATCTTGCTCTTGCCGATCACCTCACGAACCGAGCTTTCCGTTACCTGTTGCAGAGTCGCCGCAGGATCATGAACATTATAGAGAAAGTCAGCGGCATTCTTGACCCGATACTGAACGGCCAGCTTGATGTCGATGATATTCTCGTCCTGGGTCAGCATGAGCGCTTCGGCTGGCACCGAACCCATTGGCTGGTGGCCTGTGTTGGTGCTCCGATAGCCGATCTCGACGTTACGGATCTGCTCGGTGTTCACGATCTGCACGGACTCTATGGGATAGGGCCAATGCCAACGCAGCCCCGGCAAGGTTGTCGCGGTGAGAATCCCAAACCGCAACACGACCCCCCGTTCTGCCTGGTCGACCACGTAAATCCCGGTCGCCATCCAGATGACAATAGCCACAAGAAGGGCGAGCGCAAGCGTCCCTGCCTGAGCACCGGACGTATATCCGCCACCGCCACCACCACCCGAACCCCTGAGGAGCCCACCGAGTCGGTCTTGTAGTTTGCGTACGAGTTCGTCTAGATCTGGCGGGCCTTGATCATTACCACTGTTGCGCCCGCTCCAGGGGTCACGCCCCCGGGAGCCACCTGGTTCATTCCAGGCCATCACATACTCCAGTCGATATCAGGGAAGAAGAAAGTGAAACCACGCTCATCCAGGCAGGGCGATCGTGGCAGTATAAAAACATGTTACTTACGTGGAGACGCTGACTTTTAAGGAGCGTCGCCCTCTTCGCCCGTAGGCAGATGTACATTACGCGCTGGCACAACGGTAGAGATAGCGTGTTTATAGACCATCTGACTGACAGAATTTTTGAGCAACACCACGAACTGGTCGAAGGATTCGATCTGGCCCTGGAGCTTGATCCCGTTTACCAGGTAGATCGAAACCGGCACCCTTTCTTTGCGTAGGGCGTTCAGATAAGGATCTTGTAACGACGGCCCCTTGCTCATCTATTCTACTCCCAATCAATGTGTAAAGTCTGATGGTGACACGACAACCTTACAACCGACCGCATCCTCATCAGTATCCGGCTATCTGATACTGTGCTACCAAACGCAACGCCTGCGTGACAACCTCTGGATCGGTGCTCTCGAGCCACTGTGCTGCAGGCTCTGGTCGCAGCCAGGTTAGCTGACGCCGAGCCAACTGCCTGGTTGCTGCGAGCGCACGCTCCTGCATCGTCGCAAAGTCATAGTGACCCGCTAGGTACTCCCACACCTGACGATAACCCACCGCCCGAAGTGCTGGCGTACAGAGATCCAGATCTCCCCTATTATAAAGGAATTCCACCTCCCCCACCAATCCTTCCCGCAACATTTGCACGAATCGTGTAGCGATGCGCCGCTGCAGCAAGCCCCGATCCGCAGGGGAAAGTATCAATTTCAGCAGACGATAAGGCAAGCCTGGCGATTCTTCCGCTGCAAATAATTCTGTCGGTGCCTTTCCGGTTAAGGCAATGATCTCAAGAGCGCGTTGGATGCGTTGGGGATCGTTCTCGTGGATGCGCTGCGCCAACAAGGGGTCTATGGAGGCAAGGCGTGCGTGTAGTACACCCCAACCAAGCGCCTCTGCTTCAGCGGTTAGTTTGGCACGCACCGCAGGGTCTGCTGCGGGTAGTGGCGACAACCCTTTCTCAAGCACCCTGAAATAGAGCATGGTTCCACCCACCAAGAGCGGTATCCGACCAGAGGCGGTAATGTCGGCCATCTCGCACAGGGCATCGGTGCGAAACTGCGCAGCCGAATAGGTGTCTGTCGGGTCGCGGATATCGATTAACCGATGTGGGGCAATTGCCCGAACTGCAGCATCGGGTTTTGCGCTACCAATATCCATCCCCCGATAGACCATAGTCGAGTCTACGCTGACTACCTCACAAGGGAGGCGCTTCACCAACTCCATTGCGAGCGCGGTCTTGCCTGAGGCGGTTGGCCCCATAAGGAAGATGGCCGACGGCAGGTCGTCGATCGCCGAAGACATGGACATCTAGTCTGCTACACGCAGCAGAAAGGTTTTGAGGTATTCTCCCTCGGGGTGGTAGAGGCTGAAGGGATGATCAGATGGTTGGCCGTAACGCCCAATGACCTGAACCGTTCGCCCTGCCTCGCGGGCCGCTGCATAGAGAATTTGCTGGAACAACGTCCAATCGACATGGCCTGAACAAGAACAGGTCAGCAACAGTCCGCCGACATTGAGGAGACGCAAGCCGAGCCGATTGATGTCCTTGTAGGCGCGAGCACCCTTGTCTAGGTGGGTGCGATGCTTAACGAAGGCGGGTGGATCCAGAACCACGATGTCGTAGCGCTCATGGCAACGGTGCAACCAATCGAAGACATCCGCTGTCTCAAAACGGTGAATCGCTGGGTCGAGTCCATTTAGGACAAAATTTTCCTGTGCGAGCGCCTGCGCAGAGACGCTGGTCTCGATGGAGGTGGTGGTTGCCCCTTGCAAGGCGGCGTGGAGGCTAAAGCCACCGGTGTAGGAAAAGCAGTTCAGGAGTTGGCCACCACCAGAGGCGGCTACGAGTGAGGCAATGCGCCGCCGATTGTCACGCTGATCGAGGAAAAGCCCAGTTTTTTGTCCCTCCACGACATTGACGGAACTCCGCACCCCATGCTCAACGATCACAAGATGCGCGGGAACCTGACCGGAGAGAACACCGGAGGAAGCGCTCACCCCTTCTTCCTTCATGGCCGGAGAACGCTCGACGATTGCCGTTGGGTTAAAGAGTTGTTGCAGAAGTTCGACTATGCGCCCACGCAGCCGGGTCATGCCAAGCGTGTGGAACTGCACCACCAAAACCGAGTCGTATTGATCGACCACGAGGCCAGGCAACCCATCTCCTTCGGCATGCACCAAACGGACGGCAGTAGTGCCCCTGCTCAGGAGGTGCGATCGCAGGGCAGCCGCAGTTCTCAGTCGCGCTTCTAAGAAATCAGGAGGGATCGGCTCAGGGCCAAAGGTAAGTAAGCGCAGCCTGATCTGTGAATGGGGATTATAAAAGGCAGTTCCGATGGTCTGCCCTTCAGCGTCCTGGAGAGCGATGATATCCCCTGCTTGCGGTTTGCCGAGGACGCTCTGGATTGCCCCCGAGAAAACCCAAGGATGGCGGTTCTGAACCGAGCGCTCACGGCCCGGTTTCAGTATTGCGTGGGCGTGAGGAGAGCTGAGAGGGGGTTGTCCGTGAAGATTCATTTTAGGTTGCCATGAGGGAAAGCGTACTGTAGCATTGCGGGCCGTTGGTTGTTAGTTGGGGTTCAGGGAAAACCCGATGGGGTCTGTTTTGGAGAGGTGTCCGAGCGGTTGAAGGAGCACGCCTGGAAAGTGTGTGTACGTTAACCCGTACCGAGGGTTCGAATCCCTCCCTCTCCGCCAAGAATACTGGCGAAACTTGCTGTAAGCAACAACGGATACCCCGCGACACACCAGTGTTGGCGGGGTTTTTCGTTTCTACCTGTTGACCTCGCACAACCCCATTCTGTGAATTCTGCGTTCTTACAGACCGTTTTTCTCGAAACCTGTTGACTACGGGGGTGTCGGTGCAGGTTTTCAATCGCCCTACTGGTGCGGGTTTTCGGGAGGTCTGGGCCAAGTTTG
>CAIRSR010000044.1 GCA_903881315.1 uncultured Thiotrichales bacterium | reverse complement strand
CACAAGAGAGCGGCGGCCACCTTGTGCAGTTTATTGATTTTGAAGAGGCATTCACCGAGGGGCTAGCGATGGACGAAGCTGCGTTCCATGCAGCCGAGGTGCTTTCTTTGGTCATAGAACAACGCCTAGCCGACGGGCGGCCTATCCCGTTGCCGTCATCCCAAGGTACGCATTTAGTCGCGTACCCACAGGCCAGTGTCCAGGCAGCGCTGTTGGTGCGCCAGGCCCGTGAGGAAGAGGGGAAAACCTTGGCGGACTTAGCGCGTGCCCTACACACCTCATGGCCCTCGGTGCAGCGCCTAAGCAGCCGGGGAGCAACACCACCTTAAAGCAGTTGGAGCGGGCAGCGGCGGCGCTGGGGAAACGCCTCACCATTTCCTTTGCATGAGGCTAAGTTGCGGTGTTCGTATTGCGGCGGTTGTTGGGGTGCCATCGGACAGGCTGTGTGTGGCCTGGCCCTCTGCGGTTGGTTTGGCCCGGGCCTCCGGTTCCACTGCGCTAACGATATTCGTTTCTATTCGTCCATTTCTCGGTTGTGATCGCCTGTTTCGGCGAAGGGTGTGGAAATCCTGCGTCTAGCGGTAGCGGGGCGAGTGATGAGTTTAGCGGACATTCGGCATCTCATCGAACCTTCGGCTAGAGCAAACCGCTATCGTGGTGCTGTATTATGGCGATACCTGTGTGCCACTCGAAGCACAAAACGTCCCCTAATTTTTGCCGAGGAGTACCGCGATGTCTTTATCCCGAACCTCAAGGTTTGCTGGTCTTGCCTATTGCCTGGCGTTGGTTGCTCCGGTGGTTTCTGCTTGTGTGATTGCACCAGAGATGGTGCGGATTCCGGCGGGGCATTTTCAGATGGGCTCGCCGGCGGGTGAGCCTGGGCGTGGTAATGATGAGCGCTTGCATGAGGTGGCTGTGGGCCATTTTTCTATGGGTAAATATGCAGTGACCTTTGCGGAGTACGATTGTTTTATTGATGATGTGGATGGGCCTGTCCCGTCCGATCAAGGCTGGGGGCGCGGTAAGCGCCCGGTCATTAACGTGAGCTGGTCGAATGCGACTGCCTATGCGCAGTGGTTGTCGCAGAAGACCGGTAAGCACTACCGTTTGCCCACTGAGGCCGAATGGGAGTATGCCGCCCGGGCCGGAACCACGACGGCCTATTACTGGGGCAACGAGATCGGGGTCAATCACGCCAATTGTGATGGTTGTGGTAGCCTGTGGGACAAACGACAAACCGCACGGGTCGGTTCGTTTGCGCCGAACCCGTGGGGCCTGTATGACATGTTAGGGAACGTGTGGCAGTGGACATGTTCGGCGTATGACAAAGACTACAACGGTGGCGAAAGGGAGGAATGCGCAAGCAATAATGATGCCAAGTCATGGCGTTCGTTGCGCGGCGGTTCTTGGTTCAGCGGACCTTTGAGGCTGCGTGCGGCCTACCGCCTCGGGGGCCTCCCGGACTACCGGGCCAGCGGCATGGGGTTCCGTCTCGTGCAGGATTGATTTCCTTTAGTCTTTACTCTTTTTCCTTTACCCTGCCTTTTTGGTGTTGATTTTTTGTTCTGTTTGTGATTTTGTCTTTTAGCGTGGGGGTTCGGGGGCGTAGCCCCCGAGGTTGCTGTTTTTTGACTAGGCGCGTTTGTGCAGGAGCAACCAAGATTGTCGTTGGGGGGGGGCTGATCCCTCTTTATGGGGGTGGCGGGGATGGCCAGGCCATACCGGGTGAGGCCGATGAAGCGACGTTATTGAGGGGGAGGCAATGAAACACCGTATCGACCCGAAGATTGATTGTGTTTTTAAGGCGCTGCTCGGCTCAGAGGAAAACCGTAACCTCCTGATCCATTTTCTGAACGCCATATTGGCGGGTGAGCTTAGTTCGCCGATTACTACCGTCGAGATCCTAAACCCGTATAACGAACGGGAGTTTCTGGACGATAAGCTCAGCGTCGTTGATGTGAAGGCCAAGGATGGCCATGATCGGATCTACCAAGTCGAGATCCAGTTGCGGAGCTACGGCCACCTGCCCGCCCGCATCCTCTACAACTGGGCTGATGTTTATAGCCAGCAACTACAGAGCGGGAACGACTATCGGCTATTGAAGCCTACCTACGCCATCTGGTTGCTCGGCGAGAATCTGATCCCAACGGACAGCGCTTACCGCCATGTCTACAAGTTGCGTGACGAGCAGGGCGGTGTGCTGATCAACCACGGCGGCATCTGGCTACTTGAACTAGAAAAGTTCTCGGCGCAGTGTATCGAGACCGAACAGCAGCGCTGGCTGCGGTTCTTCAAGGATGGCGGACGACTAGACGATGACAGGCTACCCGATTGGATGAATACCCCAGAAATGAGGCAAGCGATGAGCACACTACGGAAGTTTTCCGAGAAAGAGCGCGACTACCACGCCTACCAGGCCCGCCAGAACTTTATCCGCGAGCAGAATACCATCCGCTGGGAATACGAGCAGATGCTCGCCGAGAAGGAGCAGGTGCTTGCTGAGAAGGAGCAGGTTATCGCCGAGAGAGACCAGGCGTTGGCCGAAAGAGAACGGGAGCGGGTGGGGAGAGAGCAGGAACGGGCCGAGAAGGAGCGCCTTCTGGCGCTGTTGAAACAGGCTGGCGTTGATCATCGGTAGGGTTCTGTAGATTCCGTGGTGTTCGTGGCGCGACGCAGGGATTGCCCGTGCCCCGAGGTTGTGTCGGGATAGTTGCGGAGCTGGATCGAGGCAGCCAACGCATCCCCCCCCGAGCCCGAGCTTGGCGTATTACTTCACGGCGTACGTATCTATGGCCAGGGCGTGCTACACTACGGAGAACCCTCCGTCGGTCATGTTTTAGGTGTGGGCGATGACCCCTGAAGCGACCCAATGGCTGTTGGAACACGCAACCTCTGCCTACGCGGACGAGGAAGAGACCGCCGCGAGGGTGAGAGAGCTGGCCCTCTCTACCCTGAAGTTTATGATTGCCCCAATCTTTGGTGTCGTTGCGTATTGGTATAGTAATCCAGGGGGGGAGTCATTTAACGGCTGGTCTTTGTGGTTTTTCTGGGTGCCATTGATCTTTGCGGCGTTGTTTTTGTTGGCGGCAACGTATTATGTCGCGAATGTGCTCGGTGTTGTCGGCTTTCGAGCGAAAGATACATGGATCTACTCGAAAATACCTTTTCCTGGTGAGATACAAGCCTATTTGGAAGAACACCCTGATCCAGAGGATGCGCTCCAAGGGGCTCGTTCGGAGTTGCTGAAAGCGTATGTTGTGTCGGTAGAACACAATGCGCAGTGCAATAAACAACGCAGCAACAGGGTCGGACGAGCGCAGGGCTATGTCTTCTGGTCGTTGCCTTTTTTGGTTGTGTGCGCATTGCAATGGGGACATGATTCGGTTCGTGCTACGCAAGAGAGCCGTGTGATGCAACCATTCGTGGTGCAGCCAGCGCCAGGTGTGGTCAATGCGATCCCTAATGGCAAATAGTTGCTTTACGCACCCTCGGTGAACGAGGCCGGGTGCGTATCCGTTACCGAGAAATGATGTTCAGGAGAAACCCATGTCAACCGTACCAGAAAATGGCCAAGCATCCACCGAACCCGTAGCGCAACCACCTGATGCGCCACCTCGGAAGATGCCGGTCTTCCCGAAGAGGAGGATGGTCGTAGAGGTTAGCACCCCGTGGAAAACTCGTGCGGAAAAAGAGGAAGAGGCCGCAGACGAGTTGAGAGCGCGTCGGGCGTCAACCCGAACTGGGTAAAGCGTATACCGAGGCGTCTCTGGTGCGTAGTGGTTACAGTGCAATGATGGTTTAGGAGCGAAGCATGTCAAACCAAACGGTTAGCGAACCTGCAACCGAGACGCCGCCCGGTGCCGCTCAGGATGTTTCGAGGAAAGCGCCGGTCTTCCCGAAGAGGCGAATGGTCATCCAGGTCACGACCCCGTGGCGTACCCGCACAGAGAGGATAGAAGCCGAAGAGGCAGAAAAGGTTCTGCAACGGAACCGTGAAGCGGTGCTGTCTAGATAATGCCTATGCAGCGGCGTTTTATTGCGTGGTGCTTGCTTGCCATTGGTTGCTTGGTGGCTAATCCGCTGTCGTCGGCGTTTGCCTACACGCGCGACGGGATCGAGATCTGGCGCGACAAGCGGGGGGTGCTGAATATCAGCAATGTCTCCCGTCCCCTCCAGGCCCGTAGCGCACAGGGGATCTTGGTCTATCAGCCTGCGCCGACTGCGCGAAATGCTACGGTTTCAACTAAGCACGTTGCGGTTTCGGCTCCGCGCCGGGTTGCCCTATTGCATCGTCCTCGGGTGGTAACGCGCACCAGGATCTTTTCCTACACCGATGCGAAGGGCGCTAAGTGTTTTACCAACGTCCCTGCCGGTGGTCGGCGCTACGAGTTGGCGTTGCAGGCCGATTTTGGTGAGATCTCCCCGTTTTCTAATTTTCTCATGGCGCGCCGCTCGAACTTCGATGCCATCGTTGCGGAGGCCGCCCGTCTGTATCGGGTCGATCAAGCGCTGGTACGCGCCGTGATCCACGCCGAGAGCGGTTTTAACCCGGCCGCAGTTTCGCCGAAGGGCGCGGCTGGGCTCATGCAGCTCATGCCCGATACTGCACAGCGCTATGGTGTGCATAATGCCTTTAATCCCAGCGAAAATGTCTTTGGAGGTGTGCATTATCTGCGCGACCTTTTGCGTATGTTCGGCAACAACCGAACCCTTGCCGTCGCGGCTTATAACGCAGGCGAGAATGCGGTGAGCCGCTACGGCGCTGTTCCTCCTTACGCAGAGACGGCCAACTACGTAAAAAGGGTGCTTGCCCTCCAGGTCGATTATCAGGACATCCGTGATTGATCGAAACCGGACTAATCGGTACTGGTCTAGTTTGATTCCTGCTTCAACCGCATGAATATGCTATACTATTCTCTAAATACATGAATATCAGATATTCTTGGTAATTTTTGTGAGGTAAATCTATGTTG
>CAIRSR010000043.1 GCA_903881315.1 uncultured Thiotrichales bacterium | reverse complement strand
CAACCCTGATTGAGTCACCTGCCGTCGAATCACTTGCGATTGAGTCACCTTCGGTTACAGCAACCCTGATTGAGTCACCTGCCGTCGAATCACTTGCGATTGAGTCACCTTCGGTTACAACAACCCTGGTTGAGTCACCAGCCGTTGGAACACCAGCCATTGGATCAACAGCCGTCGAATCACTTGCGATTGAGTCACCTTCGGTTACAACAACCTTGGTTACGTCACCAGCCATTGGATCAACAGCCGTTGAATCGCCTTTGGTTAAACCATCTTCGGTTGAATCAGCAGCGGTTACACCGCCAACGGTTGGGTCATCACAGTTTGGGTTCGCGCCAACCCGACCAACACCGTTTGGCTTATCACCGGTTAGACCATCAGCCATTCGATCGTTACCGATTGGCCTGTTGACGGATAAACCGACGCCGATTGAGCCATCGTCGGTTGAAGAATCGCAAGCTGAAGGTGTCCATGAGAGCGGTACCGCTATACCACCAGATGCGGAAGTCCTCCCAGAAGAAATGGTGCCGACACCAGTCCCACAAGCGGATGAAGATAGCGTCGCATCTCCAGCGGAGAGCAGCACCGATTATATGAAGCGTCGCCGCGAACGCCCGGTAGCGAAGCGCCGTGGCATTCGCCTGAAATTCACCCCTCCCTAGGCTGATGATTGAGAACCCCGTCGGACTTACCGTTTTCGCAGCAGACAGGAGAGAAAACTATGCTTACCACCAATCATTCTCGGTTGCTGGGTATCGTTGGGGGGGCCCTTGCCGCGCTCTCCCTGTCTACTGCCAATGCCCAGTTCGACCCACCTTATTACCCGCCTTGTCAAGGATGCCCCGCTAACCCTCCCAATACAATGCCCAATGGACAAGAGCGGGGGCCATGGTCGCCATCCCCAAACGGTGGGCCAAATGGCAATGATGCACAATCTGGCCCCGTCCCACCACCGTGGGCACGTTTCCAAGGCTACCCACGAGACAACGGGGGTAGTCACCAAAACGGCTACCAGAACAATGGGATGGGCCCACCCAATCCCTACGCCGGAGGCTATGGGCCCCCACCCTGGGCTACGCCACGGTGGATCGTACCCCTAGCGCGTTACAGTGGCCCTAACGGCGAAATGCATGCGTATGCCTACGGCAGCGGCCCGATACCTTCATTTAGAACTTCGTCCTATTATTACGCTGGCCATCCTGGCCCTTATTACCCCAGAGGTTACACGGGCCCGATGTTTTCGCCAACACAACCGCAACCCCAGTGCCACTAGGAACAGGTACAAGCCTATACCCTTTGAGGAAAAGTCTATGAGAAACCAAACTCGCTTCCTGGCCGTAGTTTTGGGGTTGACTGCTGCTGCGACGGCGGTCAACGCTGCGGATTACGGCTATGCTGGCGGGTCGTTGCCATCAGATTATTACGGAACCGCCAACAGAACTCAGGATGGCTATTCCGGTTCTGGTTATGGCCAGAACCGTGCCGCTCCCCCCTCCGCCTGGTCTCCCGATCCCAATGGCTCGTCCGGATCGCAAAGCCGTGTCCCCCCTCCCTCTTGGGCAGATACACCCCGCGATGGCGCTGCTTCGAGCTATTCATCCCCACCAAGCACCAACTATGGCGCTACCTCATGGGATCGAAGGAATGGCGCAGGCTCTTATGGGCAGTGTGATGCGGGCAGGTCGAGTTACTCTGCCGGATCTGGATACAAAGGGCCGTGGTCTTCAGGGTATGGCAGGTGCGGTAACGACCCCTACGACGGTGGTTCAGACTATTATGGCCGAGGGCCGAACTATTACTGGGGCGCTCGTGGAGCAGAGCCAACCAGCCAAGACCATGGATCCGGCTATGGCAGTGGATACCATGCCCCCAGCAATGATTCAGGCTATGGATCCGGCTATGGCAGTGGATACCATGCCCCCAACAATGATTCGAGCTATGGATCCGGCTATGGCAGTGGATACCATGCCCCCAACAATGATTCAAGCTATGGATCCGGCTATGGCAGTGGATACCATGCCCCCAGCAATGATTCAAGCTACGGATCCGGCTATGGCCGTGGGTACAATGCCCCCAGCAATGATTCAGGCTATGGATCCGGCTATGGCAGGGGGTACAATACACCCAACAATAATTCGGGCTATGGGCGGGGGTATGGTACCAACAACCCGTCCAACAACTCCTCTTACCCTTCTGGGTACAGTTCTGGCGGTGGTTACGACAACAATGGCGGGTATAACCCCCCTGCGCAATCGACTAATCGCTACGACCAAGAGGGCCGAACCACCTACGGAACAACGGGGAGAAACACCACAAGCAGCTCCTCACCCTGGGCCGAGGATGGCAATGCCTACGGATCTGTGGGGGGAAGGGGCGGCAGCTACGGCAGCGGTGCCTCTGTAGCGCAGGATCGTGGCCGTTTTAGCGTGGGCATCCCCGTCCCCGGTAGCGATGCCGACACCGGGGGGCAGGGTCTTGGCTCCTCCTCTGATCTGGGCACGCAAAGCACCGCCAACAGCGGAAACAAGGCAAACTCCTGGAATGACCCGAGCGCCTCCCTGGGTGGACAGATTCTTCCACCAGCGGGTGCGCCATCAATCGGCGCTGCCGATAAAGGGGCAGGAGACCCCGGGCAGGTCAGCGGGGAACCGAAGGCAAAATAGGCTTGTCCATGCTGGGTGGTTAGGTTCGCCACCGCCCGATTTATGGACAGTAAACATAGGTAACGTACCATGGTATGCAAGGATACCTCTTGGAGAGTAGCGCTGCTGAGCGGACTTGTGATGCTCAGCGGTTCAGTTGATGCAGCCCCTTACGGCGGTTGGACATCCCCCTGGGAATCCTGGTGGGTCGATAACCCCATGCTTCCTGGGTTCCCAGGCTACCGCGATTATTCCCGGGACTATTACCGAGAGTATGATGGTCGTCGCTACGGTGATCGGGCGTGGGATTACCGGGACCAAGACCGCAGTGCTGGCTACCCAGGGGGCTATTACCCACGGGGAGATTACCGAGATCGAGCGGATTCTTGGCGCGACAACAACGACCGCGACTACAACCGCGCGACACGCAGACCGGATGATGGTTACGATAGTCGCCGTGGTCGCTACGGTGATGAGCGGCCACCTGGTTATTCTGATTACGGATCTAACCCAGCCCCCGGCAGCTATCGGAGTGGCGATTACGGACGCGACTCCGCTTACCGCGACAGACAACCACCCGCCAGCACCTCTTCAGGTTACGGCGGTCAGCCCAACGATGGTGCTGGAAATACCTGGGGCAGTTACCCAAATACTGGCAACCAGTCCGGCAATAATACCGGCAACGCTTGGGGCAGTTACCCAAATACTGGTACCCAATCCGGCGATAGTGCTGGCAGTACTTGGGGCAGTTACCCAAATACCGGCAACCAGTCCGGCAATAATACCGGCAACGCTTGGGGCAGTTACCCAAATACCGGCAACCAGTCCAGCAATAATACCGGCAACGCTTGGGGCAGTTACCCAAACGCTGGCAACCAGTCCGGCAATAATACCGGCAACGCTTGGGGCAGTTACCCAAACGCTGGCGGTCAATGGGGAAATATGGATCGAACGGATGGAAACACAGGGAATGGTGCGTCAGGACAACCACCCGGCAGCTACCCAACCGATCCATCTACGATAGACCAAAAATCGGATGGCGCACGGAAAGTTAGCCCCTGGTAGGGCCATCTCTCTGGCATAATAGGGAAAGCCGTGTGTTGATAACCTTTCTCTGCAAGGTGGGCCGTTATGGACGTGGAGAAAACCAAACCGTTGCATCTTTTATGGGAGCAAATCAATAGTGTATAAAATTCTGCTGCTGTGTGTTGTTTGGCTGGTTGGACTCTATCCGGCGATGGGTTCGGCTGCGGACATGATATCGGCGTTTTCTGCGGATATGGTGGTCATCAACCTTAAGGATAAAAGCGAGCATGTGACGAAACTCTATTTCGACAATGCCCGTCAGCGTGAGGAATTTCCTGTTCCAGACGACAAGCGTGCCACCGACGAGTATGGAAAAACCATCGTCCAGATCCTCGACTCCAAGCGTCAGCTATCCTGGTTCGTGTTACCCGACAAACGCACCTATGTAGAAAAACAGGTAAGAATGCCGGGTGACTGGCCGCCCCCTCTGCCAGGTGATGCCCGCCTTTGCGATAAGACCAAAGGCATAACCTGCACCAGAGTGGCGAGCGAGACCATCGGTGGCCGCGCAACCGACAAATGGGAGGTAGCGATCAGCAATAAGGATGGCAAGGTGATGCGCTCCAGCATGGTCTGGGTCGATCCGCAGCTCCCGATCCCACTTCGACAAGAGGCGGGGGTTCTGGCGATGGAACTGCGCAATATCAACGCCGGGCCCCAGCAAGCCAGCCTGTTCGAGGTGCCTGCCGACTTCAAGAAGGTCGATCCACCACGTCCACCAGGCGCACCCCAGGGAGCACCGGCCCCACAAGGGGCTCCAGCACCTCAGGGGGCACCACCTCCAGGAGCGCCGGGCGCACCTCCGGCACCTCCTCCTGGTGCACCACACTAGGCAGTGCTAGAGGTTAGTCTGCCCTGCTAGATAATCTTGGCAACAACCCAGCGGCATTGTGCTCGCCGCCTGGGTTGTTGTTTGAGGTCTGGCAATGAAACCTAAATGGCTGGATTACTATCAACGGGCCTTCGTTGCGGCCTTTTTTCTATTTGTGGCCCCGGCATTGAGTGCCGGAGCCTGGTGGGAGGATGGCGCGTCTCGTCTGAGCGCACCGGGCGAACATCGCTACGCTCAAGCGCCTTGGTGGGAGGACGGCCAGTCTTCGGCGTCGTTACCGAACCCCGAGTCGGGTGATAACGCCCCGTGGTATAGATCGAATAGCGGGTCTGGGCCGAATCGCAACCCGTGGGCTGACCCACACGCCCCATGGTACGGCTCGAATGGGGCCCACCCCCCGCGCCCTGGCGCAAACGGGGATGCAGGCACGTTCTATTTCGGTGGCCCGTCGCACCTCATGGAGCACTGGATGGACATGATGGAACACTGGGGGAATCGCATGGAGGATTGGGCCAATCGCTGGCAGACCATGCAGGGGATGGGGGCCAATGCCCGATCGGGTGCGGCGGGGAACTCCCCAACCTTGCCCACCTACCTCTACGACCCGACCTTAGAGCCACTGTTCAACCGTTGGGGCGAGCGTTAAGCCGCCGAGGAGAATGAATGCCGACTCGTTGCCTAGTCATTGCGTCTCTGTCCGTAGGGGTTAGCCACCCATGGTAACGCCCGAGGAGACGGCAACCACCCTCAATGAGCAGGCGGTAGCGCTCTATCACCAAGGAAGATATGGGGAGGCCTTGCCTCTCTGCCAACGAGCCCTAGCAATCAATGAGGCAACCCTTGGCCCCGATCACCCTGATGTTGCAGCGAGCCTCAACAACCTCGCAGCACTGTACCAAGCCCAAGGCCAGTACACGGAAGCCTTACCCCTTCTCAAACGGGCACTAGCAATCTGGGAAAAGGCCCTTGGCCCCGACCACCCTCATGTTGCAACGAACCTCAACAACCTCGCGGAGCTTTACCGAGCGCTAGGCCAGTACGATCGCGCCTTATCTCTCTATCAGCGGGCACTAGCGATTGATGAAAAGGCCCTTGGCCCTGACCACCCTGAGGTTGCGACCAATCTCAACAACCTCGCATCACTTTACAAAACCCAAGGCCAGTATGGGGAAGCCTTGCCCCTGTTCAAGCGGGCACTGGCAATCAGGGAAAAGGCCCTTGGCCCCGATCACCCTGATGTTGCGACCAATCTCAACAACCTCGCTGGACTTTACCAAGCGCTAGGCCAGTATGGGGAAGCCTTGCCTCTCTATCAGCGGGCACTAGCAATCTGGGAAAAGACCCTTGGCCACGATCACCCTCATGTTGCTCAGAGCCTCAACAACCTCGCGGATCTTTACCAAGAGCAACGCCACTACGCCTTCATCGAATTCCGCGTAACCAACTTCCGCTCACTCCGCGACGAGCAGGTGTTGAGCCTGGTCGCAGCCAAAGAGGCAGCGCTACAAGAGACCAACACCGTTGCCTCGGGCCTCAAGGCGGCACCCGTGCTCGTCCGTAGTGCGGTCATCTATGGCCCGAACGCTGCCGGTAAGTCTAACCTAATCAAGGCGTTGCAATATATGCGCCACGTTATTCGGGTGTCTGCGCAGCGAGACCCGCATCGGCCATTTGCACAGCCCTTTCGCCTCGACACGGCAACGCTGAGCCAACCCAGCGAGTTTGAGGCAACCTTTGTCCTGGATGGCGTGCGCTATCAATATGGTTTTGCGCTCACCGAGAAGCGCATTACCAGCGAATACCTCTTGGTCTACAAGACCTCTAGGCCCCAACAGTGGTTCCGGCGCACCTTCGAGCCCACCACCAACAAGGATGTCTACGCCTTTGGCGCTGGCCTGAAGGGTGACAAGGGTGCGTGGGAGCGCATGACCCGCACTAACGCACTGTTTCTCTCGGTGGCGGTCTTACTCAACAGCGAACAATTGCGCCCCGTCTATGATTGGTTCGTCGATAAACTCGTGTTTATGAATGACCTTGAGGATCCGGGCCCGCTGCGCTCGCTTACTATGCTGCAACACCTAAGCGATAAACCATCGGTTCTCGATTTCCTGACCTCCTCCGGCATCAGCGTTGCGGATATTGAGGTAATCTCAAAGAAGGCACGCAGTCATTCGCTAGAACTGGCTGCGGAACGCGACAATCTCAAAAGAGAAGAAAAGGAAGTAGAACAGCCCAAGGCCATGTTCCATCACCACACCGATCGGGGAAGCGCTGTTTTTGAAGCGGACGACGAATCAACCGGCACGCAAAAGATGCTGTTACTCGCAGGTCACATCCTGACGGTTCTGGCCAAGGGCCTGACGCTGGTTGCCGATGAACTGAACAACAGTCTGCACCCATTGTTGGTGCGGCGCTTGGTCAAGATGTTTCACGATCCAGAGAGCAACCCCCGTGGTGCCCAATTGATCTTTGCTACCCATGACACCTCTTTACTCAGCCCTTCCCTATTCCGCCGCGACCAGGTATGGTTTATTGACACGGATGATGCGCAAGCCTCCACGCTCTATCCATTATCGGATTTCATCCCGCGCGATGGTGAGGCGTTGGATCGCAGTTATTTGATAGGTCGTTTCGGTGCGGTTCCGTTCTTCGACTAGCGATATGGGTAAGGCTACAATGGCGCAAGATAACTCAGCAAAAATACGTCAAGAAAGGAAGCTGGATCGAAAGAAGCCGAGACTTCCCGACTATGAAAGGATCCTCATTGTCTCGGAGGGCAGTAAGACCGAGCCCTTGTATTTCAAGGAAGTGATCAATGCTTCTTATCCGCGAAAGGCGCGACGCATGGTCGTGCTCTCCCACTCTTCAGGAACCACGCCGTTTCAGGTCGTGGAGAGTGCCCGCAAATTCTTTGAGGATGGTGATGGCAAAACTATCGAGCAATGTGCCTTTGATCGTGTGTTTGCGGTATTCGAT
The DNA here is from genome assembly GCA_903881315.1 of uncultured Thiotrichales bacterium. GTDB lineage: Bacteria > Pseudomonadota > Gammaproteobacteria > CAIRSR01 > CAIRSR01 > CAIRSR01. Next base: position 8,288 of record CAIRSR010000043.1, on the reverse strand, counting down.
CGTGATGACCATCTAACATACGAACATGCGCTCTCTGCCGCAAGAAAAATGGAACTTCTCAATGATAACAATAAACCGATAGAGTTCTGCGCCATTGCCTCCGTACCCTCCTTTGAATTGTGGCTCTTGCTGCACTACGAAGAGATTCATTGGCCCCTACATCGTGACGAGGTACTTCGCCGTCTCAAGAGCAAGATGCTAGAGAAGCACCACTTGCGCTATGAAAAGAGTATGGAAGGGATCTACGAAATCACCAAAGCCGAATTCGATACCGCTCGCGCTCGCGCAAGACATCTCTCTGGAAAGAATTACCCAGAGAAGGATGACGACAAACCATGCAATGCCTATTATGGCGACGTGCCCTATACGGATGTCTATCTACTGGTTGATCTGTTGCACCGGCAGGGCCGGGGAGAGAAAACCAATCCACCCCATTGCTGTCGCCCTAAAGACAAAAAGCGGTTGTCTCAGAAAACCGCTTGATGATATCCCGCTGATTTGGCATCAGAGACGGATCAATCAAAAACTCAACCCTATCCCCCAGCCCCTTTCCCGCCTCTGCGGGAAAGGGGTTTAATCTGAAAGAAAAAAGCCACCATTGGAACCCCAACCATGCTGCACATCCACAACAGCCTCTCCAATTGCAAAGAACCCTTTCACCCCATCAGCGCGGGAGAGGTGCGTCTTTATGTCTGCGGCATGACCGTATACGATTTCTGCCACATCGGACACGCCCGCGTAATGGTCGTCTTCGATGTCGTCGTGCGTTATCTAAAAAGCCTCGGGTTTAACGTAACCTATGTGCGCAACATCACCGACATCGATGACAAGATAATCCACCGCGCCGCCGAGAACGGCGAAAGCATTAGCACCCTCACCGAGCGCTTCAGTATCGCCATGCAGGAGGATGCGCTACGCCTCGGCGTTATCCCCCCAGATATCGAACCACGCGCCACCGATTCCATCCTCATTATCCAGGCGATGATCGAGCGCTTGCTCGCAACGGGTCATGCCTATCAGGCCGCGAATAAAGACATCTATTATGATGTGAGTCGTTTTGCCAGCTACGGCAAACTCTCGGGGAAACAGATTGCCGATCTGCGCGCCGGAGCGCGGGTAGATGTCATGGAGGCCAAAGACGACCCATTGGATTTTGTGTTATGGAAGACCGCCAAACCCGGCGAACCGGCCTGGGAATCGCCGTGGGGCGCGGGACGCCCGGGCTGGCATATCGAATGCTCGGCAATGTCCACTACCGCCCTCGGCAACCACTTTGATATCCACGGCGGCGGCGCAGATCTCCAATTCCCGCATCATGAAAACGAGATTGCCCAGAGCGAGGCGGCAACCGGCGAGCCCTTTGTCAATTACTGGATGCACAACGGCTTTGTGCGGGTGGATGACGAAAAGATGTCAAAGTCGCTCGGTAATTTCTTCACCGTGCGCGAGGTGTTAAAGCACTATTCCCCCGAGGCGCTGCGTTTCTTTATCGTTGCCTCCCATTATCGAAGCCCACTCAATTACAGCAACCAGAATCTGGATACCGCACGGGCGGCACTAACCCGTTTCTATACCGCACTCCATGGTTTACCCGCAACCGGAGAATTGATCACCAGCGATTATACTACCCGCTTCCATGCCGCCATGAACGACGATTTTAATACGCCCGAGGCCCTGGCGGTATGCTTTGACCTAACGAGAGAGATAAACCGCGCCAGGAACGAAGACAAAACCCAAGCGCTGCAATTAGCCGGGGAGCTGCGCTACCTCGGCGGACTGCTCGGATTCTTACAAGCAGATCCCGAACAGTTTCTCCAGGGAAGCGCATCAGCACTTGATGAAAGCAGCACAGAAGCGACCCTCACCGCCACCGCTATCCAAACTGCTATCGCCAACCGCGAGGCAGCGCGTAAGGCAAAAGACTTTAAGGGTGCCGATCGTATCCGCGACGAACTAAAACGCCAAGGGATAATTTTAGAGGATCGGCCAGGCGGGGCAACCACCTGGCGACGAGAATAGGGTTCTACTCATCAACCACTAAAATATCGACAAGGCTCAGGTTCCTGCCCGTTGGTCTATACCCCGGGCCCTTTGCTATTGTCAATAAGCCATTGTTCAAACTCTTTACGTTGTCGATCAAACAGAAGGGCCACATACCGTTCCTTATCAGCCAGATACAGGGCATGCCTAATCTTTGTATAGGGGTTCAACCAGTTTGCATGTTGCATTCTTTGATGGGTAAAATATCTCTCTAAAACATCGCCTTGATTCTCTATGGCATCCCTGATGTTTTGGGGAGTAATGTTACGATCCGCCCGCCCCAATTCCTCGACAAAAAAGTCAGTCTCACAGGGCTCAAAGTCATCTGCAAAGTATGCGGTCGCAACCTTCATGAAGGAGAAGACATTGATAGGTTGTTTCGCCTCCTTGTCCTCAGTGGCCTGGTATGTTATCGGCGAACTCCCTTGCAGTTTTGCTGACGATCGGGCATTGGTTCCTGATGGCTTTGGTGGTGGCATATCAGGCGGTGGCGGGGTTGGCGGAGTCGTTCCACGCTGGGTATTCTCAGACTCGAGCCTTCCCGTTTCATTCCGAATGTTCTCGAATTCTTGATCAGCCAACTCGAACAAAGCGGCAAGCCGATTGATTCGGCGCTTTAGGTGAAGCGGAATGTTCTTTTTATATTTAATCTTGTGATCCAATACGCTCCAGGCGTCTTGCACCGTGGTTCTGATTTGTACCTCAACCTGATATTGGCTAAATCCCTTATACTCGAGTAGTCCAACACGATTTTTATGAAGCTTTAGATCGAGATGCAATCCCTTATAGCCGAAGGTATCGTCATGACTTTCAAGCGCAAGGGTTTTGTTGGTCGTGTCCATAATACTAAAATTTTCTCCAATGATACGACGAACCATCTCGACCTCGCTCTCATACAGACAAACGATCCGAAGACCAATCATGTCAGTGATGTGATCCTGTATCTCATAGGGTTCTTGGCTATCCTCGCATTTCTTCAGATACTTTCGTTTAAACTTATTAATACACTCCTCGCGGGTCTTGACCCGGCCAGTTATTGTCGGAGTAGCGAGTGAGGCATTGTCCGCTAAGACTACGGTCAGCAGCTTTTTATAAGACTCAACCGCAACCTGGAACAACGGGAGTTTCTCACTATAAAATTCATGGAAGCGAATCTTTGCGTCGCTAAAGGTCGGTAGTGTCATCACTTCCTCCAAAACACTTACGCTACCCTTTCCGCAAGGACAGGTAAATGGCCATCCGTTTACCGTTCAAGCCAGAAAACCCGTCAGGGCCCGCAGCCACTACCTGGTGCAACACCCTGACAGCTACTCCGCCACGCTCTGACGCCTCTACTCAGAGCACATCTTTGACTCTTTCCGTCCCTTCTCCAGATTGTTGTGACAAATACCAAGGTCGCTGCCGCTTTTTGCCGCTCGTACACAGCTCTTGACATCTTCGATGACGAGAATCTGTGCATCAAGTTTCTTTAATATATTCGCCCGCTTGGTATCGAGGGTAGCTCCTTGCGGAGCCGATGAGGAGGCTGGCGTAGCAGCCGGAGCAGCCGCCTCTTGGGCCGGTGCCGAGACAGCAAACAAAGCAGTAAGAACAGCGATCGAGGAGAGTATGGGCCGTATATTCATAGTGAAGCGATTCCTGTGGAGGGTAAAGGAGACCGCTAAAATATAGCAGAATTAGCGCCGTTACGATGATACCTTATGTGTGTACACCCAAAGTAACCCGTTCACGCCCCTCAAGGTCGGGTAGCGTTGTGATGCCCTCGTAGTGAGATGCAACCAGCAACTCGCGCACCGACGCCCCTTGGTCGTAGCCATGCTCTAACAACAGAGTGCCCCCCGGGCAGAGGTTCCGCACAGCACCGCTCACAATGGCGCGGAGTGCCGCCAGGCCATCCGCACCCGCCGCAAGCGCAAGCAACGGCTCATAACGCAACGCCGCTAGATGAGGATCATCGGCAACCAGATAGGGTGGGTTTGCGAGGATCATAGAATAGCGCCGATCCGAGAGAGGGACGCACCAATCCCCAGCAAGGAATGTCACATTCGACAACCCCAGGCGACGGGCATTGGCCTCGGCCACCGCGAGCGCTGAAGCGCTGCAATCGATCGCCGTGACCAGGCAGGATGGGCGCTCGGAGGCAACCGCCAAGGCAACCGCGCCACTGCCGGTTCCGAGATCCGCTATGTCCCATGACGCCGCAACGGGTATCCTCGCCAGTGCCACCTCCACCAGCAATTCGGTCTCTGGGCGGGGTATCAACACATCTCGTGTCACCACAAGGTCTAGCGACCAAAACTCCCAGCGACCCAACAGATAGGCCAACGGCTCGCCACCCGCAAGGTGCGCCAAAAGTGCTGCATAGTCATGCTGCTGCTTCGCGGTGAGTGGGTAGTCTCGGTGGGTGAGCAGTTGTGTGCGCGACCAACCCAAGACGTGTGCTAGCAACCACTCGCGCTCGCGCAGAGGACAACCGCCCTGACCCCGTGCCAAGGCATCCGCGACGGTCGTCACTGCCACCTAGTTCCCTAATGCGGCAAGCAGGTCTGCCTGGTATTCCTGAACCAGAGACTCAACCAGGAGATCAAGATTACCCTCCATGACGCCATCCAACCGATAGAGGGTGAGATTAACGCGGTGGTCGGTGATCCGATTCTGGGGGTAGTTGTAGGTGCGGATCTTCTCCGAGCGATCCCCACTGCCGACCAGCAGACGGCGCGTCGTTGACTGCTCTGCCTGTTGTCGCTCCTGCTCAACACTCAACAGCTTGGCCTGTAGAACCGACATCGCACGAGCGCGGTTCTTGTGCTGAGATCGCTCTTCTTGGCACTCCACCACGATGCCGCTTGGGACATGCGTGATGCGGATGGCAGACTCGGTCTTGTTGACATGCTGCCCCCCTGCCCCACTCGAGCGAAAGGTATCGACGCGGAGATCAGCGGGATTGATCGAGATCTCCTCGACCGCATCTAGCTCGGGCATGACCGCAACGGTACAGGCCGAGGTGTGGATCCGCCCCTGCGCCTCGGTTGCCGGAACCCGCTGCACCCGATGCGCACCCGACTCGAATTTAAGGCGGGAATAGGCCCCCTGCCCGACCACGCGGGTAATGACCTCCTTGTAGCCGCCCGCCTCGCCGAGACTTGCGCTTAGGATCTCGACCTGCCAGCGCCGTTCTTCGGCGTAACGGGTATACATCCGCAGGAGATCTCCCGCAAATAGTGCTGCCTCATTACCGCCAGTCCCAGCCCTAATCTCCAAGAAGAGATTATTGTCGTCGTGTGGGTCGCGGGGCAGCATCAAGAGCTGGAGATCCCGCTCAAGCACAACGATGCGCTCTTTCGTCACAAGCAGCTCATCCGACGCCATGGCGCGTAGCTCTGGGTCATCGTCGCGCAACCACCCCTGCGCCGCCTCTTGATCGGCGAGCGCCGTGCAGAGCCGTGCGTACAGCTCGACCACCGGCCCAAGCTCGGCATACTCCTTTGAGAACGCACGGAACCGCTCGACACTCGACAGGGTCTCGGGGTCGGCAAGCAGGGCCGCGAGTTCTTCGCGGCGCTCGGCTAGGCCATCAAGTTTTTTCTGGATTGAAGGATTCACAGGCGACTAACCATCTCCCAAACGCTCTCGAATCAAGGGGGCGTGTGTAAGCACACGCTCCACGGCACTTGCAAAATCATCGACATCTTGAATGGTGAGCGGCTCACGCACCAGCGGACAGAGCAACAACTCGCGCTCATACATGCGCTCAGCGACCGGACACAGGCCTTGGTCGTAGCGCACCGTGGGCGCTAGGTCGAAGGGGAAGTGGGAATGGGCAAAGGCGCGCCGCTCTTGGTAGATGCGATTCAGATACAGCGGGCGCACATAACCCGCAACCAGTGGTGTCGCCTCGAAATCACGCGGCGCGGGCAGCTCGGCGTTCACCGCTCGCATAAACAACGAGCGCGACAGACCGACCACTTCGGCCTCATACCGGATCGGGTAGACATACCAAGCACTGGTGCAGTCTGCCGCCACCACCGGCGGTATGATACCAGGATGCGCGGCGAGTCGTGCGGAGAGATGCGCCGCTAAGCGTTCGCGATGCGCGAGCAGCCCATCTAGGCGCTGCAACTGGGCGAGACCAATAGCCGCTTGCAGCTCGGTCAGGCGATAGTTGCCACCAAAGGAACAGTAACTACTGCCATCCCCCGGCCACTCCCCGGGTAGATTTTCGCCGTGGTTGCGGATGAGTTGCAGGCGCTTCGCAACCTCATCATCCTCAGCGACCAGCACCCCACCCTCACCGGTATGGATGTGCTTGTGGTAGTTCAGGCTAAACCCCCCACAAGCGCCAATGGCTCCAACCGGCTGGCCGTGGTAAGAAGCACCGGGCGCTTGGGCCGCATCCTCGACCACCGCAATACCACGAGGACGGGCAACGGCAAGCAGGCCATCCATATCCGCCGGATGACCAAAGAGGTGAACGGCCACAATGGCACGGGTACGGGGCGAGATCTTGGCGGCAACCGCTACCGGGTCGAGACAAAACGTAACCGGGTCAATGTCGGCAAAAACCGGCACCGCCCCCCAGAACAGCGCACAGGTAGCAGAGGCCGACATGGTGTAAGGCGAACAGATCACCTCGTCCCCGGGCCCAACCCCAACCGCTCCCAAGGCCGCAACCAAGCCCGATGTCCAGGAGTTGACACTAATGGCGTGTCGAAAGCCATAGCGTTCGGCCCAAGCGGCCTCAAAGGCACGTACCTGTGGCCCACCGAGAAAACCCACGCCCGCTGCCCCAATAAAACCCGAGAGGCAATCCGAATCGAGCACAGCAAGCACCGCCGCCCGTTCCTCCGCGCCCATGGTGCGCCGTGGTGGGAAGGATTGGTTACGCAACGGCGTTCCACCCAAAATGGCAGGTAGTGTGGTCATGAAGGGTTCCCTTCGTGGGGGCAGGGCGATCTATGAGCAGTATCATACCAACCAAGCGCTGACATTGGCATGGATGGGGGCGACGGATTGACACAGCTACGTAACCTCCGCAATACACGGAGTTATCAGAAGGTGCTACACCGTTCGGGCTCATCTCACCCTGGACAAGGCGGCACCTTTACTTCTCGTGCCACTGGTAGGATACTCAGGCTCTCGACGATGGGGGCAAACCAATGATCCCGCAGACTAATACGATTGAATGCACCGCCGAACAGGTCTCGGCTGAACTGGTACGCCGTGGCGTTCTTCCTCAAGAGCGGGTAACGGTGGCAATCTTTCCGGAGGAAGAATTGATACCTGGTCGCCGCGAAACCAGGGCGCGTGTCATTGCCGCAGGTTTAACCGATGCCGATCTAGATTGCCTCATAGAAGATGCCCGCAAAGAAGTGAACGAGGAGATGTCCCGTAAAACCGGACTTTCTCTCTAAATGCGGATTGTTGTAGACACCAATATTTTCGTGAGCGCAGCAATGCGGGAAGACTCGATACCTGCCCGTGCGGTTGGCTTAACTGTTAAATTATGCACACACATTGAACCACATCTCAATCCTGAGACGAAGAACTTTACACAAAACACTAGACCACCCAATAATTAAGGTAACAACAAATGACTGATGCTTTATCCGGCGAAAGAATGGTAATCCATGAGCAAGGAAAGTTCCTTACTGTTGATGCAACCCAGAGGAAACAGGTAGAAACAATTCTTGAAGAAAATGGTTGCATCGGCTCGTGGTCTCCAAACGGAGATGCCATACGTCCCTACAACAATTACGACTGCGATTTCGGAGAAGTCGCCAGTTGGTCGGTCTTCTTAGGAGACGATACAGACGTCGCCAAGATTCAGCTTGCGCTTGACGAGGCGAAATAGCACACCGAGATTAGTAATTCTAAAAAATCCCATTGATATTAACTGCACTACACAACTACTCGATGATATTCTCCCGCATAATACGGTTCAGTTTCTCAATACGATCGTTAAGAAACGTCTTCAGCGACTCATTCCTAGTTGCTCTGGAATAGGCATGTGCTTCGTGGTGAAAAGAATTATGCACCGATCGGTTAGCGATATTAAGAATCTTCATATTTATATCGATTGGAATTGCACACAGCGTGATCAATTCACTGAGATGTTTCATTTTCCGTGCATCTGCCTGCATCAGAAACTCATCATCTGTAAATCTAATCATTATTTCATTGAGCATATTATGTGGTAGCGAATCTATCTTAGCCCACAGCAAGCGGTTGAGTAATGGCATACCGCTATT
>CAIRSR010000042.1 GCA_903881315.1 uncultured Thiotrichales bacterium | reverse complement strand
TGGCGTTCTGCAAGAGGCTCCCTAGAAAAACCATCGTTACGCTTCACTGGTGACTACCATTAGGGCACTTCGAGAAATCGGCAGGTCTGTGAGGGCAACTCACTGATTTTGCAGTTACCAGAAAATCGATTTAGAGATTTTTAGAAGTGCCCATTACCCTCTGTTGTATTTCCTAAAAAATCAAGGGGAGTGCGATGAATAAAACGTGGAAGATTTTGGTGACAGATGATGAAATAACCGCGAGACAGTTTGTGCGGTCTGTGCTGGAATCCGAGTTACCTGTTAAGGTAATCAGTGCCAGCAACGGCGAGGAATGTCTACGCCTAGCGGCTGAGGAGAACCCAGATCTCATCATTCTCGACGTTATGATGCCGATCATGGATGGTTGTGATGCCTTTCTTGGGCTTCGCGATAATCCAAAGACGGCAAAGATTCCCGTGGTTATGCTATCGAGTCTTAGTGAGGTGCTAAACCACATGCAAAGCAAGGCGCGGCAAGAGCAACCCAATGATTTTGTTGAGAAACCGGTGGAGCCGGTGATACTGGTTCGTGTTGTGCGATCCTTGCTGGGTATCCCAAAGACCCCCCATTAGTTCGCGATTTTTCACAAAACCCGACGGGGACACAATCCCCCTCGGGCGTGAGCGATTGGCATCATGCTTACGGCCTCGGCTGTCGAGTAGCGCCTACTGCTGCGCCCGAAACTGGCTGAAAGCCAGGGTGCCGGGTTGCTGTGGTCATCCCCCCTAGCAGCTACGCACCGCACGGAGGCGGCCCTCTGCGCGTCTTCGCGGGCCATTGTAGAATCAGCGTTGACCGGGCTCCGTAGGTACCGTGAGAATGCCAACCGAGTGGCGGCTACTCCTCACACGCCTTACCCCCTAAGACTCCCGCCCACGAATCACCTCACTGATAAAACGGTAGCTATCCTTTGGCGTTCGCTCGAAGGTATCGTAGTCAACCCGCACAATCCCAAAGCGCTTCGAGAGACCAAAGGCCCACTCGAAATTATCGAGCAGGCTCCAGCACAGATAGCCCGTTACGTTACAACCATCCCGCGCGGCGCGGGCGACCTCAAGCAGATGATCCTCAATGAAGCGCACCCGCTCGGCGTCATGCACCACGCCATCGGCTGCCACCTGGTCGTCATAGGCGGCCCCGTTCTCGGCGATGTAGGTGGCCGGGTTGCCGTATGCGGTTTTAAGTTCTAGCAACAGGTCATAGAGGCCATCGGGTTGCACCGGCCAGCCCATGCCCGTAAACCGATCGCAGTGCGGATCCCCCCAACCGACATCGAACGGGCGACCCTTTACCTCTTGCATAGTCGAGCGGGAATAATAATTGATACCAAGCAGGTCGATCGGGAAACGAATCGCCGCTTCATCCCCGGGCAGGACAAACCCCGCCATGCGCTCGGCGAGCAGGGGCGGGATGCGACCACGCAGTACGCCATCGAGTGAGGTGCGGTTCCACACCGCATCCCACATCGCCGCAGCCGCTGCGTCCTCGGCACGGTCAGAAGAAGGACGCGCTGGCGAGAGATTCAGCACCGTACCCAGGGTAAGGCCGTTATGCGCGGCGGCAATCGCCCGCAAGGCAGCACCTTGGGCAAGGTTTTGGTGATGGAGCGCCTTCAGGATACCGACCTCACCGAGCGTATGGCCAGGCGCATGGTCGCCAAGACCGTAGCCAAAGATGGCAACCACGTTCGGCTCATTCAACATCATCCAATCCTTCACCCGATCGGCCAGGCGGCGCGTCACCGCTACTGCGTAATCCGCAAAGGGGCCAATCACCTCACGACCAAGCCAGCCGCCCCTGTCCTCTAGTGGTTGCGGGAGATCCCAGTGATACAGACAGGCCATGGGGCGAATACCCGCCGCCAACAGGCCATCCACCAAGCGATCGTAGAAATCGAGGCCACGCTCATTGACCGCCCCGCGTCCGGTCGGGAAGACCCGTGGCCAGGCAATCGAGAAGCGGTAGGCGTTGAAACGCGCCTGCTGCATGAGCAGGACATCCTCGCGCCAACGATGGTAGTGATCACAAGCACCCGCCGCCGTGCTCCCATCCTGGATCTTACCCGCAGCGGCAAAGGTGTCCCACACGCACGGGCCACGCCCATCAGCGTCCAGTGCGCCCTCGATCTGGTACGACGAGGTGGATGCGCCCCACAGAAAGTCCGGGGGGAAATCAGCAGAAGAGATTCGCGACATGAGACAAAGCTCCGAAGGCGTAAAGGTCTGCCGATCATTCTATCGCAGAAGCAACAGTAGGTGATGATCAGTCGCAGCAGCCCCCTCACACCCACCAACCCATCGGGGATAGGATTTACGCAGGAAGACAGGATGGCTGACAATCATTTTACCGGGCCGTTTATCACAAGCGACCTCGAAGGGGCAGTCAACAGGGAGGAGCGAATTAACCCAATTATCTTAAAAGAACCGCCCCCAAACAATCCTCCGCAGAACCAAGACAGCAGACATCCCAATAAAGGTCTGCCATAGTAATTCTGCCTTGGAATTCTCCCGTTGTTGCAGTTCATTGAGAAGATGTTTTGACTCGGTAATGCCCTGGTCGGCGGATGCTTGTAACCATTTCTTTCCTTCTGCAGAATCTTCTGCCACACCCCGGCCCAGAACATACATCCGCCCCAGATTGTTTTGCGCCACCGCTAACCCCTGCTTAGCCGCCAATTGAAACCACCGTACCGATTCGACATAATCCGGTGCGACACCGAGCCCGTTCTCATACAATAGCCCGAGGTTATTCTCCGCATGGGCATCACCTGCTGCAGCGGACAAACGATACCAGCGTAGTGCTTCGTTATAATCTTTCGCAACACCACGGCCTTCGGCGTACATTTCGCCTAGGTTAAATCGCGCCGTGGCATCATTCTGCGCGGCAGCCAAGAGGAACCACTTTTTTGCCTCATGGTAATCCGCTGCAACACCATAACCCCGCTCGTACATCATACCAAGGTTGGTTTGGGCCATCGCATCACCCTGGTCGGCGGACAAACGATACCACTTTACCGCTTCAACGTAATCCCGAACTACACCTCGGCCACTTTCATATAGCGAGAGCAGCATAAAATGATTG
>CAIRSR010000041.1 GCA_903881315.1 uncultured Thiotrichales bacterium | reverse complement strand
TGCCCCGTCAGACTGGCGACGAGAAATCGAAGGAACGCTACATTAGCCGTCTGCTTAGTAACCGTTTGATCGAACCCTATGCGGTCATGCGGACATTTGTTCCCGAGATTGCATCCATGTTGGGTTGCACTCCTGCGCACCTTGAGTCTTGTCGCTAAAATCGGAGACGGCAAGGCTGGCGCGTATGCGGGGGATTTCCATTAAATTAGTATTGGATTGCGCGCTGACCAAGACGGAGCTGCGGGTCTTGCTGTCTTTGCTGGCGGTACACGCGGCCGTGGAACTCACAACAAGGTTCGGGTGATTGAACATCCGTTCAGGCGTTTTTTGGCAACGGTTCGAGCAGACGACCACCGGAAAAGGGGGTTGTGCCTGGTTGTGGGTAACCGTAGGGATTGTTGTCACCAAAGGAGGCCCTGGCGGGAGGTGCTGACGGTTGCGGGGCTAGGGCCGTGAGAAGCGCGGCAGGGATCATGCGGGGCATGGTGTCCGTCCTGTGCATGGTTGGGGCTATGGTCACGGAGGGGGCGTTGCCGTGAACATTCTGATCGATGTTTGGTTAGAGAGGTGAGGCCATGGGGCACGCATGCGGACAAAGCATCCCCGCCAACAAGGCTCAAGTGCCAGAGTCGGTGGACGTGGAGGACTTGCACCGGAAAATGGCTATGATTCAGGAGCAGTTTGCAATCCGCTTCGGTTTTTCTGTGGCGACCCTACGCCACTGGGAGCGAGGCGAACGTAAGCCGCACGGCCCCGCTTTGGTGCTGTTGACGCTGACCGAACGCGAGCCTAGCACAGTCATGCGGGCGCTTGGATAGCCAACTACTGCCTATCGATCGTGGTATCACGCAAAGGCAGCCTGTTCGATGATGCTGAGGCGTTGATCTCCTGCGCAAAAAGAGCATTCAACAGGGCGGCAAAGAAAGCCGTCACCGAAAACGATGCTCTTGGTATTCCAACGAATGGCGCAGTGAATGGAAAAATCACGATCAGACATCCGCCGAAAGCCAAGCCCATAGGACACTCTTAACATTTGGTGATTTACATGACCGCGAACGATAAAACATCAGGCGCAGATAGCGAAGTATGGGAAAGTGTGCTCGCATCCCTGTGTCGATTGCAAAGCGTGTTACCGGACGCAGTACTTGTCGGGGGAACGGCCTCGGCACTTTATGCGTGGCACCGTCAATCGTTCGATCACGATCATGTGCTCCCTGACCTTCGTGAGCGTTTTGACGCTGTACTAGAGGAACTGGAAGCGGTTGCAGGATGGGAAACGGCACGGATAAAGCGACCCGTTCTAATCCTTGGATCCTTGGACGGGGTAGAAACAGGCGTACGGCAACTGCGCCGCAAGCATCCGTTGGAAACCACAATCATGCGCGTGGGAGATCATGACGTGGTGTTACCTACGTTGCCGGAAGTTCTACGCATCAAAGCGTTTCTCTGTCTTGATCGCAATGCGACGCGGGATTATCTGGATTTAGCCGCACTGGCGGATCACATGGGTATCGAGGCTGCAAGTAAAGCCCTGTGGAGTATGGATGAGCTGTATCCGCAAAAGAACGGGGACGCATGGACTGTGCGCACCCAGTTGGTTATGCAATTGGCTTCCCCGCCGCCCTACGATCTCGATAGCGTCGATCTTGCCGAATATAAAGGGGTGCGTTCTCCGTTTGATCGTTGGGATCATATCGTCGGGGTGTGCGGCAGATTGTCGGATCGTTTGCTCGCGGCCTGTATGCAGGCGTTGCGTATTGATCCGTCTTTAGCGGCTCAGCAGGCACAAACAAAAATCGACGCATGGCGTGATGAGCAAGCAACAGGCCAAAAGTTGCCGCCCGCCAAATTGTCGGGACTTGAAACATGAAACACCGCCACCTGACGCATGAAGAGTTTACGATCGCGGCAATAGAGGATGTTCTTGCCAGAGGAAAATTGCCCGACTGGGAGCCGTTGATTGCCGTAATTCAGGCGGATCCATACGGAGAGGTTGCAAACAAAACCCTCGCGTTATGCGAACGCCCACTATACGGATCACCTGTATTCCGGCGGGTGCTTGCCGCTGCAAGACAAACACATACATAAACTGACACACCTCGTCTTGGTCAGGCGTGGGTATTTCTTGTATACCCTTTAGAATGTCCGATAACGGGTTTTATATTAAATCTTCTTGATTGCTGTCTAGTCTTCTTGAGCACCAGCGAAGACCGTTGTTGCTAAATAAAAAATAAAGACCTATGCACTGAAGTATAAACATAAAGGTTATAGCGCCACCAAAAAAACTTGTGGTGATGATTGATACTGACCCAGCAGCAAAGCGGGCTACGAATACAAACATGATCACGAGTATATACCGCGCAAGACGCGCCCGTTTACGAGATATTGCAAGTATAGACCATAACATGAGACCCAATATCATAACGAAAGAACAAACGATTTTAAGTTCAGTTTCACCCTGCGGAATGTCCAGCGTGTGTGCGACAAAAAGGCTGTGATACACATGAGCCAGTATAAAGAACAAAGGCATCAGTGATAAAAGAAAGCACCGTTCAAAATATATTATTTCTGTTGGAGTTTTGTCTTCACTGTGTTGTTGTGATAGTGCATTCACGTTCATAGACCTCAGGTTTTATCTGAACAAATCAAGAATTATGCACAAGAATCCGACCATTGAAAATACACGACTTTTCTTGTGAAAAACTTAGGTGCGGAATGCCTCGATGAATTACAGCTACGCACGAGCCTCGACCGACGGTCAGAGCGTTGACGCACAGATGCGGCAACCCAAGGAGGTCGGTTGTCAAAAGGTGTTCAAGGAGGCGGCGAGCGGAACCAAGACCACCGCGCCGCGCTTCGTAGTCTAAATAGACGCCCTGACCACGGGGATACTATGGCAGTAACTCATCTTGATCGTCTAGAGCGATCTGCCAAAGATGTCAGGAGTAAATAGAACTGTCCGGTTTTGCAGCAAATGGATTGCCCGCTTCTCACTAGTTGCTGTGTGGTAACTACTTCAAGCAGTCACCCTGGTGAAGTACCCACATGGTCGGAAGCGAAGCGGGTTACGCTACGACCTGAATGTACTCGCAACACGATTCTTGGCGGACGTAATCGAACCAACAGACGTAAAAAAGCCCGCTGTGACGCGGGCTTGTGTACTGTACTGAACTGCCTTAAACCTTCTGTTGGTAGCGGGGGCAGGATTTGAACCCGCGACCTTCGGGTTATGAGCCCGACGAGCTGCCAGACTGCTCCACCCCGCATCTAAGTTAACAATTCTACTAGCCTATTTTAGCTTTGTCAAGCAACAATTTCTCAGTGTCCGGTACCCATGACATCCGCACCGACAGGTGGCTGAAAATGAAACAGCCCAGCGGGCAGGGAAAGATTGCGCTGTAGATTAGAAAATTTCAGGTACGTCGTCTGACCAAAACTATCCAACAACTCCATTGCACGCAATTCTTTTCCTGAAAAACCAACCTCCGCCTTGACAAAACCCGCGTCGGTGGCCTTTGGGCGCAACGCAATCCACCGAAGCCCCTCTTTGAGATCGCCCACCGTCAGTTGGAAATTACGTTCTAGGGGAACATCGGAACTCAGCAATAATGCTGGACTACTGGCCAATGCCTTCCCGTAAGGCTTCACCGTTACCTGTTCTAGATCCGGATCATAAAACCAGACCTGGACACCATCAGAAACGATGGTCTGCACATAGGGTGTTTTGTATTCCCACCGAAAACACCCTGGCCGCTGTAGTTGTAGTGTCCCCTGACTCTGTCGAACCTCGTTGTGGTGCTCATCGTATTCGGTCTGCTGAAATTCCGCACGCAGATTGTGCAACCCCTCCAAAAAACTGTGCAGGGCATCACTAACCTCCGCTTGGGCAGGAGACAGTACTAGCGCAAGCAAAACGCCGATCCACCGGATGTAAAGGCCTATCGAGCGGCGGGCAATACCAATAGATTCCATGCGCGATCATCCTAAGACAAAGACAGTCATTGGCAAAGCCTCACTCATCCGACGTGGTTGAGGGATGCAAAACCTCGCGTGTACCATTCGATTGCAAAGGCCCAACCATGCCACAACGCTCCATTTCCTCCACCAGGCGGGCAGCTCGGTTATAACCAATCTTCAGGCGGCGCTGAATACCCGAGACCGAGGCGCGGCCGGTCTCGGAAACGACACGCAAGGCATCCTCGAACAGGGGGTCATCCGAGGTGCCTTCTGGCTCACTACTACCACCGCCTTCACCTTCCGTGCCACTACCACGCAAGACATCCTCGATATAATTGGGTGCGCCGCGCTTTTTCAGGTCTTCTGCTACCCGAACCACCTCTTGATCCGAGACAAAGGCACCATGCACCCGAATAGGAACCCCAGAGCCTGGCGGCAGATACAGCATATCGCCATGACCCAAGAGTTGCTCGGCACCCTGTTGATCGAGGATCGTGCGCGAATCAATGCGCGAGGAGACCTGGAAGGCAATCCTGGTCGGGATGTTGGCTTTGATAAGGCCGGTAATCACATCCACCGAGGGACGCTGGGTGGCGATGATGAGATGAATCCCCGCAGCACGCGCCTTCTGGGCGAGGCGGGCAATCAGCTCTTCCACCTTTTTGCCAACCACCATCATGAGATCGGCAAGTTCGTCGATCAAAACAACAATATAGGGCAGTCTTTCGGTGAAAGCAGTCTGTATCTCCAGCGAGCGCGTGGTATCGATAATCGGATCACCATCGGCGATGGCGTCGCTCACCTTCTGGTTAAACCCATCAATGTTGCGCACCCCCTGCGAGGCCATGATCCGATAGCGCTGCTCCATCTCGGCCACACACCAACGCAAGGCGTTGGCTGCTTCCTTCATGTCGGTCACTACCGGCGCTAACAGGTGCGGGATCCCCTGGTAGACCGACAACTCCAACATCTTTGGATCTACCATAATCAGGCGCACCTGGGATGGGTGGAGTTTATAGAGCAAACTCAACACCATCGCATTCATGCCGACAGACTTACCCGAGCCCGTGGTTCCCGCCACCAAAAGGTGCGGCATCCGCTGCAGATCGACCACGACCGGGTTTCCGCTAATGTCCTTACCCAATGTCAGGGGAAGCATGTGGTTGCAGCGTTCGTACTCGGGCGAGCGAAAGATCTCTCCGAGGCGCACTATCTCGCGGTGTTCATTCGGGATCTCCAAGCCAACCGTAGGCCGACCCGGGATAACCTCCACCACTCGCACGCTCACCACCGACAAGGAACGCGCAATATCCTTCGACAGATTGGTGATCTGACTCACCTTCACCCCAGGGGCGGGCTGCATCTCAAACCGCGTGACCACCGGCCCGGGTTGTGCGCCAACCACGCGCACCTCTACATTAAAATGCGCAAGGTGGGTCTCAACCTGACGCGAAAGCCGCTCCAACAACTCCGGCGACGGCGCACGCTTCACAGTGGTGTCGTCGAGGAGGCCTAGCGACGGCGGTGCGATCTCAGCGTTTTGTTCTGCGGGCCCGGACTGATTGGGGGCAGCGGGCGGGTGTCGCGCATCACGCGACGCAACGGCAGGCTTTGGAGCCACCGCAGGCCGAGGCGGGGGCGGGAGTGGTGTGGCTTCTGCAACATCACGCGCATGAGGCAAAGGCGGCAAGGTAGTAAGGGA
>CAIRSR010000040.1 GCA_903881315.1 uncultured Thiotrichales bacterium | reverse complement strand
GTTAGTCAATCATTTTATGCCACCCTTGCGATAAAGGATTTCAGTCAAAGGATTTCAGTCAAATCATTCCAAGAGAAAAGATCAACCACTCCCCCCAGCCACCTCTCCACTCATGGAGAGGGGATTTAATATAACATCAAAGGATTTCAGTCAAAGGATCTAATCTAAACCCACCCCGCCCCTAACTATGAAAACACACCGTATTCCGACCCGCTAATTTCGCCCGATACATCGCCCCATCCGCCGCCTTCACCAATTCATCCGGCGTCTCACCATCCTCCGGATAGACCGCAACCCCAATACTCGCACCAATCCGTATCTCATGTTCATCAATCCGCATCACATTCCGTAAATTCCCTAAGATATTCTCGGCAATCTTCCGCGCCACCATCCGACTCTCCCGTTCATGAACAATCACCACAAATTCATCCCCACCTATCCGCGCTACCGTATCCGAATGCCGCACCGTCTTCTTCAAACGCTCCGCTACAATCTGTAATAATCGATCCCCCACCGGATGACCATACCGATCATTCACCGGCTTAAATCCATCCAGATCAATAAACAACAACGCAAGTCCCTCCTCTGGCCCACGCGAAAAATAAAACAACAACCTCTCCCACATCAACGAACGATTGGCAAGACCCGTCAACGCATCATAATGCGCCTGATGTCGGATCTCATCGTTCTTACGCTTCTCATCCGTTACATCACTAAAAACCGCAGTAAAATTGGTAATCTCACCATACGAATCACGCACCACCGACATCGCTACCCGCTGCGCATAAAGATGACCATCCTTGTGCCGATTCCATAGATCACCATTCCAATGATCCTCCCGCAACAAGTCCTCCCATAACGCCTGGTAAAATTGAACCGTATGATGCCCCGAAGCAAGAACCTTGGGGTTCTTCCCAATCGCCTCATCAATAGAATACCCGGTTATCCTGGTAAATGCCGGATTAACCCGCAAAATCGCATTATCAGCGTCACTAATCACCATCGCCTCAGTAGAGGTCTGAAATAAGGTTGCCGCTAACCGTTTCTCATACTCGGCCTCGTGGATAAGACTAATATCCTCAGCCATAATGCAAAAGAATAGAATCTCATCATGCTCTCGCACCACCGAGACATGCTCCCGACACCACACCGCATGACCATCCTTATGAAGATAACGCCGCTCAAGGTGAGCACGCTGTTTCTTCTCCGTGGTAAGATCATGAATAATACAAGTGCTACAACCAAGATCATTCTGATGAATAATCGCATCAATCGGCAACCCGACCAGATCTTCTTCCGCTAACCCCAACATCTGCTGAAAAGCCCGATTGGTCTCGTTGATCTGACAATCTTTATCCGCTAAAGCAATCCCAATCGTCGATGAATCAAAGATGGCCCGCAAACGCCTCTCACTCAAGCGCGTCTTTTCTTTTGAAACCATCAATGGCCGCACAATCACAAAATAACTAACCGCACCCACCACAGCGGTTACAATAAAGGCATCAACAAAATCCGTTACCCTGTCGTTCTCAATGCCAAGAAGTGAATAGACCAACATGACCAACGATTCAGTCACGAAGATGCTCACCACCACCAGGCCAAAACCAACCGAGGGCGATAAATGCTCAAAACGGACGCGAGGAATACCCATCACTCTTAAACCCCATCAATAGACCTGATAGGTCTTGTCGTCAACCAACCATATCGTCATGCCGCTAATTAACCAACATTGCAACTAGGCTTGATATAACAAAGGCACTGTAAAACGATTACCAAACTTCCCCCTCTCCAGTCATGGAAAGGGGGGTAGGGAGTGAGGTCGCATAATCGTTTTATGTTGCTCCTGCTATTAGGTTATGCCGCTAATTAGCCAACCGTATAAGTCTTATCACTAATTAACCAACATTGCACTAAACCAGTAACCCATTACCCTATCCATAACGGGGGGCATCACCGTAGCACAAAAATTAGCGGGCGGATGCCCTAGTATAGTGGCTGCGGAAGGCAACCCGTAGTAGACTTACAGCCGATGTGCCCTTGGGTGGTTCGGCTGCACCCACCCATCCAACCCTGAGAGAGACCATGGCCTACGAGACTTGCCCCCAATGTGGTGCCGAAAAACACCAGCTTGTCGCGTGTCCCAAGTGTGGATTTAAACGGATGACGACCCGCCCCCCACTCGACCGCGAACTCCTTGATAGCGAAGAGTTCCCACGCCCCCGCAGTACCAGCGCAACGCTCGTTAGCAGCAACTTTGAATTCTGCCCGACCTGCGAAACCCGTAAGCATCTCCTCATGGCCTGCCCAGAGTGTGGCTTTACCCGCTCAGGAAACCCAGAACACATCGCGCACAAACCGGCAACCGAACCAAAGCCCCGTCGCGAATACACCCCACGCCGCGAACACACCCCTTCATCACCGAGCTATCCTAATTATCCAAACTATAATGATGATTCTGTGGGCAATTATCAGGTGGAGCGCCCCTCATCGCCACAAGCGGCCCCGGTAGTTCGTTGGAAGCGCTCGAAGGTGCCCGACAAAGGGAATTCCTAATCTCACGCGAGTCTGATAGATGACGCGAGCATACCATAAATCCATTTATTTGTTAGCGTTACTGGCTGCTCTTGCCGCGCCTGCGGCCAGCGCCGATTCTCTCTCCCACCTGCAAGATGGTACACCTGTCGTCGTTGATGAGGCTAGCCGTGCGGTCTCGGTAATCCAGGGTTCGGTGCGCCGCCCGTTATGGGATGGTGTTTATCGCTTAGACAACGGCACGACCATGACCGTGAGTGGTGGGGTCTTGATCAATCAATTCCAGCCTCCCGATGCGCAAATGTTGCCGTCGGGCTCGCCCACCCGTTGCGAGGCGTTGGTGAAACTCACCTGTGGCCCCAAGGAGCAATGCACTAAATCGCCCGGGTGTATTGCGGCCCAGCAATTATTGAAGATGGAAGCAAAAGAGCGCACCCCCGAGAATTCATCGGTAACAATCACCCCCACCGGCAATTCTTGCGCGGACGCCATGGGCGATAGCGCCTATTTTACGCCTTGCCCGAAGGCCAAGGAATGAGGCGTGAATCGGTGTCGTCGTGCTTCCCATAACGATGGGGCCTTTTGTGGGATCGCTTGCCTTGATGGTAGCGTTTTGCTACATTGGGGCGGTGTACTGGTACAGTTGTCATTTGCGTTTTAAGGAGGAATCCATGGACAGCAACCTAGATGCTTTTGTTGGCGGCTTAGGTAGCCTGCTCGACCTCTATCCAGCCGATCTTGATGACGATCTATTGCGTATGCCGCCCCTGCCGCAGTTTCCAAGACCGCTGTCTGCCGAAGAGGCGGATCGTGTCAATGCGGATGCGTTATTCAGTGATTGGCGTCAGGTCGGAGACGCTATGCGCACGGCGATGACCCCTTTCAAATCCCCGCGTGACTAAGCGGCCTCCCAAGTCGCGATCATTGGTGGGGTCTCGGGCTGCACCGAGGCCGAGTACCGAGCCACCCCAAAGGGCAGAGGCTCCCGAAGGCGCTGCCAGGTTAGTTCATCCCACCGATCCAGCACCAAAGAGCGTGCAGTTGGTGGCGGCGAGGAGCTACTCCGGCCCTATCCCGGAAGCGGCGGAGATGGCGCGGTACAAGGATATTGATGCTTCTTTTCCGGAACGCATCATGGCTGCGAAGGAGCGTCAAGAGCAGCATCGGCAGGACATGGAACGGCTACAGATGGAACGATTATGCGCCAATACTAAGGCCGCAGAGGGTTTTATGGCAGAACGGTTGGCAGGTGCACTTGCCCTCCGTAGCCGTGGGCAGCACTACGCGCTTGCGGTCACCCTGCTCGCGTTATGCTTCACTCTGGTAATGTCACTCTATGGGCACGATGGGACGGCCACGACGATTGGTGGTTTTACGATCGCCTCGCTTGCCGTTGCCTTTATTACCGACCGAGTAACCGGAAAGAGCCGTTCACTGGCCGCCGAATCAAAGGCGGACACCCATTCCAACGAAACGCCTACCAGCTAGCATTGCGGGTAGAGATTCGCTGCACCCTAACACCCGTAGTCCGCGATGGCATCCCCACCGCAAAGGGTGGCAATGCCGCTCCGATCACGCCCACCCGCGTCCGTCACCCCTCAGACCGCACCGCGTCACTTGGGCAAGCGCCCAGCCACACGCCAATCAAACCGAGAAATTTGCAACTTTTCTGCAAATATCCTAACCTAGATATAGCAAGAGCAGCATAAAATGATTGACTAACCACCCCACCCCGAAGGGGCACCCCTCCACGGGAGGGGAATTGGGGAGGGGTTTTTACTTTTTACCTGCCATCGTTTTATGTGACTCCCGCTCTAGCATCCTGCTGGTGTCGGTGGCTACCTTGACGGTCGGCTTGCCAGTAGCGTTCTTGTTAGCCTCAGGTCTATCGAGATACGATTTACTCAACCTCCATTACGCCCTACCCAATTATGCTCATTGAATTTAGTGTTGCCAATTATCGCTCTATCCGTGAAAAACAAACGCTTAGCATGGTCGCTACCGCGAGCAATGAACTGCGCGAAACCAATACCATCGAAACCAATCTCAAGGGAATATCGCCTTTGCTGCCGTGCGTGGCACTCTATGGGGCAAACGCCTCGGGGAAGAGTAATCTCATCCAAGCGATGCAGGTCATGCGCAAGATTATCCTGAACTCCAATAAAGGTCAGGAACAAGAGCCCATCGCAGGGATTGACCCCCATGCGCTCTTACGGGATCAACCAACCGAATTTGAGATCATTTTTATCCAGGAGGGGGTACGCTATCAATATGGTTTCTCGGCGACCCGCTCGGCGATCCATGAAGAATGGCTGTTTGCCTTTCCGTCACTGCGTGCGCAAAAGTGGCTGGAGAGGGAGGGAAATGAGCGCAATCAATGGTACATCAATCCGAAGCTGAAGGGGGATCGCGAGGTCTGGCGGAATGCGACGCGCAGCAACGCCCTGTTTCTCTCGACTGCGGCGGGGCTAAACGGTGCGCAATGTAAGGCGATCATGGCCTGGTTTGGGCTGAACCTTGCGGGGGGGAAGACCGCTGATCTTGGCCCATTTCCAACGGTAGAATTCTGCGACGATGAGGTCAATACACTCGCTGTTCGATATTTCCTACAGAAGGCGGATCTTGGCATTGCTGACTTTCAGATCACGAAAAAGGAATTCAGTCTTGCCGACTATTCTGGTGAGTTACCAGCAGAGATTCACCAGCAACTCACCAAACTGCTGCCTGGTGGAAAACCAGCATCAATCCAAAATATTCATGTTCACTTTGTCCATACCACCGAGAACGGTGAATCTTTCCTGCTCGATCAATCCGTAGAGTCCGACGGGACTCGACGGCTATTTGAACTTGCCGGGCCATGGCTCCACAGACTAAAGAATGGTCTCGTGACTGTGGTGGATGAATTGAATGATAGCCTGCACCCAACCTTACTGCGTTTTCTGGTCGCTTTGTTCCACAATAAGGAGGTCAATAAAAGGAACGCCCAGCTTATCTTCACCGCCCATGACACCACCATCCTCGATCTAGATCTTTTACGGCGCGATCAGATCTGGTTTATTGAGAAGGACAAGAATCAATCCTCGCAGCTCTATCCGTTGTCACAGTTTAAGCCGAGGAAAGAGGAGGCCTTGCAAAAGAATTACCTGCAAGGGCGCTATGGGGCCTTGCCCTATATCAACCATCTCTTTACCCACGATATGGAGTAGGGCGATGGCGCGTCTACCAAAACCATCCGGCGCACTGCCTAGAAAACAAGAAAGCAAAAAACAGCAAGAACAATACGCACGAGTCTTGATCGTTCTTGAGGACTCCAAAAACTCGTCTTGTTATTTCGAGCGGTTATGTACAGATTTTGGCATCAATGAGATAGAGATAGTACCCGCCGATCGCAAAGATTCAACGGAGAAGCATGGCAACGACCCTGAGAGTGTGATTGACTACGCCATCAAACGATATGAGCTTGACAAAAAGAAGAATAAAGACACTTCCTTCGCTTATGTCTTCTGCGTCATTGATCGGGATGGCCACGTTGGCTATAGAGACGCCCTCCTTCGGGCGCGGGATGTACAGAAGAAGATACCCATCATCGTTGTCAGCTCGGTGCCCTGCTTTGAGTATTGGCTCTTGCTGCATTTTATCGGTCATACCAGGCCATATGAGACGACCGAGAAGCGATCGCCGTGCGATAACGTAATCCAGGATCTCACCGAGGCAGGCCGTATTCCTGAGTATGCCAAGGGCGGTATCACCGCAGCGATCTACAAAAGACTGAAAAGTGAGCAGTCGGTAGCGATTCGTCATGCGAAGCAGGTCGTGAAAGACCATCAACAATTACCCGAGAGCGATTGGAACCCCTCTACGCAAATGCACGTCCTTGTTCAGTTCTTGTCAAATATCAAGAATCAGCCATCCAAGGTGAATTGCAGCATTTACCCAAGCGGGTCGGAGCTGATTAGTCAGCTCACGCTCACCCCGCCTTTCTCCGCGTGATGCCTATTGGGGTGCGCTTGTGCCGGTGCCAGCAGGGTTGTAAACTCCCCTCTTACCGCGCCCGGGTGGCGGAATCGGTAGACGCAACGGACTTAAAATCCGTCGGCCACAAGCTGTGCCGGTTCAAATCCGGCCCCGGGCACCAGATAGTGCAACTCGTTCGACCGTGTCAATCGTTTCAGACCAAGGGACTTACGGAAGAGTGCGGCACAAGCCGCCCGTCAGAGGTATCGGCTAGACCACGCCGGGATCCGCACGATGCTACGACCTCCCTCATCAAGTACGCCAGGGGCTACCGCGCCCAGATCTACGTCTCTCTGGTGCGGCGCTCCGCCACCTTTCGCACCCAGCGCGAGGCTGAGGCTTGGGCTTCGGCGCGGGAGACTGAGCTACGGGCGAACGCAAAGAAAACGCCAGGGGAGAAACACACTCTTGGGGAGGCCCTGCGTAGGTATGGGGAGGAGGTTTCTCCAACGCACAGGGGTGTGAGGTGGGAACAGTTCAGGATAGCATCGTTTATGCGCGAGCTGCCAGTGGACTCCCCCATATCCGACATTACAACTGACATACTTGGGGTATGGCGGGACGCAAGACTGAGGCAGGTAACAGCGGGGTCAGTGTTGCGGGAAATCAGCCTGCTCTCTGCTATCTTTGAAGCGGCTAGGCGCGAGTGGCGATGGATAGAGGTTAATCCACTCAAGGATGTGCGTAGACCAAGAGCACCAGATCATCGTGATGTGACCATTACCCGCTGGCAAGTGAAGAAGATGGTGCGCACCATGGGGTACCGGAAAATGGGGAAGGTTTTGACCATTTCCCAGGCCGTTGCCGTGGCGTTCTTGGTGGCCCTACGCACAGGGATGCGTGCTGGGGAGTTGTGCAACCTGAGGTGGGATGACGTAAAGGCTGGTTACTGCATCCTGCGCGTAACCAAGACCAAGCCGCGTAACGTGCCGCTAACACCAAAAGCGTTACGTCTGATCGACCGGATGCGCGGGTTCGACGACACTCAGGTGTTCGGTCTAAAGTCGCAGACCCTGGCCGCCCTGTTCCTGCGCTATCGGGAAAGAGCGGAACTCGAAGGCTTCACCTTCCATGACTCGCGACACACCGCTGCTACCTGGATTGCGGCTCGGATGGGCTCGTCGGGCGTCCCTGCCCAGCAAGCGGTGATGGACTTATGCAAGATGTTCGGCTGGTCGAATATGTCGCAGGCGCTGACCTATAGCAAGAGCAGCATAAAATGATTGACTAACCACCCCACACCGAAGGGGCACCCCTCCACGGGAGGGGAATTGGGGAGGGGTTTTTACTTTTTACCTGCCATCGTTTTATGTGACTCCCGCTCTATTACAACCCGAAGGCCGAGGATATTGCGAAGAGGATTTCGTGAAGATTGAATTCGACCCCGACAAGCGCAACAGAACGCTCATCGAGCGTGGGCTGGACTACACCCGCGCCGTGGAGATATTTTTGGGAAAGCACTTGACCAACGAGGACTCGCGGAAGGATTATCTAGAGCATCGGTTCCAAACGATCGGATGGCTAGATGGCCGTCTCGTGGTGGTCGTCTGGACGCCACGCGGAAGTAGTCGCCGCATCATATCCATGAGGAAGGCCAATGAACGCGAAATTGCAAGAATCGGAAGCCGCCTGGACTGACCCAGACGACGCACCGGAAATCACAGAGGAATGGATCGCTGAAGCTGAACTGTATAACGGGGATAGGCTAGTGCGACTTGGCGATAAAACTGTGGGCACACCAGCAATAGCCCAACCCACTCCCGTTCCGTTTGCAACTCACCATTAACCCCCCCAGGCGGTTACCCAGGGGGCACCACATCAAGCCACTTTCGTAACTGGACTGGCGCAATCCAACCGCTTCGCTGCGGCGTGGATTATTGCGGGCAATACTGCCTTGGGGAACGGGCCGTTCCAATCGGCAATCAGCGAGGGGAGCTTATCGATTTCGATCATAATCGCCATATCCGGTAGCTCCCTAATATTGGCAACACCCCTGTAATCGATCGTGAAGAGAAAACTGTGGTATTCGAGAAACTTGCGCAACGCCTCCTCGGGGGTGGGAAGGGTTGGGGTTGCTGGGCGAGCCTGCCCGCTCCCGTGTTTCCAGAGTACATCGTCACACTCGTTCTGGTAGGCGATGATGCGAGGGCGGAGGTTGGGGGCAACCTTGTTGGGGTAGATGGAGTAAAGCCAGCCCGGCAGTTTGCGCAGGGGGAGGCAGATCATCTCGCGTTGCTTGCCGTCCTCGGCAACTGTCAGGATCATCGTGATGGTTGATCCGAATCGCGACGTGATCTTTTCGTGTTGCCCTTGCCACGCCATCCCCATTCCCTCAACAACCGGCTTCATGGGAACGTAGGGCTGCCCATCGTGCTCAATGAGGTAGAGGGTGGTGCCGTGGAAATCGACAGGTACGAGCGGAGACGTAGGCGCAGGTACGCTCTGAGTGGGGTTGGTCATAACGGGTACTCCATGACTAGTGGGTGCGAATCCCGCCAACACGCTGTCAAACGAGAAGGCGGGGCTAAGCGGGTTGACAGACCGGCGTCATGGAGACCGGCAGGGGTTGCCCCCTCCCGCTCAGCCCCAAAACTGGAGGCACAGACGAGCGCACACAAAAAAGCCGCATCGTAGGCGCGGCTGTGCGCCATGACCAACCGGGCTGTCAATCCCGATCGCCCCTTTGGGGCGACGTGGGGAGCGCGTAGCACGGGTGGCGGTGGATGTCAAGATGCGGTATGCTGGCGGAAATAGGAGGGCGTGTTATTGCCACCATTGTTTCTGATTCCCACACGTTCGTTAAGCGTCTGCGTGCTACAGGCTTCACCGAGGAACAGGCCGAGGTCATCGTTGACGCAAGCCGTGATGCGCTAGCGCAGCTCGTTACCAAGGACGACATGCGAGATGCTCTCCTGGCAACCGAACAGCGCATCATCATCAAGATCGGGGCGATGATTTTTGTTGCCGTTGGCATCATCATCGCGGTGTTGAAATCGCCCCCTTGGTAGCGCCTCATGTCAAGAGGCGCTATGCTGGCGGAAATAGGAGTGCGTGCCATGGCCGTGATTACATTCGATACCCTAAAATTCGTTGAGCGACTGACCGCTGCGGGGGTGCCTGACGCCCAGGCTAGGGCGGAAGCGTCGGCGCTGCGTGATGTACTGTCCGAAGCTCTAGACACCACCGTTGCCACCAAGGGGGACATTGCCCGCCTTGAGAACAACAGGCAGGCCATGGAGCTGCGCATGACCATGAGACTAGGCGCAATGATGGTGGCTATCGTCAGCATTGCCGTGGCCTTTCTAAAGATGCACCCTTGATGCTTCATTCAGCTCGCTTTCAAGAGACCGCGCCAGTCGGCAGCGAATGTTTGCAGTTCCTGTTTACGGTCGTCGTAACTCCTCCCACGGCCAATCAATAAGGTATTCATCGTTTCCAGCTTGGCAAGCAGATTGTCCTGCCAGGTGGGGAACTTCCCCTTATTCGAGTAGACGCGAATCGGCCACGCGGTAATACCATCGATCCGCACGAACGTCCCATCTGTGTAACCGGCTGGGGCCTCAGTGCCAGAATTCCACAGGTGAACCGATTGATCAAAATAGGTGCCGTCTGCACCTACCCACGTCGATTCACCAGTATCTGGGTCGTCTAATCGCTCCGGGTATTTGCCGTCCACCAGGCCTGGTTGCGCGTAGATCTGTTTTGTCTGAACTGCGGCGTTGGCGTTGTTGGCTGGTTCAGAAACGCGAGTTTCAACTGGGGGCTGATCCGTTGGCTGCTGAGTGGCTGGTGGTTGCTCTTGCTCAACTGTGGCGGCGGACTGTCCCTCTGATATTCCCGTTGTGCGGTCTGCACCACTCGCGCTAATTCGATTAGGCGCGGGAGTTCTTTTTTGTACTCATCCAGATTGATGAGGCCAGCATCGTGTGCCTCTTGTGCTGGCTGGGGGTGTGAACATCGGGGGTAACATCGGGGACTCCTCTCGTTGGTTGATGAGAGAAGCCTACACGCGGCGTGTATTGCACGCAACAGTTTGTGTATGCGGTGTGCAAAAAAATCCCGCACGGGGCGGGATAGTTGACCTGCTTAGCTGCTGCGCCTACAGTGGCACACATGAAGATTGCGTTTGACCCTGCCAAAGACGCTGCCAACATCGCCAAACATGGGGTGTCACTTGCCGACGCCTCGCGGTTGGACTGGGCTAGGGCGTTGGTGTGGGTGGATGAGCGGCGCGACTATGGAGAAGTGCGCCAGTGTGCTCTCGCCCCATTCGGGGAGAGGCTGTTCTTCGTGGCGTTCGTCGATCGCGCTGATGGGCGACGCATTATTAGTCTACGCAAGGCTAACCAACGGGAGTTTGACGAACATGCCGCATATCTTGATTCGTCCCACTGATGAAGAGGACGCTGTCATCACAGCAGCCGCAATGTCCGATCCAGATTGCATACCATTGACAGACGAAGAGTGGCAAGAGCTAAAGCCCCTCAATGGACGCCCTGCGGATGAAACCATCCCGTTGTCTCGGGAGGTGGTAGACGGGTTTCGTGCGACAACCGGAGAGGATCTTGGTCAGAAGCTCCTGGAGGCTGCTCGCCAGGTAAAGGCCGGTGTGGGCTCCGTAGTCTACTCACCAGTCAGCGCTGTACGCCAACAGTCTGGCCTGGATCAGGAACAGTTCGCCACGCTCCTGGGTGTCTCAGTACGCACCCTGCAGGAATGGGAACAAGGCCGACGTAGCCCTACCGGGGCAGCCAAGACGTTGCTGCGTGTGGCGGAGCGTCACCCAAACGTGTTGCGTGAATTGGCTGAGGGACATAGATAAATACTTCACTCACAAATCCCCAGCACTCCAGGCTACAGGCCCACCCTGGGGGTTAACGCTAGAATCCCGCGCGGGGCGGGATGGGGTGTCTTATGGTTTGAGCAAGAGCGTCTCCGCTCCTGGCCTTAGGCCGCCAGCCTGTCTATCGCGTCGCGTCCGGCTGCCGTGAACTCACTAAGCGAGGTGAACTGTTTGTCGGCTGCGTTCGTGATGATCCGCTGGTCTGTCTTGGTGAGCGATGAGAAGTCCTGGTGACTCACGACGCTTCGGAAGGGTATTTTCAGCTTCTGGAACTCAAGGCAGGAGACGGCAGTCAGGCGCAGCTTTGATGACTCTCTCTCCCTCACTCCGAAGAGGTATATCGGGGTTTTTGGTGTGTCGAGCACGTAGTCCACAACAAGTTCCTCGCGTACCTCAATTGGGGCGACGTTCTCCTTAGGGGAGAAGGAAGCGAGATTGGCAAAGATCTTATCGCGCAGCATCTCGTAGAAGAGGTTGGTGATAACCTCCCGCCGGTACAGGCCCATGTTCGTGATCTTGGCGACGATCTGGCCGAAGTGCAAAACCGCTGGATAGATCTGCTCTGGCAGAACTTCCATAAAGAGATCGCCGTTATCTTCGTTGACCCCGCCTTCGTTCAGAATGCGACGGAAAACGCGATCCTTACTCTCGGTGTCGATGTCGAAGTTGTAGGATAGTCGCATCAGGGAGAGGCCCTTATCAGACACGCGGATGCGGTTGTCCCGATCTTCAAGGAATATGTCAACCATGTCGCCGTCCTCGTGGAACAGAGGCGCGATGAGCTTCGTAACGCCCGGTCTCTTCTCCCTGACAGAGACATGTTTGTTGAACCCCTCTGAGAGCAGATCAACGTAGTTCATGAGCCGTCCTCCAGAAGTAGTTGGTATTGACTAAGTTGCGAAAAGTGTTTGACTCTATCGCCTTTGTCGAGCGCAATCCGGTCGAGAAAAGAAGCCGTCGCCTCCTCGAAGGAGGCATAGCTCGGCGTGGTCTCCGCAGGGGGCTTGTCGTAGCGCCCGGTGTTGAGGTTGTCTGGTGTCGCCGTATGGATATGGTACCGGAAGTGCGTATTGCCCATATTGAGTGGATCGTTAGATTGCTCATGCTGGCCGTTGAAACGCACGAGCAGGATTCGCTTCCCATCCTGCGCCAGGTAGAACATGCCAAGGGAGAAGTCCTCGGAAAACTCTAGGCTCTGGCGGATAAACACATCGAAAATCTGTTTTTCACCGCCACGCCCCTGGAGGCGCATATCCTTGCGGCGATGACGGTTCTCCTAACGGAAGGACTTGGCTGGTGGATCCACAATCCACTTCGGGCAGGTGATGAGCGTCTCGATCGCAGCTACAGTGAACATCATACCCCCACAGATCTCCCGCCTGCCACCCGCACCTGCTTAAACCTCCATCCCCCTGAAAAAAACCACCCCGCAGATAGTGCAGTGCTCATCCAGCGGAATGATCTTTGGCTTCCAGTCTGGGTTCAGTGGGCGCAGGTACATTCTGCCGTCCTCTATCACCAACTGCTTGAACGTCACCGAATTATCCAGGTTGTTGCGCACAACAACATCCTTCTTGTTCAGTGGGGGACGATCTGGATCGACGTAGATCATCTCCCCTTCCTGATACTTCGGCTCCATTGATGCCCCAGTCACGCGCAACGCGAACGCACGAGAACCCGCCTTGACGGGGCACGGCAACCACGTCTCGGCATCCCCAGCCGCGTAGTTATCTATCGCCTCGCACCAGTTACCCGCCTGCACCCATGAGATTAACGGAATCATCCGGCTCAGGCCGTTAGGGACGGGGGCGACGTTGGAGAGGCTCACGTCGCCCCCGTTTATTATCCATTCAATAGACACGCCTAGTGTTTTTGCTATCGCGGCGTATTGCGCTGGTGGTATCCCACGTTTTTTCCAGTTGTTCACCACCTGTACATTCAGTCCCATCGCTGTGGCGAAGCTGGTCTGGGTCATACCCAGGGACACCGCTTTAGATAAAACGCGATCTATTGGCTGCATACACATATTGTGTACTTCAATTTTCACAGAATCAATCGACAAGGCGTTGACTCGCGCTACACACCCCGTGTAATCTTATGACATGAACCAGCTCGCCAGAATAATCCTATCCGCTGTCAGTCCGACAGGCTGCTAGAGAATTGAAAAATGTCATCACCGCATTGGGAGAAGGTAGGGGCGGAGAAGCTTACCGGAAGGCTCAGGAGAACTTCAAGAAATACGCCACTGAGTTAAAGAATACCAAGATTAACAGAGACCTACTCGCTAGAAAGTTTAACTCACCAGATTACGAGATGCCCTCGTCACAGGTGCCGGAGCGCATCATCACTTCCGGGAGTCGCGAGGATGTTACTAGGCTGCGCGACACTCTTATGGCCGAGGGAGAGCGAGGGAGAGCGAGGGAGGCAGGCATGGGCGAACATCGTGGCGTACGCCTACGGGTAGTATTGGCCATTCGACCGGAGCCCGCCATGACCACCATCGGGCGGGTAACACGGCTAGTAGGTAACTGACAGGCGGTTGGCTGCCTCTCTTATGACTTCCATGCTCCACTGGTTCAGGCTCTTACCGGTAGCAATTGCTGCGACCGTGGCGACTTCGTGGGTTTCTGGATCCAATCGCAACATGAACTTGCCGGAAAAGTGCTTGCGTGGCTTAATGTCTTGCTCCTGGCACATTGCCAAAAACACGCAGAGGGAGGTCTCTCCCTCGCGCTTCAGGCTTGCTACGTCGGTGGCGTAGAAATCGGCACCACCATTCAGCCCGATAAATTCGCCACGGAACATCGAAATATCTGGGTCGAAGGCAATGACCGCCTTGAAACCGTTGATGACCATTACGTTGATCATGGCTTTACCCCGTGTTCTTCTAGCCACTTACGGATGCTTGTAACCGCACCCTTGTCCGTTTCTGGCGAAGGATGCGGTCGGTGGAAAACCCGTGCTTCACCGAACAGCTTCACCCCGACACGCGAACCCTCACGCTCACTGACCTCAGCGCCTAACTCCACGAACAGCGCCTCAATGTCAGCCCAGCGGATGCCGCCAGGCACGGGGCGCGAGAATATCGCTTCAAGCACGCGCTGGTGGTTTCGTTTCATAAGGGCATAGTATCACAAGATGGGGTGAGTCTACGCCGTTACCGTGTGGTCTCCATGGAGGACAGCAGCATGACTTTAAGACACATAATCGCTAGCAGCCTGTCGGACTTTTCCATCCGCTGCGCAGTGATTTTGCCAGGAAGTCACGCATTAACGTTCTGATATGTATGATATAATCCTGATATTCGCACGTTACGCAAATTGGAATTCTAGGAATCGTCTCATGCCCCGCTTCATATTGGCTGACCGTATGACTGCCTACCTGTTGCCACCCTCATTGGACGAATGGCTGAACGAAGACCATCTGGCACGCTTTGTGGTGGAAGTCATTGACCAGTTGGATCTGTCCAATCTAACCCGGCAATACGCAGGACGCGGCTCAGCGGCGCATCACCCTGCCACGCTGCTGGCCATTCTGGTGTATGGCTACCTGTCGGGTGTGTTCTCCAGTCGTCGCCTGGAACAGGCCACCTATGACTCGGTAGCGTTTCGATACGTCGCGGCCAACACGCACCCAGATCACGCCACCCTGGCCAGTTTCCGCATCCGTTTCCGTGGCGAGTTTTCCGAGCTGTTTGTACAGATACTGGAAATGGCCAAGGAGATGAAGCTACTCAAGCTTGGCACGGTCTGTCTG
>CAIRSR010000039.1 GCA_903881315.1 uncultured Thiotrichales bacterium | reverse complement strand
GCCCTTACTGGGAATTATGGTGAGTGGAACACCAACATCGCCTGTATCAAACAGGTGGACGTAGAGAAAAAATGGAAAGCCCTAGAGGGCACCATCTATTTTGATTCCATGCTGGAAAACCCAAGGTTATGGGACGAGAAGGTGAATGATGCAAAGGAGCTTCTCAAAAAACTCAAAGATCTACGCGCCACTGCCAAACTCGAACCGGTCTCCCCTTTTTATGCCGTATTGCTGATGGATGGCGATGAGCTGGGCATCCACATGTCAGGTGACGAGGCCAAACAAAAGGAAATCACGGCGGGGCTTGCCAAATTCACTGGTGGGGTGCCAACGATTGTGGAGGAATACAACGGGTTCTTGATCTATGCCGGTGGTGACGACGTGCTGGCCCTATTACCGTTGGAGGATGCCTTGGGTTGTGCCGCTGCCTTGCGTTTCCATTACCTGGGTTGTTTTGACAAGATTCCAACCACCCTCTCTGGCGCGATTGAATATGCCCACATCAAGATGCCCCTCGGTCGGGTATTGCACGATGCCCACGATCTGTTAGACAACCTCGCCAAGGATGGGCGTGGGCGCGACGCCATTGCCTGCCGGGTATGGAAACCGGGTGGACTGGCATTAGAATGGGCGATGCCGTGGCGGTGTGCGTTGCAAGAGGGAAAGAGGTGTGGTGCGGTCATTATCGAAGAGCTTGCTAAAGATTTTCGTGCCGACCCGTCCGTGCAGAACACGACCATGTCCAGCAAATTCTTCTACCGCATCCGTGAGCGCTTTGCACTACTCAACCCACCGAAACGTGAGCGTGTTGCATTACCCAACCAGCTAGGCACCGCCGCCGCGCAGAGCCAGAAAAGCGTGCTCGACGAGGATCAGGCGCTAGAACTATTGGCCATGGAATATCTCAATTCTGGCCCAGTGCGCACTCAGCGCTTGGGTATGGAGGGGGCGAAAAAAATCATAGCGCCTCTCCTCGCACAATGTCGTCCGCTTGTCCGCACAAAAAGCGAGCAGGCCCCGAAGAGGAGCGAGGATGACCCCAAGGACTGGGCGGAGGACACCAGTCAGTGGACGCGATCGCCGTGCCTAGAGGTAGATGGTGCCCTATTGGTACGCTTTTTGGCGCATAAGGGGGTGGAGCGATGAAGAAAAAGGTCACGCTATGTTTCACGGCGCTGGATACCTGGTTCTTCCGAGAATCTCGGCCCATGGACGCCATCGGTGCGGAATTGGGCGGCGTATTTCCACCGCCGCCACGCACGCTACTCGGCGCGTTGCGTACCGCAATTGGCGAGGCTGCTGGTGTGGATTGGCGCGACTTTAGGGACAAGACGGCCCATCCGTTACGCGCCACCATCGGATATGGCGATGACCTTGGGCCAATTACCCTGAATAGTGGCCCATGGCTGACCCAAGATGGGGAACGGCTCTATCCGGTGCCGCGTTATCTGCTGCTCGCCAAGGACAAAGACAAGACAATGAAGTTCGTGCGCTTGCGTATTGGTTGCGCGGTTGGTACGCACCTCGGTCGGGTACGGCTGCCCGAGTTGCCCGCCGATGAGCAAGGATATAAACCATTGGAGGGTGCTTGGCTGACCTGTGCTGGATTGCAGAAGGTACTCGCGGGTGAGATGCCCACCCACGAGGATTTGCGCTATGCCCACCAACTATTTCAGGAGGAGGCGCGCTTAGGCATTGCGCGTGACAACCAACGGCGTACTGCCGTTGCGGGTATGCTCCATCATACCCGCCATTTGCGCCCACGACCCGGGCTCGCGATAGAGGTTGATGTGACGCTTGCGCCAGATACAGAGACCGAGCAGCTCAGCGGGATGGTGCGGTTGGGGGGTGAAGGGCGGCTTGCCCATTTGGCGGTGCGCTCTCCACCAGAGACCTGTTTGGGTATTCCTGACCTGGCGTCAGCTAAAGACACCCAAACGCTGATTGTCACCCTACTGACCCCAGCCAGATTCCAGAACGAGGGCAAACCGGACTGGCTACCCGCAGGATTTACGCTTCATGATCGAACCGATGGAATACGTGTCTGGAAGGGAGCCATCAACGGGGTTGATCTGACGCTGCATGCCGCAATCCTGGGTAAGGCGCAGCGGGAGGGTGGTTGGGATATGGCAAGACACCAACCGCGCGCCGTGCAGAGCTTCATCCCGGCGGGCAGTAGTTATTATTTTACCGTAGCGGGTGATAGGGGGGGCGCTCTCAAAAAGCTCCACAACGCCCAGATTGGCGAGGATCAAGCGATTGGACGCGGTCTCATGGTGTGTGGGCTGTGCCACGGCAATGAATTTACTCTCTGAGGAAACAGTATGACGCAGGCTACCGCCTTATTAGGCCTTATCACCGAAACGAGTCTCCATGCAGGTGCTGGTTCTTCTGCCGGGGTTATCGATCTCCCCATTCAACGCGAGGCGCACAATGACTGGCCGTGCGTATTCGGCTCTTCTGTCAAGGGTGCGCTCCGTAGCCGTGGCGAGACCATGCTGGGACAAAATCGCGAGGAAGTATTCACCATCTTTGGCCCAGACACCAGCAACGCGGCTGACCATGCCGGTGCGCTGGCGGTTGGGGATGCCCGTCTTTTGCTTTTGCCGGTGCGCTCGTTGACTAGCGCCTTCCGTTGGGTAACCTGTCCAGAGGCGCTATGTCGCCTGCAACGTGATGCCGCTCGTTTGGGGCTCGCGGAGTGCTTCAGTTTCACGGTTCCCTCGGTTACTGCGGATGAGGCACTGGTCGTTCCCTCGGTTGCTGCGGATAAGGCACTGGTCGCAAGCGGCACGGGCAATCTGTTCCTAGAAGAATATCGTTTTACGCAAGAGCCGAATGATGCGGTTGCCGCTATGGTGCCCTTCCTGGCTTGCCTACTCAAGCGTGACAACGCGAAGGATGAATTGTCACAGCGCCTCACCCTCGTCTCGAATGATACCTTCTCGCACCTGGTGCGGGCTGCCGTCCCGATCAATCCGCACATTGCGCTGGATGCGGGATCGAAGACCGTCATTGACGGCGCGTTGTGGTACGAAGAGACCTTACCACCAGAGACCGTGCTGTATCTCCCGCTGATAGCGTTTGCCTCAAGGAACCCCGCGCTGAAACTGACGGCCCAAGAGGTACTCACCAAGGCAACGGGCCTCTTTCCAAAAGGAGATCCTTGGTTGCAACTGGGTGGAAATGAAACGGTCGGGATGGGTTGGTGTGCCGTGTCGGTGCTGTCGGCGGTGGAGGGATAGGGAATGGCCAAGAAGCAACAGGGCAATAGCAGCCCCCGGTATTCTAACAACTACAAAAAGAAGGAAACCGTGTCGCAGACACCGCAAACACAAACGCCCCCTACGACACCACCGGAATCCAGCGCACCGAGTACGTCGGCCTGTTTCCTGCCCACCACTCCCCAGCCAACGGGAGTGGTGCAGACCATGCAACAACAACGCGCTGCCTTTGCCCTGCGAGAGGTGAAGAAAGCCCTGGATGATCCGCAGACGAAGAAAAAGGAATTCAATAGTTACGCATCCAGCCTACCCGCCATGATACTCATGAATGGTCTCGGGCAGGCAGCCGCTTTCTATTTCAGCAAAGGGGGTACCCATCACCGCTTGTACGATATTCTGTCGGGTTGGTTAATCAGCAGCGGACAGCCCTATGAGGGTGAAACGTCTCTGCTGGACGGTATTACCAGCAAAGACATGTATTGTTATCGTGTAGCCCAAGCAGAGGCCCTGTTGTTTCTCGATTGGGTCAAGAAATTCGCTAAGGCCTATACCAGGGAGGCATGAATATGGTCGCACCGTTCTATAATGTTCAAGACCCACCACTACCGGATCAATGTCCCGCAGGCGGCCATCGCGGGTTATGGTACGACCGTTTCTTTAATGGCTACGCAGAGAAATCAGAGAAATCAGAGAAATCAGAGAAATGGGTTCTCGGCGACACTGCCAAAAAAGACTGGATTAACACGGTGGAAGGAAAGGCAGGAAATGATTCTGCCTTAACTAACGCATGTACGCGCCTGACCAGTCTTTGCAAGCACCTCCACGGAGAGACCAGAACCTTTGCCACTACCTGGCATTTTGCGACTGGCCTCGGCAATCCGCATCCAGTAGAAAACGGTTTCCTCTGGCATCCTACGCTCGGCACGCCCTATCTCCCGGGTTCAGCCGTCAAGGGATTGGTGCGTGCCTGGGTAGAGGCATGGATGGAATTCCAAAGCGAATCGGAAAGATTGAAGACCCTTTACCGTTGGTTTGGGGCGGAGGACAAAGACCCTGCCGAGCGCAAGCGCAGCCGTGAAAACGGCTTTCAGCCACCAGGTGCAGGGGATGTGGATACCGAGACGGGTGCCTTTATCTTCTTCGATGCCCTGCCGACCAAGCCAGTCACGCTCAAAGCCGATGTGATGACCCCCCACATGGGCAAGTGGTATGAACAAGGTGACGAGATTGACAATATCGCTGCGCACCCCGAGCAGGTGCCTGCGGATTGGCACGACCCGGTGCCGGTCTATTTTCTGGTGGCCGACAAACCGACATTTTGCTTTGCGATTGCGCCACGGAGAATAAAAGATAAAGAGGAAGTCGCAAAGGTGATGGATGCCTTGGCCGAAGCGCTCGAATGGTTGGGCGCGGGCGCTAAGACTGCGGTGGGATATGGCCATATGAATCCTAGCCAATCCTCGGTGCTCGCCAATGTGACAGAGACGGATTTCGAGCAAGCAACACTATTATGGAAAGCAGGACAACAGCTTCTCGAAGCGAGGCCGGTGTCGAATAAGCAGTCTGTGGCGTCACTGAAAGGGGCGGTCGCGAAAGCGATGCGGGATACCTTGCCAACCAATAACGCAGCCGTGCGGAAGCTACAAGATGGCGAACTAGTTGTTTTGGCAAAATTCCGCAAAACCGGAAATTTACTTGAACTCATTGGGGTGAAGATGGTGTAGTGATTCCGCTCGCTAAGTCGGTACGTATTTTGTCACTACGATGCGGCAAACCTAAGCGTACGGGTACTGCATAGCAGCGATGTGTGACCAGCGACCACCAGTGAAAGCGGTGTTGTCACGTTCCTACGTCCCGTCCGCCCAGTACGATAAGCTTGTCAAACAACGTTGTCGCTATGCTTGCGGGTGAAACCTCCCCTGTATTCGCTCACCACCACAAAATCAGGAGTTAGTCGAGTGACTAAAAAGAATGAGATCGTATCGCACAGAGTATGGCGCAGGGAATTGCTTTTGATCCTAATAGCATTAGCTTTCGTGGCCAGTAGTGGTTGGCTCGGCGATTCTCTGAAAGGAGAATTGCTGTTTGATGGTTGGGTTCAGTACAGCAACAGCCCTCATGTCATGTTCTGGCGGATTGTATCATTGGTGATCGCTGCCGTTTTTGCCTGCGGTAGCGGATATTTGCTTTATCAGAAACGGCAGCAATATCTGCCGGTAGGCCACCTTGAGGAGTGCAAGCAGCCGGGAAATATCCTTGCGCTGATTGCCACGGTGTCAGCACCACAGGAGGATGCAAAACTCGTATTCTCTGATGAGGGGGTACCTTGGTTGGAGTTTAAAGAACCCGCTCGCCCTTTGCCAGACAGCCTAGAGCAAGCGACTACGGTATCACTTCATCGCTGGAACTGGCAGCAGTTACTTCGTGCTATCAAACCACATACCGCTAGTGTAAAAGAAATCCACCTGATCGGATCTCCTTCAGCTACTGGCTCATCCGACAGGCTGGGTGACTGTGAAAAATTGATAAGGTTCTACCTGCCGGATGTCAAGGTTTGTATTGTCTCCTCGGCCATCGATTTCGAGAATATTGATCTTCTTTACCACACCTTCGAACAGGAAATCCATCGACTGGATTGCGCGGAGCGGGAAACCGTGTTGGATGTCACTGGTGGACAAAAGACGGCCAGTATCGCCGCTGCGCTGGTTACTCTCCATCACCCAGAATTACATTTCCAATATGTGAGTCAGGCAGATCCTAGAAAAGTTTTATATTACAATGTTGCCACTGCTCGTCTGTCTGACATAGAGGGTTAATTCACTATGCTCTATCTCATCAACACCCCCGTCTTAACTGCCTATGGTGATTATCGCTTAGAGG
>CAIRSR010000038.1 GCA_903881315.1 uncultured Thiotrichales bacterium | reverse complement strand
CGGACGATAGCGGCCTTACCGGCCCGTTTGGCGGCGTTTTCTAGGGGGGTAAAATTGAGTCGCTCACCGAGACCGCAGCCCTTGCAGAGGTATGCGCCGATTTTGATAATGTCTGCCATTGGTTAGCCCTCTACTCCTGCCACGCGGTTGATGACTTGGATCGCCCGCAGTGCCGCAGCGGTTGCGTTCTGCACCGCACGGTTCACATCTAACGCCTCAGAGGAGACACCCGCTCCGTAGATCCCCGAGCCAGGAGTCACCTCGATGAAGCCGTTGGGATTGGTGCGGATCTCGGCTGGGATCTGGTTGTTTGGCACACTGGGGGCCATGCCCACCGCGAGCACCACCAAGTCGTGGCGCTTCTTGTAGCGCATATCACTACCCACGCCAGGCTTCTCTAGATCGTTACCATGTAAGAAGACATCCTTCGTCGCTGCATCTTCGGTGATGGAGGCAACCTTGGACTTGATGAAGCTTACGTTCGGGTCTTCTTTTACGCGACGATGGAAGTCGTCAATGCGGTCGATAGCACGGATATCAATGTAGTAGACGCTGGACTTTGCCGTATCACCGAGCTGTTCGCGGACGTAGGTGGTCTGTTTCAGCGTGGCCATGCAGCAGACGCGAGAGCAGTGCTCAAGGTGGTTGCGATCACGGGAGCCAGCGCATTGGATGAAGGCAATGCTTTTCGGAACGCAGCCATCGGAGGGGCGACGGATCTGGCCCGCAGTCGGTCCAAAGGGGTCGAGCATCCGCTCGAATTCCATGTTGGTGATGACGTTCTGGAAGCGGTCGTAGCCGTAGGGTTGGATCGCTGCTGCGTCATAGGGCTTCCAGCCGGTGGCCCAGATAATGGCACCCGCCTTAAGCGTGATGACCTCTTCCTTCATGTCCAGATTGATGGCGTTGGCCTTACAGGCCTCTTGGGCGGCCTTGGCATCGGCTGTGCCAATCAAGCGCTCATCAATGACATAGCGCTGTGGGTAGGCGAGATTGAACGGTAGGTAGGCACCCTTGTGACGGTTCATGCCGTAATTGAATTCGTCGCCGAATTCGGTGGTTACGGCCCGAGCACAATCGCCGCAGGCGGTGCATGCTTCGGTCACGTAGCGGGGACGTTGGCGAATCGTGACGCTAAAGTCACCAGGGGTGCCGCGTACTTGTTCTACCTCGGCTTGGGTCAGCAGGTGGATGTTGCGGTTGGCCTTGATCCGGCGCAGGTTGATCTCCAACCCACAGGTGGGGAAGCAAAGCTTCGGGAAGTACTTATAGAGTTGGCTGACCCGTCCGCCAAGGGATGGGTTCTTCTCGATGAGCACGACCTGCTTACCACACTCGGCAGCTTCCAATGCCGCAGTTATGCCACTAATGCCGCCACCCACGACCAGGATGGTCTGGTTGGTTGCGATAACAGCCGTCATAGGTTCTCCTCACAGTACGGCGGTGAATGACAAACGAAAATAGTTGAGTTGCATGGGCGGGATTACAGCTACCACTCCACGCTTCGTCTTTGCCTTTGGGCACCCGAGGGATCTTGTTGATCCGTCCGGAGTCTCCGTGCTACTCATGGCAGTCGGTAGGTTGGTATGAGGGGCCAGGCAAGCGGGATATTTTAGCGGGTTTCTCGTGCGAATTTTCAATCTGCAAAGAGAAATCTACAGAGCCCGATAACTTGATTAAATTAGTAAAGTATTGGTGGGGGTCTTTTTGATTAACCCCACATTGTCAGCCCCTTAGAACCAGGGCTGTAGCATAGCGAGATCGTGGCAAGAATGAAAGTGTTACGTGGGAATGATGCTTTATTTTTGCCTTTTTCCCATCGCTCTTTATTTGCGAAGAAAGTGCGGGTTTGTTTTTTCGGCTTGGGGGTGTGGTCTATTGGGTAATGGCCGCTTGCGGGTTGTTTTTAGATTACCACGTAGGGTCATCAGATATTTTTGCAAAACAGGGGTTGTCGATCGTCGGGAGTAAAGAAATACGATCGCCAAACAGGCACCCTGTTGGGGAGCTATGATTGTGGGTTATAATTCCCGTAGTATCCCTATAAGCGAGTTTCAGATAACGGTCATGTCCCTTGCTCTCTATGCCTCCCACGAAAATCGCTCACGGGGTCGGCGTTATTCCGAGCCCTCTCCCGATCTGCGTGGCGAATATCAACGCGATCGGGATCGCGTCATCCACTCCTCTTCCTTTCGGAGGTTAGAGTATAAGACGCAGGTCTTCGTCAACCATGAGGGGGATCTCTACCGCACCCGTCTTACGCACTCTCTCGAGGTAGCGCAGGTTGGGCGGACGGTAGCCCGTGCCATGGAGCTGCACGAGGATCTCGTTGAGGCCATTGCTTTGGCCCACGATCTCGGGCACGCGCCCTTTGGTCATGCCGGCCAAGATGCACTGGATGCGTGCATGAAGGACTATGGCGGTTTTGAGCACAACCTTCATGCCTTGCGTGTGGTGGATGAGCTAGAAGAGCGCTATGCTGCGTTTCGTGGACTGAATCTCACCTTCGAAAGTCGTGAGGGTATCCTGAAACACTGCAGCCTTACCCATGCGGTCTTGCTCGGGGATGTCGGAGAGCGGTTTTTGCAAGGCGGACAACCATCCCTTGAGGCCCAGGTTGCGAATCTCGCCGATGAGATCGCATACAATTGTCACGACGTAGATGATGGGTTACGCTCCGGGCTGATTACCCTTTATCAGCTGCGAGAACTAAGCCTATTTCGGGCACACTACGAAGAGGTAGTGGGTTCTTATGCGGGTCTGCGAGAGCGGCGCGTTATCCATGAGGTGGTGCGGCGCATGGTCAGTTCGCAGATCATGGACTTGGTCGAGGTAAGCCGCGAGCGTTTGCGGCAGGTGAATCCCCGCGAGGCGGACGAGGTGCGGCGACAGTCTTCCCCGCTCATTGGTTTCTCGCCCCTGATGGTGGAGCAGATCTGGGAACTGAAACAATTTTTGCGTGAGGCGCTCTACGGCCACTACCAGATCCGTCGTACTGCGGCAAAAGTAGGGCGGTTGATTGGCTCATTGTTTGAGGTCTTTGTCGCCGATCCGTTGTTGTTGCCCCCCCAGGCCTTGGCGGATCTCCGCGCACGGGAAGACAGCCACGGCGAGGCAGGTCGGGTACAGGCGGTGGCGGACTATATTGCCGGCATGACGGATCGCTATGCCATCCTTGAGTATCAACGGGTGCTAGATCCTAGCGTTTGATGCGAATTTCGGAGGCGTGTGCGGATCTACTTACAAACAGCTCCTAACGCGGATCAGCCACCACGGTTCTGTATGCTCACCTTGCAGCAGGATCTGATGGATGGGTGGACTTTGGTTCGGGAAACCGGTTACCAAGGACGTTCCGGTGTTGTCAAACGCGAGAATTTCGCAAGCCACGAAGCGGCTACCCTTGCCCTAGCGAATGCCCGTGACGCGCAGATCAAGCGTGGCTATCGGGTGACCTTCACTAGCGGGCATCCCTCACCCTGACCAAATTCTATGGCGACCCACAACACCTCTGCTCGATCGTCTGCGGCCCCTGGAGGAACGGGGAGGGCGGATCCGTTTGCGCCTGGGGTCAATGCGTTCTTCCAAGAGGTTTCTCGGGTACAGCAGTTGGATCTGCTGTACGCCCTGCTGTGTTACGGCCATTCGCCGCTTGTCCTGCTCGGGCCTCTCGGGGCTGGCAAGACCACACTTTTGTCGGAACTTCAGAAGCGGCTCGCAGAGCACCTACCGACGGCACTACTTACCGGCTATCCAGAGCTCACGGTTGACCCCCTATTGGATGAGGCACAGCGCCAGTTTACTGTCGCGCTGTCCACCAGAGGATCGGCTTTTGGGGGGGATGGCGTGATGGGGGCGGTGATGTTGGTAGATGATGCCGATACCCTATCTGATGTGGTGCTGCGGGTTCTTCTTACGCCGTCTTCAAGCCAGGGAGGGGGACAGGTGCGGGTGTTGCTTGCTGGTACTCAACCGTTGGTGCAGCGTATTGCGCCGATGGTGGATGCGCTTGTTCCGATGGTTAGGGTGCTGGAATTGCCCCCCTTTAGTGCGGCGGATAGCGCACGATTCGTGGGTACTCGTCTCGCGGCGGTGGGTATTCACGCCCACCCCCTGTTGCTTCCGTTGGCTTTGCAACAACTGCACCAGGATGCTGGTGGCTGGCCGGGGGCTATCGTCTCGTACGCCCGGGCCGCCCTAGCCTCGGCGGGGTCGCGCCCACCACGCGCAACCGTCGCGCCGCGTAAAGCGGCTCGTGTTGGGGGTGGGCGCTTGGGGTTTTTCCTACAAGGTTTTCGTCAGGCGGTGCATTCCCAATGGTTGTGGCCGATTTTTGGTGCACTTAGCGTCGCTCTATTGTTGCTGTTGTGGCCGCAGAAAAAGCCATTACCACCGCCACCGCCCACGGCGCTGTCTACCTTGGCACCACCACCAGTCCGTGTTGCAGAGCCCGAGCACACGTCTTCACCCAATACGCCAGCGGTTGCTGCCCCTGAGGCGCCCCCAACGGCTGTCGCACCTCTGGCTACTCCAACGCCAGCAACGGGGGCGGTTCCCTCGGTTGTTGTGGCGCTTGCTGCAAACCCACCACCCAAGGCGTTGGCCCCACCAGTAGCGCCGGTTGCGCAACCCGCAGTAGCCCCAGCGAAGGGTAGTGCCAACACCACGACACCAACGGCTGCGGCGTCACCTGCGCCGATAGCGCCGGCAGCGGTAGCTACCCCTGCACCTACCCCTACACCTCCGGCTACGGTGTCAGGCGATCAGCGTTCTAACGAGTGGTTGCGGACGCAGCTACCCGGCAG
Organism: uncultured Thiotrichales bacterium; assembly: GCA_903881315.1. Lineage (GTDB taxonomy): Bacteria > Pseudomonadota > Gammaproteobacteria > CAIRSR01 > CAIRSR01 > CAIRSR01. The sequence continues at coordinate 3,855 of CAIRSR010000038.1, read as the reverse complement.
CTACACCTTGCAGCTCATGAGTGGGAATGGGGAAGAGCCGGTACGGGTCTTTATGCGCGAGTGGGGGCTTTCTGGAGACAAGCTAACGATTGCCCACACGCGGCGCAGTGGTCGCGATTGGTACTCACTGCTCTATGGGGTCTATGCAAACCAGCGCCAAGCGGAGGAAGCGGCCAAACAATTGCCGCATGGCGTGGGAAGACCCTGGATCCGTACCGTGGGCAGTGTCCAGCAGGATCTCCCCCGGCCGTGAGTGCGTAGTTTGCTTTTTTTGGCCAATCACGGCTCTTCTAGCTGAAAACGCACTGGCACCTCTACTGTCGCAACCAATGCCTGACCTGCCCGTCGGGCGGGCTCAAAACGCCAGCGTTGTACCGTATCCCGCGCCGCTTCATCCAGAACGGAATAACCAGAACTGTCCCGAATGGCTATCTGTAGAGGCATCCCGGTGGTGTCGACAACCACGGCCAAGCGCACGGTTCCTGCCAACCCCTGTCGCCTGGCAACCATTGGGTAGATGGGGCTTGGATTATTGCGGTAGCTAACGGGGTTGCTTAACTCTGCCACGAGGGCGGTGGATGGGGCGGCGGGCTCTGGGTTTGCTGACTGCGAGACAGCGGCTTCATCTGCGTGGATCGGCGGGGTTTGCGCGTCTGCTCGTGCTTGTTGTGCCAGGTGATGTGGCGCTCTGTGTGGTGTGTGTTTTGTTGGTCGAGGGACGGGGGCGGTAACAGTTTGTGGCGCACGCGGTGGTGGCGCTTTGGGGGGTGTTTCGGTGGTGGTCTGGGTAATGTCGCTTGCGGGGCGGTGTTCAGCAAGCGCGATGCGCAAGGTAATTGGCCGTGGCGCAGCGGTTACCATTGGTTGACTCGTTGGGTTCGCAATCCCTGCGACCACGGCTACGTGCGCTGCCAGGGCAATCAACAAGGCCACCGACAGGTGTGTGTGGTGGCGGGCTGTGTATATGGGGTCGCTAGCGCCTGGTGCCATCATGGTGGAACAAAACCTAGATCACCTTAGAGAATCGGCGTTGCGTTGCACCGCGTAGATACTGGTCGAAGACCATGCAGATATTTCTGATCAGTAATTTGCCTTTGGGTTGCACCTGGATGCCGGTTGGCAGCAAGGCGAGTAGGCCATCGTTTTCCATTGCGGCGAGTTCGGCAAGCTCTAGAGAAAAATAATCGGGGCAATGTACGCCATGGTTATGCGCAATCTTGCTGTAGTCCAGTTGGAAATGGCAGATAAGACTCGTAATCACGTCGCGCCGCAATCTATCGTCCGCGTTTAGTTCTACCCCGCGAAAGAGTGCTAGGTCGCCTTGGTCAAGTCGAGCATAGTACGGTTCGAGGTCTCTTACGTTTTGACTATAGGTGGAGTCAACCTGACTGATCGCGGTTGCGCCAAGGCCGATCAAATCGGCGTCCGCATGGGTAGAGTAGCCCTGGAAATTGCGGTACAGGCTGCCTTCGCGTTGGGCGCGGGCCAGTTCGTCGCTCGGCTTGGCAAAATGATCCATGCCGATATAGAGATAACCCGCAGCGGTAAGGCTCTCAATGCTGTGCTGAAGAATAGCCAGTTTCTCGGCAGGGCTTGGTAGATCTTCGCTGTTGATGCGCCGTTGCGGCATAAACAGATCCGGCAGGTGGGCGTAGTTAAAGATAGAGATCCGGTCAGGCTGCAATGCGAGGATCTTCTCGAGGGTTCTGCCAAAGCTCTCTACCTGCTGGAAGGGCAAACCATAGATGAGATCTACGCTGACCGAGCCAAAGCCATAGGCGCGGGCGGCATTCATCACTTCAGTGGTTTCTTGTTCGGTTTGGATGCGATTAACGGCCCGTTGCACCTTGGGGTCGAAATCCTGAACGCCAAGGCTCATGCGATTAAAGCCTAATCTTCGCAACAGGGCAACGGTATCGGCCCGTGCCTCGCGTGGGTCGATCTCGATGGAATACTCGCCGCCATCGTCTTCGTGGAGGGTAAAGTGCTGGCGCGTCTTCTCCATAAGCGCTTGCATCTCGTCGTTCGAGAAGAACGTCGGGGTGCCGCCGCCCCAGTGGAGTTGGTTGACGACGCGGCTTCGGTCGAACAGCTCCCCTTGTAGACTAATCTCTCGATACAGGCGCTCAAGGTAGGGGCGGCTACGCGCCCTGTCTTTGGTGACGACCTTATTGCAGGCGCAGTAGAAGCACACCGTATCGCAAAATGGGAGGTGAAGGTACAGCGACAAAGGCCGACCGGTTGCGTTCGAGCGTTCTGCCGCTGCCCGATAGTGCTCGGCGCGGAAGTCCTCATGAAACTGTACTGCGGTCGGGTAAGACGTGTAGCGCGGCCCAGAGCGATCGTAGCGACGGATAAGCTCTTGGTCGAAGACCAGGGTTTGGTCCATAACGATGCTTGGCCTTATCTTGTTGATTCTGGCGATTTGGTTGTGGTTTCGCCTAACAATAACAATAGGTTATAGGGTTACTTTAGTGTATTGAGTGTACCCTTGAATAGGGAGGGGTGCAAGGGAGGGTTGGGGCGTTGAAGCGAATCGTGTCTGTGTTGCGACAGTATGGAATAATGGTAGAACTGACGGTGGTTTTGTGGGTAGGCGCAGATCGTTGATTCAGGTTCGTGCATAGCCGTAGTTCATTGCGGTATTCCGCGCTTACGTTTCGCACAAGAAAAGTCCTTAATTTTCAAGGATAGGATTCTTGTGCGGAATTCTTGAATTGTGCGCACACGTCCATCTCGCGGGCGAGGCATCAGTTCCATCGCCCTCGTAGTTGTTTAGCATCCCCCTCCTGTTTTGTCTTCCTGTTTTGTCTGGTTGATTCAATCGCATGGTCACATGCTATCGACGATCGTCGATAGCGCATCGAATATCGTTATATGGCTTATCGAATATCGTCGATGGCGCATCGAATATTGTTATATGGCTTTAGGACTTACGCATTGACAAAAAAACTCATTGTTACGGCAATGAGTTACGAGGCAGGGAACCGCGAAAAATCACCAGAACCACCTCCATAACCAATTGATTAACCAGTAACAATTTCTGTCAATGCGTAAGTCCTAGGCTTATCGAATATCGTCGATATACAAAGCATAAGTTCATCATTTATACTAACGCAGTTGTTCTTGTGTTGTCCCCGCTCCATGCGTTCCTCTGGTTGATACTCGCCAGGAATCCTGGCTGATTTATCCAGTAACACGACCGCAGAGTCGCACACTTGAATATACATACCACTTACAGTGCTGAGAGTGAAGAAATGTATAGAACCATAATTGTGGTACTCACACTCCTTTATGTGCCGATATCGTACGCAGATATACAAGTTGGCATCATGCCGTCACAACATGGTGATGCGGAGAGGATTGGTATTCTTGCTGAGTATATAAGTGCCAATGGTATAAAAACTTCCTTGCTCACACCCCCTTCTTATTCTATTGCAGAAAGAATGTTTACCTCTGGAGAGATTACCGCAATGTTTAGTGGGTCTGCCGTGGCCGGATATCTTATCCTTAATAACATTGCGGAGCCAGCAGTTCGTCCAATTACTAATGCTGGTTACAGTACATATTGGGCAGTAGTTATTACCAAGAAAGGTTCTCCCCCATTCAGTGGTACTTCTGATTATTTCACTGGAAAACGGGTGGCATTCACCGCTCTTGCCTCCGCCGGTGAGGTATATTATCGGTCTTTGCCTGGCGCAACTGAGGCTAGAAATGTGTACCGCCTCCAATTAACTGGACACACCTTTGCGGTTCAGGCCGCCCTCAGAGATGTGTGAGCCTGACGGGCTTCTGCGGGTGATCGGAACCCCAATTTCTCGAGACGCCAATAGAGATTGTAACGGTTCTTGAACT
>CAIRSR010000037.1 GCA_903881315.1 uncultured Thiotrichales bacterium | reverse complement strand
TCGGTGACAGCGTTGCGAACCCCATTACCTAAATGGTTGACCAAAGGTTTCTGCGCACGGATACGCCCCCTCCGCTAGCCAATGCTGCAATCCAACCGCATTGATTCGTTCGCACGTAACAGGCTGATTTATAATGGCACAGGAAATGGCCTTTGCGGACTTCGGGCATACGGTGGAGGTCGAGGTTGGAGAGAAGAATGGCCCGGAGAGAGTAAAATGTGGCTCGGGAAGGGGCATGAGGCAGATCGGCGAAGTCCGCAGGCTTCCGCAAGAACCCCCGCGCACGCACGCGAGTTCGCGCGAGCAGACAAGAAAAAGCCCCAACCGAGAACGGTTGAGGCTTCGCTATTGGTGGAGGCGGCGGGAATCGAACCCGCGTCCGGAAATCCTCTACCGTTGGCACTACATGCGTAGTCTGTCTTTGGTTTTAACCGATTGCCCCCCGACAGACAGGTAAGTCAACCAGCGATCCCAGAATGCTTTAGCGGTTCGGCACTAGGCAAACCTACTCGCGATCCCGTGAGATGTGACCCCTGGGTTGCCCTTGCGGACACTGAGCGCACAGGCACGTACTCAGCCAGAGGCTCACCGCTTAAGCGGCGAGAGCGAAGCTTTCGTCGTTGGCGACTATAGCTTTTGCAGGGATTTTACGAGGTAGCCTGCGCCTCGGCATGCGCCTAAGGTTTTGTAATCCCCGTCGAAGCCATGTCGCCCCCGAATTGGTATTTACGCATCTTGGTACTCAACCAGCGTAGCATAGATAAAACGTCTTGTCACTCAATTTGTTGCGAGCACATAATCTGTCCGATTTACACGACACTGAGGATGGTAATTGTGAGCCGCGCAGAGTGGCTACAGGAGACCGTCCGGATGAGATTCGAAGAGGCGTACGAAGGATGGCAAACACGGCGATTGAGCCAAGAGGAGGCGGCTCGGTTGCTTGGTGTATGTGAACGCACATTCCGTCGATATATCAATAGGTACCATGAAGGTGGCCTACAGGGATTGGCTGACAAACGGTTGAGCCAGATTTCACGCCGTCCTGCACCGATGGACGAAGTGATTAGGCTGGTGGAGCAGTATCAGAGTCGGCACGGGAGATGGAGCGCCAGGCATTTTTACTCGTGGCACCAACGGGATGGAGTGACACGAAGCTATTCCTGGGTCAAGAATCGCTCGCAAGAATCGGCGGCAGTCCCCAAGACTGTGAGCCGTGGAGTTCACCGCAAACGTCGGGAACGCAGCCCCTTGCTTGCCAGGCATGTTGTTGCACCAAGATGGCTTTACCCATGAGTGGGTTCCCGATCAGCACTGGGACTTGATTGTAACCATGGATGGCAGATGGTAGTTCACAGCGTTTCTACGGCTTGTCGGCGCAGATCCAGCGAGAACGTAGTGCCTACTACGATATTCTGGAGCGGACTCAGAAGTGGTCGATGGATGTCACAGAGTGGCTGGTCTGGTTCCTTGATGCCCTGCAACGTGCAGTTGAAGAGGCGCAGTTCACACTGGATGGGGTGCTTACAAAAGCGCACTTCTGAACCATTGGGCCACGTTGCCGTTGAACGAGCGGCATGTGAAGTTGCTCAACAAGTTGCTTGATGGCTTCGAGGGCACACTTACTAGCAGCAAGTGGGCAGCCATTGCTAAGTGTTCCCCAGATACGGCGTTGCGTGATATCAATGATCTACTGACGCACGGGGTACTGCGAAAAACAGATGGCGGCGGACGCAACACCGATTATGAGCTGAATCCTCTTGCCGAAGTAACTGGCTATTTGCCGAAGTAACTGGCTATTCTGGAATTGATTTGGCTTGTACGTGAAATCGTAGGTTCAGGTGCTCCCGCCGACCTGTGCTGTGCTACGCTCCTGTAGCAAACCAACACAAAGCCAACCACATCTGGCGTCCGGTAGCCAATGACGGCTGTGGGAGAATATTCTTACAAGCTCTGGAGAAGTCTTTCAGAACGCCCCTTTCGAGAGGGGCCGAATCGTAAGCCCTCTTGTGACGAATACCGTCTTAGTTGAAACTATCACGATGCCGCACCTTGGTGCCTACGCGCTGTGTTGGCGCAGTGGTGCATCTCCGTAAAAATGGGCACCACCTCTGGCAAAACCTACGCTAACTGGCTCAGGCCTTCACCTCTGCCCATGAATAACCTCAAGAATTACCGCAAGGCAATGCGCGGCGTGATCCACTCCACTCTCGCCATGGCGAGCACCTCGTCCTATGCGTTCGACTGGAGTGATACTTCGCTTGGCTATCGCTATGGTAGCGAATTCCGCGAGCCGTACAATCCGAACAAGATCAACAAGAACATCCTGAGCCTCACGTACGCCAGCGGATATTCTTCCGGGGCGATTTCTTTAATACTGATGTCTTGCTCTCCGATCACGAGGAGCTGAACAGCCAGGGCGAGAACAGCAGTGCGCAAGAGGTCTATGTCCTTTACCGCCACACCTTCGATCTCGGGCACTTCACTGGCCGCGATTTCTCGTATGGCCCCATAAGAGGCGCGGGTTTCACGGTGGGCTTTGACGCAGACTCAAAAAGTGGTGATGCCTATCAGTCCGAAAAGCGTATGCTGGTCGCTGGCCCCACCGTGAAGCTAGATGTCCCTGGGTTTTTGAACGCAAGCCTGTTAGAGCTATGGGAGAGTAATGCGCCTGCGGCTCACCCAACGCGCTACTATTACCGGCCTCACCCCATGCTTAGCCTTGCGTGGGGCATTCCGTTTGGTTCACTGCCGCTGTCGTTCGATGGATATGCCAATTTCATTGCGGCGAAGGGTACCGATGAATTTGGTACGCGCACTCGTGCCGAAACCAATATTGATATGCAGGTTATGTGGGACGTTGGCAGTGCGTTTGGCTTACCAAAGAAAACATTCAAAATCGGCGCGGAATATCAGTACTGGAGGAATAAATTTGGCAACGACAGCAATAAGGATAGCAGCGGAGGATCCACTGCGCGAACGCCCATGATCCGCGCCGAGTACCACTTCTGATGCTGGAATCCCAGCGCTTGACATACTGATAGGGGCAATCGTCTCCGCCTACCACCAATGATACAGCAATCGTAATCAACGACAGAGATCTCCATGAAAACAAAAATCATTCTCATGATGGTATCCCTTCTGTGGTTCTTGTTTCCAAGCTACGCCAAAAGCGCTGAATTCGTAATGGGGGTTGAGGATATCTCCTACCTCCCCTATTATTCGGTGGACAATGGAGAATACAATGGCTATTCACGAACATTACTCGATGCATTTGCCAGAGACAAGGGACATCACATCACCTACTTACCATTACCCGTTGAGAGATTATTCCATTCATTACTGAATGGGAGCATCGATTTCAAATATCCAGACAATCAGGAATGGCGGCGCGAACTCAAGGCAAACGCAGACATTCATTATAGTGAACCAGTGGCGCATTTCACTGATGGCGTGATGGTTGCCCCCAAGCGCCTACAAGACCCGATTGATTCATTTCGCCGCATTGGCACCATCCGTGGATTTACCCCCTGGACGCTACTCGATAGAGTCAACAGTGGAAAGGTGGTTATCTCTGAGAACAACAGTATTTCTGGTCTTCTGCGACAAGTGATTGCCAGCAGGGTGGATGGCGCTTATATTAACATCGCCGTTGCCCGATACCAGCTTAAGGACATCCTCGGACAGAAGGATGCGCTGATTTTCGACAAGAATCTGCCCAGTACCAATGCCGCCTATCTTGTTTCAACGATTAAACATCCCGACATACTACTAGAACTCAATGCCTGGATGGAGAAGAACAAAAGTTTCGTGAGCGACCTACAGAAGAAATTTGATATTGAATGAGCTACCGATGGCGAGTAACCCTAGGTTTCGTTCTTCTCGTCACGCTGATCGAGATGCTTGTTATTGTTGTTGATATCGGAAACACCTTTGTACAGCGCAGTAATTTTCTGGCTCAGAAAGCGAACATCCTGGCGAAAAGTGGGGCAGCAGCCCTCAAAGTACCGGTTTGGAACTTCGATGAAGACACGATTGCGAACATACTACAATCCATTGTACTTGATCCGGATGTAGTTGCAGCCGAGGTGAGACATGCGGATTCTCCGAAGCCGCTATTCGTATCAGGTAATAAAACCATTGCCAAGAGTTTTAGCGTAGTGGCGGACATATTACCGGACGATAATATCGGTAAGTCACAGGCTGCCATTGGCACCATCACCGTCTATTTTTCTCGCGACAATCTAACAAAATACCTCCTGCAACGCGCCCTGCAGGGACTGCTTGAACTCGGAATTCTACTTGCCGTCAACTTCACATTGATCATGGTTGTGCTGCGTTGGATGACGCGTCCACTGATTGTTCTAGCGGACGCCATGAACCAGCTAGCCACCCATAACTACGATGTGCATATCCCTGAAACGACGCGCCTTGATGAGATCGGCAGAGTGGCGCGGGCCGTAGAAGGATTCAGACAGAATGGCCTTGAACTAAAGAATCTCCAAACATCCATGGAGAGGAAAATAGCAGAGCAGACCCAAGATCTTGTCAACGCAAGGGATGTGGCCGAAACTGCCACTCGTGCGAAAAGTGAATTCCTGGCAAATATGAGCCATGAGATCCGCACCCCAATGAATGGCGTCATTGGCCTTAGCCAATTAGCGCTCAAGGCTTGTCAAGACAGTAGGCAACGCGATTATCTCCAGAAAATCGTATCGTCCGCCACCTCTCTGTTAAATGTCATCAATGATATTCTTGATTTTTCCAAGATAGAGTCAGGAAAATTTACCATTGAGTTCATCAATTTTAGGATGAGTTCTGTTCTGGATAACGTCGCTAATGTCTCCGCTGTGCGTGCGTCAGAAAAGAAACTAGAATTGGTATTTCATACTGACTCAGATGTACCATCCTATCTTGTCGGTGACCCGTTCCGGCTGGGACAGGTATTGCTAAATCTCATCAACAACGCGATAAAATTCACCGAGCGCGGATCAGTCGTTCTGTCGATCGCAGTTGGCAATCGTTTTGAAGACAAAGTTGAACTTTCATTCTCTGTGCGCGACACCGGAATGGGTATTACCCCCGAGCAACAATCAAAGCTTTTCCAGTCGTTTAGTCAGGCGGATACCTCCACCACCCGGCGATTTGGCGGTACCGGTCTTGGTCTCACAATTAGCAAAAACATCATCGAACTACTCGGCGGGAAGATCTGGGTTGAAAGTGCGTCTGGGATTGGTAGCACATTTTCATTCACCGCAGTATTTGGTCTTTGTGAACAGCCCGCAATGGACGCACCAGCATCCACAGCGCTGCATTCTACGCTACGCATACTAGTGGCCGACGATAACGAGACCGCTCGGCACATCCTTTCATCCATGCTGATATCTTGGTCAATGCAGGTTCAAACGGCTGCGAATGGCGCAGAGGCATTGGCCACGCTTTATGACGCCGCCTCAAGCCAAGCGCCATTTGATCTAATCCTGCTTGATTGGCAAATGCCTGGGATGAACGGACTCGCGATCGCCAGAACGATTCTAGAAAGTGAACAAATAAAACAGAAACCGCACATTATCATGATCAGCGCCTATTATCGTCATGATGAGATTATGAATGAGGCAAGATCTCTTGGTGTGGATGCCTTCTTAATCAAACCAATTGAACAATCATTGCTGCAGGAAACCATCACCTCGATCTTCTCTAAAAGTGAGCGTATTGTACCGCTGAATCAACCTGCGTCTACGGAGAGTTCCCCGCTGCAGGGCGCACGCCTTCTCCTCGCCGAAGATAATGAGATTAATCAGCAGATTGCCATTGAATTCTTGACGGATGCCGGCGCATGGGTTGATCTTGCCGTGAATGGTAAAGAGGCCATTACGAAAGCACTCAACGGGGCTATTCAATACGATGCGATATTAATGGATATCCAGATGCCAGAAATGGATGGTTTGGAGGCAACCCAGCGCATCCGCGAACACCTCAACGCGGATTTCCTACCCATCATCGCTATGACTGCGCACGCCATGGAATCAGAGCGGCAACGCTGTTTGGCGATCGGCATGAACGATCACATCACCAAACCGATCGTTCCGGCTGTGCTATTTGAAACGCTGAGCCGCTGGATCAGCATTCGTGACAGAAAGAGTTCGGCAGACCCAAGAACAGGGGAATCTACTCCGCAGCCTACGCCATTACCAACGCTTGCGACCACCCCAGCGGTGGCTTTGCCCGATACGCTCCCTCCATTCGATATTGCCGCAGCAGTAGCGCGAATGGCCGGTAAACGCGAATTGGTGCGAAAGGCGCTGATCGGCTTCCATGCCAGTTTCCACAACGCACCGACCGAACTTGAGCGACTAATGGGCGCAGGCCAGCTTGACGACTTACTTCGCCTATCCCACACACTTAAGGGAATTGCCGCCACACTGGAGGCAGCGCTGCTATCCAAAGCAGCAGCGGCACTGGAAAACAGCTTGCTAAATGGTAATCACAGTAATCTCTCGTTACTGATTGACGCAGTAAAGGCTGAATTGGTTCCTGCACTGACCGCAGCAGCGCAGCTACTACAACTACCACCAGTGGAAAGCGCTGTTCTCTCTTCCGCGCCACAAACACCTGTTGCAACGACCAACCGTAGTGAGATAAAACAGCTCATCACAGAGTTGCAAACCTTATTGGCCAAGAATAGCACTAAAGCACGCAGGGTTGTCGCGTCGTTACGCCAAGCCCTTGGCGGTTGTCACATGGATTCTCATCTCGATGCGCTCTCAGGCCATCTCGATCGGTTCGATTTTCGTGGCACCGAGAACGTCTTGACTCGGCTTGTCGCGGATTTGCCATCAGAGGTAATGGAGCCATGACGATTACAAATGGCCAACTGCTGATTGTTGATGACGAACCGATCAATATCGAAATCTTGGTCGACATCTTCGAAGACGACTACGACATTATTGTCGCCGTTGACGGAGCACAGGCAATCGGATTGGCCCGCACCGCACATCCCGATTTGATCCTGCTCGACGTAATGATGCCGTGAATGAATGGCTATGAGGTCTGCGCCAGGCTAAAGCAAGATCCAGACACCAAGGATATTCCAGTAATCGCGGTGAGTCGCCATTTTTCGCGATACCCGACGGGGCTTCCCAGCTGCTGCCCGCGAGAGACCAGACGATAAAGGAAAGCAAGACAAAAATTGTCGTACCAAGTACGGCGAACAGTACTGATTGATGGCTGTCTAGTTCTTGTTCTAATCGAGGACGACTCTGGAAACAGATTGTCCAGACCCTCCCTGGCAATACAATCTCTTTTGTGGCGCTATAACGGGGTTGCAGCTTCGTAGCAACCTCCACGCTGGCATCTTGTGTGGAATATAGTAGATGTTCAGGGTTCTGGTTGGCACCATCAACGATCGCAAGATCTATGTCTGGAATGCCATGACCAACGATTCTTCGCATTAGATCTCGAATACGGAATGGGCTATAAACAAACCCAAGTAGTGCAGCCCTACGTTCCGCCAGCACGGAAATTGGCATTCCTGCCTGGTAGACCGGAGCATATGCCAGAAAGCCAGCTTGTATATCCGTGGAAGTTTCCTGAACGAGCGTTACCTTTCAGAAACGACCATAGTACCAGTATCACGCGCCTGTTCCATAGCGGCGCGGCGTACAGGTTCGGAATACATATCGTAGCCAAATGCACGCAGGTTGCGATCCGCAAAAGGTTCTAGGTAGATGATCGAACTATACTGCGCACGGTTTCCCGCTGGATTGATCGTGTAGCTTGGGAAACCTTCCTCCTGCATCCTGCGGATATGCTCCTCTTTATCCTTCGCAGCGATCATCAAGGAAAACCCGATGCCCTGGATGCCAGGCCAATAGGTCTCGAGCTGAAGGGTTTCTACGTAGTGGCACCAATCTGTGCGAGTTATCTTGTTGGAGACATTAAAGAGGCCGACACCCCCAACAGCACGTTCTCGTATTCCTGCATGCTGCGTACAATGGCAAGCCGCGCGTCTTCGACTTTGTATTCGGCATATTCGTTGAAGCGGGTTTCAACCGAGCGTTCGGTGATTCCCCAGCCGACAACCGTGGCAAGTCCGACGACAACGGCCACGATCCACACTACCACCCGACGGTAGGATACTCCTCGTGCGTGGACTGCAGGATTCTGCGCGGTCATCATCGAACCCCTCCCAACCTTTGTCGTTAGACTTGGGGCGTGCTCCGTGAGGGCCATCCTGTCATGTGCCTCGCGCAGGAACCTACCCGAACGAAACGGATCCTTCGGGTTTGTCTCTCTGCTGAACCTAACCCTCCTGCCCGGTCATGATCCGAGCAGTACAGCGATCTACCAAAGGGTTTCGACGTCGAGTGAGTCGTAAGTCACGACTATTCTAGTATACTACCCCTACTGTTGGGCGATAGTAACCTTATACCACCATGGGATAACCATTAAGTTAGGTTGCGCAACAGGAATATCCACTTAGTGATAGAGATCGGTATCGTAACCCACGTATAACTTCATCCGGTAGCCACATGCCAAAACTCCATGTGCTTGTGATCGATGACGCTGCGCTCATACGCGATTTCATCCGCCAGGGACTCTATGCGGTGCTAAACCAGATTGAGATCCTAGAAGCTACCAATGGTCGTCATGCCAAAGGTGTGCTGGAGACTAAACCGGTGGATGTGGTGCTGTGTGACTGGGAAATGCCAGAGGTTAATGGCCAGGAACTCCTGGCCTGGATCAGATCCCACGCACGTTTGAGCAAAATACCTTTTATTATGGTAACTGGGCGAGGAGAGAGGGATCACGTCGTTGCTGCCATGCGTGCTGGCATTGATGGGTATGTGGTCAAACCGTTCACTATTGAGAGATTGTCGAAACAGGTCAGGGAAGTTGTCGCAAAACGGGGGTTGAACCTGGGGGTCATACCAACCTCTGCTGCGGTTGCCGATACCGTATCCATCCTCACCGGCAGCTATCGAAAGGATGGTGCGATAGTTCCAGTTGATGACCTACCGGAAGCGCTCCCTCCCTTTGATATTCCGGCGGCAGTAGCACGGATGGCCGGAAAGCAGGAACTCGTTCGAAAAGCCTTAATCGGCTTCTACACGAGTTTCGGTAAGGCACCTATGGAGATCGATCACTTGGTGGCCTCAGGAAAAACGGAAGAGTTGCTTCGTTTGGCGCACACGATCAAGGGCGTTGCTGCCACCCTAGAAGCAACGGAACTGACGACAGCATCCGCCGCGTTGGAAAATACATTACTTCAGGATCGCGATAGTGAGGTTCAGGACTTGGTAAACGCGGTCAAACTCGCACTAGTCCCCGCACTAGCTGCAGCAGCGCGCGTATTACCACCGAGGGGGGCCACGCCTACATCTCAACAGGCAACCGCCTCATCAACGATGAACTACGCAGAGATGAATTCTCTCATTACCAAGTTGCAAACCTTGTTGGCCGGAAACAATACTAAGGCTCGCGAGTTGATAGCACCACTACGGGAAATACTAATCGGTCGCAACCTTGACTCCCACCTCAATGAAATTGAGACACAGCTCAGTCGCTTTGATTTCCGTGGCGCTGGAAATACCCTGGCCACACTTACGGCTGCCTTGCCATCACGAAAATCAGCCCCATGACCACAACCAATGGCCAACGATCGTGCTCGGCGGACAAATCCGCATCAGGTTTCTATCTGGCCTTTCTGATGTCAACCTACAATATAACTGTAGCCATTGACGTGTACCGCCTCCAATTAACTGGACACACTTTTGCGATTCAGGCCGCCCTCAGAGTGGTATGAGCTTGACGGGCTTCTGCGGGTGACCGGAACCCCAATTTCTCGAGACGCCAGTAGAGATTGTAACGGTTCTTGAACTCGGTAACTGCGGTGCGAACCTCCTCCAGGTTCTTGAATATGCGACCGTGAACGGCCTGTTCTTTAAGCGTCCGGTTGAATCGTTCGGAAACGCCATTGGTTTGC
>CAIRSR010000036.1 GCA_903881315.1 uncultured Thiotrichales bacterium | reverse complement strand
TCGCATATTCAAGAACCTGGAGGAAGTTCGCACCGCAGTCACCGAGTTCAAGAACCGTTACAATCTCTATTGGCGTCTCAAGAAATTGGGGTTCCGGTCACCCGCAGAAGCCCGTCAAGCTCATATCGCTCTGAGGGCGGCCTGAATTGCAAAGGTGTGTCCCGTTAATTGGGGGCGGTACACCAAACCGCGCCGCCCTACCCCGCTCATGCCAGCGTTGACCCGCAGCACGATCACGCTGACTTATTCCATTAGATGCGCAATGGACTTTAGGGTAATATGTACCTCTTGCTCGGGTTTGGTCAATACGGCCCAAAGGTCGAGAGAGATATAGCCCTCCTTTTCTATCCGCAGATGATGACGCCCCATCGGCAGATCCATGGTCGCGTTACCAAGACGTAGCGGATTTAACAGTAAAACTTTTACGGCGGGCTGCATGATGGTCAGGGTGACATGGCTCTCTGGGAGCCGCGTATCTGGCAAGGCCACCCGGAAACCCAGCGTTCGGTAGCGATAGTTTCGTGCTTGACCAGTCCGGTAGCGAGTCATGAGCTGCTCGGGGAGATTAAACCACGAGCCGCCACGCATCACCCACGCAACCGACGACCTCGGATCGGCGCACCCCCCCTCCTCCGGCTGCGGCGGGTGAGCGTCGTACGCCAAAACAAACAGGAATGACTTTGCCACAAACGGGGAACAGGTCCATTCCCAGACGTTGCCGCTCAGGTCGTTAAGCCCCCAAGCGTTGGGCGAAAAACTACCCACCGGCGCGGTACTGCGAAAATCCCAGCGACTCCCACACAAGCGACACACCGCGCGCCCAACCCCCAGTTCATCCCCCCACGGCCATTTGTGATCGGTTCCGGCCCGTGCGGCATATTCCCACTCGGTCTCGGTCGGGAGACGGTAGGCCTGACCGGTTTGTTCGGCAAGCCAAGCGGCATAGCGCGTTGCCTCGTCGAAATTCACATTGATCACCGGATGCTGGCCTCGCCCAAAACCAGCGTCGTCTGGCAGGCGCTGGTTGGTAGCGGTTGCGTAGTAATCGTATTCCGCAAAGGTCACCTCATCGCGACCCAAGGCGAATGCCCTCACGCAGGAAAGGGCTGGCGGGTTCTCCTCCTGACGGGCACCCTCTGGGCCCTGCGGCGTGACAGCCCCCATCGTGAGGCAGCCAGGGGCCACCATGATCATCTCCGGGCCATGGCTGCCATCGCGCAACGAATGGTGAAACGCCGAAGGTTCACCATAGATAGGCACCTGCTCGGCAGACACCGGCGCGGCAAAGGCCGAGGTAAACGAGCCCGCCACCAGGACGACCCGGCACAAGCATTCAAAAAATCTTGGCATGAGGAGATACGTCAGTTAGACAACCAGGTGTAATCGGGCGAAAGCCACAACATTACCCACATCTCTTGCAACAGCCAATGCCCAATCCCTGCGATTGGCGACACGAGACAGGCCGGGAGCACAATCCCGTGCGCCGCGAGTAATCTATCAAGAAACCAGAATGGGCCTCAAGCGGGTTATTGGAAACTCTTCGGGAATTGTTTAAGCAGCGGTTCCATCTTTCTGTCCTCGGTGAGAACGTGCTCAACAATCCAATCGTGCAGCAACTTGAGCAGTCGTTCACCCATGGCGTCTTCTGCTTCTGTAAAGAACAGCCCTTCCTCGCGCCGTCTCTCGTAGAAGCCGAGTTCGGTATGGAACCTGCTCAGGCTTTTAATGATCTCTTCATGCCGACCACGATGCAAATCCTTTGCGGGATATTTTATCTTGATCTGAACCTTTTCTTCTCGGGTAAAATGGAGGACAGAATAATCCATGAGCTGCTTGAACACGAGAACCGTTGCCGCCAGATCGGCATGTTTTAATGACAACTCAATCGAATTCACCAGACAGAAAAGATAACGGTGATCTTGATCAAGAAGATCATTCTGGATGCTCATTTGATCACGCCAAAAGATGGGCATAGGGGCTCCAGGTAATTTACCGCAAAACACGGGACAAGACGGCGTCGTTACCTTAGCGCCGGCGGCGCAGTTTGTGCTGGGGAGGCTTGCGGAGGCGTTGTCACCGAGATATGTGCGCCAATCTCACCGATCACCATACCCAGCGCGGTTATGCGTTCTTCTTGACGCGCCCCGAGAGCGCTCAGCGTTTCCCGCAACAGCGCACCGGCATGTTCAAGCGCGGTCAAGCGATCCGATATCGCACGCAACGACTCCCCCGGGGCGGTCTTCTCGGCTTGCAGCGCAACCGTCATTGCTGTAATCGTCTGCTCAAGAGAAGCAAGGCGCTTTTCCAGCGCGTCCCGTTGTTGCGCACTTTCCTCTTGGAAATAGTGCAATACCTTTTCAAGCCGCACACCCGCTTGGCGCTCTTGCTGCTCTTCGAGGTGGAGCAATATCTTGTTTTGATCCAGCGCCGGATTGGGTTCGTGGAACGCCTGGAGCAAGATCACGCCCCCCAACAAAAAAATAACCACATACTGGATCGCGAGATGCCAATTGGCGCGCAACAACACCGATCGCGCCGGATTATCCTTCAGGCGCATTGCCAACGCCAGCGCCTGTTTGACCTCTTGGTTGTCTGGTTGGATCGCCAATACCGCCCGCCACTGGTCGATTGCCGCATCGAAATGCCCCTGCTGCACCAAGACCCGACCTCGGAGCAGCCCAACCCGCACCGGATCCTCAGGTTGTGATGGCAGGGCATCCAACAAGGCAAGGGCTGCGCGATACTGGCCATTGGCACCAAGACGTTCTGCCTCGGCCAACATCTGCTCGACATCAAGGGTTGGCATAACTCTTTATCTGTCAATGGATTAAGAAGCGAGAGACGGCAAGTGAGAGACCCACCCACGGGTAGGTTGGCCTTCGTGTACGGATTATACCCTGCCTTGGCGCTTAAGACCCTTCCTCAGAGAAAGACGCCACACCTTAAGGTCGCGGTCGCTGGCCTGGCCGCGCACCAGGCTGCCTCGGCGTTGTTTTATCGAAATCGACAACCACTAGCCAACGACTCCTCGCAGAGGCTATCCGCTGGAAATAACCGCCAGACATCGCATGGATGGTCGTACAACATCAGGGGCGCAATGAGCCAAAAGCAAAAGGATTATCTCACGACAAGACGAGCGACGGGCCTTTGGTCATTTTCTTCGCGTCCAGGCGATCCTTGCAGGGCCCTGAAGCCATACATTGCGCGACCCACTTCGGCATTTCAGGGATGACCTTATCAATCCGCCGCATATATTGACTGATGCGCACCACGTCCTCTTTCGTGATTACCTCGACACCACCCCGTGCTTCGAGGTCGTCCCAGAATTCATTTGCCTCATGGATGAGATTCACCTGCGCTGGCGCACCCTCATGCCCGGCCGCCGCCAAGATCCGCATCAGCAATTGCTCATGGGGCAACAGGCGCACCTCTTCATCTAGATCGATCAATTCCTTTTCGAGTCGGCCATGATTGGCGTCGAATACCGAATAGTCGCGGCGGATTAGGGTTAGGCGGTTGCGGTGGCGTCTCGCCTTTTCAGCAATCTCGCTATCCTTAGCCTTTTCGAGCAGATCCAGGATCTGCGCGAGATCCTCCATTAGCACCTCCATGCGCTTACTCTGCTGGACACGTTTCAGGTAGCGGACAGTCCCTTGCATTTCGGCGAGGTGATGTTGTGCGCGCCACTGATTACCAACCCGTTCTCCGCCCTCAATATCTTGGGCCCGCTGAAGGTCGCGGGCAATACTCTGCTCGGCCTCTTGTTCTTCGAGTTTTTTGAGAACTCGGCCTACCTCCGGGTTGCGTTTACGGCCCTGGATGGCGCGGACGGATTTCAAGGCACTGGTAATCTTGGCCAACTGCGCCGTCAATTCCTCTATGGTAGAAGGTGGCGCATCGGTCTTGGTAAATTCCGCGTCGAAGTCTTGGCCGAGGATCTGGACATAGGCCGAGATAGTAATCTTCTGCGAGCCATCCGATTCTAACTGAACCTCTATCTCAGCACCGGCAGGCAGGTCGCGGGTAACACGCTGATCGTCGCCTTTGATCACCAAGATACCAACCGGCACCGCGCATTCCATCGCGTCCTCTTCTTCACCGACGACATTTAACACCGAGGCCACCGCCGGAATCCAGAGGACATCCTCATTATGTCCCTTACGCAGCGGCTTGGTTGTTTTAAAGCGCCGCCGACCATGCGCAGGCAATCCCGATCCGCGTTGGATCAAGACCGGCGCACTGCCATCCGCTGTGCCAATACGCAACGAGGTCGGCTGCTGATTCTTTGGGGGGGTAACATAGGGGTACCAGATACGCGGTTCTGCCTCCTGCGCACAGACCTGCCCTTCCTCATCATAGACACTGGTCGTGAATGTCGATAAAAAGGGCTTGCCTTTGTCTGCCAAAAGTAAATCAACCTCAAACAAACCATTGGCGTCTAGCGGCAACCGGCCACTGCACCACAATTTATCGTCCCGTTCTATTTCGACCGAAAGCTCCGCAACCGACACGTCTTCGCCACCGATGGCACCCATCAAGCGGTAGGTAGGCAAACTCGAATGGGCATCGGCCTGCAAGGTAATGGTCACTTGTCCCCGGGTCTTTTTCTCTTTCTTGTGCGCATGATCGGGGTGCGGAATCGTCGCAGCATAGATCGCCGCGCCTTGGGCAACCGCCGTCATGGGGTCAACGCGATCCAAGAGCGGAATGCCCAGACGCTCGGCCAGAACCGTGCGGATATAAGGCGTTTTGGTCGGCCCACCGACGAGGATGACCGAATCGATCTGTTCGTTTTTTAATTTCTGGCGCTCAAGCAGTGTTTCACACACCTGGGCGGCGCGGGCGACATCGGGGGTAATCAACCGCTCGTAGGTCTCGCGGGTGATTTCCATATCGATGGGAACGGTCTTGCCATTGTCATCACAACACAGATCCATCTCTAGTTTGGCACTGCGCTGGGTAGAAAGTTTAATCTTCAGGTCTTCGATCCGCAGGCGTAAGCGACCCCGATCCTGGGTGTGCCGATCACTGGTCTGGAATTGCTTTAGGGAGTATTCGGTCGATAGCTCGGCCATGATATATTCATATAGGGTATGATCAAAATTACGCCCCCCCAGATAATTGTCTCCGGCATGACCGTCTTCTAGTACGCGCATAGCCCCCTTGCGCACCACCACCAGCGAGACATCCAATGTCCCGCCCCCGAGATCGAATACCATCCACTGCGCACGTTCATCCGCCGCCTTAAATCCGTAGGCGAGTGCTGCCGCGACTGGTTCTTGGAGAAGCTCGAAATGGCGCAATCCGGCAAGCTCGGCGGCACGGCGCGTGCCTTCTACTGCCGCTTGATCAAACATCGCCGGGCGGGTAATCACCGCCGATTGCGGACGTTCCCCCATGTCGCGTTGACAGAGGTCGAGCAATTCGCTGATAACGAGGCCACCCAATTCAGGCCCACTCAGTACCTTGCCCGATGCCGGGAATTTGTATTCGATGTTACGGCCAATGTCTGGTTTGTATTCACCAATCCCACTGCCTTCGTTTTCTGGGAGGGTCAATAACGATTCCCGCGCCGGTCTCCCGACATATTTTGTCCCGCGCTTGGTAAAATAGACAAACGAGGGCATGACCAATTCGGTAGGCGATGGGCCAATCACCCATACCCCACTCGACTCCATGACCGCAATGGCGGAATTGCTCGTGCCATGGTCGATACCGATATTCACAAAGCGGTTGCTTGACATATTCTATTGAGAAAGATCATGAACCAAATGGGTTAGCCTGCACGCAACCGACCCCTCCCCCCGTTGGGGGGTGGGAGAAGAGAGGCAAACTTTGTTTTCCTTCTCCCTAGGCCCCCTCCCAGTGGGGGTGAATGGTTAGCCTGCACCAATGTCTGCGGAGGGTCGCGCCACGATACCCCGCGCACTTTGCGTTAAGCGCCCGCGCAAAAACACCGCAGGGTGCTCACACACCACAATCCTTGATGTAATCAGAGATGAATCTATCTCGGCGGGTGCGATATTCTCGAAATCCAGTCT
The DNA here is from genome assembly GCA_903881315.1 of uncultured Thiotrichales bacterium. Taxonomy (GTDB): domain Bacteria; phylum Pseudomonadota; class Gammaproteobacteria; order CAIRSR01; family CAIRSR01; genus CAIRSR01. The sequence goes on along the minus strand of CAIRSR010000036.1, from coordinate 1,819 downwards.
TCCTTCGTGATAATCCTGACCGGTAAGATTAACGTATTCGATCTCTTGCTGCTTGAATACATTTTGCATCTCTTCTGCAACACTCCATAATCGGCGGATCAGACGCGGCGCATTCGGCGTTTTCTCAAGCTGCACTAGGTGCGAAACCAGACGGAAATGCTCGTTGCAGAGATTATTCGCAAAGGCCGTGGGGATCTCGCCTTCTGCCCTTGTCATGCGCCGCCTGGATTCTTCGCGGGCAGGGCCAGCAACGGCGAGCATCGTCGCCATTGCCGAACTTTCTGACATCTGCCACAGCACCGCAACGGATGGTGTAATCCGAAACGCGGCGGGGAAACTCTGCTGATACACTCGCGCCCGCAAGCGTCGCAGACCGGCAGTAGCGTATTGTAGAACCATGGCGTAGCATTCCTACACGATGCGCCCCCACACCCCGTTCATGGAAAGAGAACCAGCTCGGGCAGCGCGTTACGATGGCCAATTAGGCCATCACAGTGGGAGAAAGGCCTTTCGCCCCGCCCATCAATGCAGCAGACCCACCAGCCGTTTGCGGTAACGCATTACCAAGGTATCCTCGGTGCCCAGCCTATCGAATATTGTGAGCAGCGCCTTACGTGCACCATCCTCACGATATTGCCGATCGCGCACGACAATCGCGAGGAGATTATCCATCGCACCAACGTATTCTTTTGCCATGACCTGGAGGGCCGCTAGGCGAAAGCGGGCATCGCTATCCGCTGGATTGGCCGCGAGGGTTTGCTCGAGCTGGGCGCGGTCAGCGCCCTCGGCGGTCAGCGCGAGTTCAATATAGGCAAGGAGCGCATAGAGCCCGGGCTCGGTGTCGGGCAGGGACTGCAAGATCTGCTTTGCCGCCGCAAGGTCGCCGCGCGCAATCAAGAGCCGTGCGAGCGCAAACTGAACGGCGCTATTCGCTGGTTCTGCAACCAGCGCCTCGTGAAGCTTGGCCAACGCCCCATCCAAATCACCAGCATCCGTGGCAACCTCGGCCTCAAGGCGCAATCTATCAGCCTCGCGCACGATATGTCGATCGAGATAACCGCGCACCGCGCCTTCTGATTGCGCCCCCATGAATTCGTCCACGACCTTGCCGTGACGAAAGAATTTTACGGTGGGAAGATTGCGCACCCCATATTGCGCCGCAAGATCGCGCTCTTGATCGGTATTGACCTTGACCAGAACAAATCTCCCCTGATAACCCTCCGCAAGCTTCGCCAACAAAGGCATCAGTACACGACAGGGATTACACCAACTCGCCCAGAAATCAACGACGACCAAGACCTCGCGCGAACGGTCGATGACCAGCGCCGGAAAGGTCGCGAGCGTAACATCAGCAATCAGTGGGTTGTCGGTCATGTCTTTATTTTAGGAGTGTGCGCGATGCGCCCGCGCTTTGGGTGGATGATGGGCTGGTTTACCACGCTGGTGCTTGCCCCCAGCCGATTTTTGGTGATGCGACCCGTGGTGTTTTCCCTGCGCCAGCATGGACGCCTTTACCCGACCATGCCCGTGGGAATGCGAGACCGCATTGTGCCCCTTCGGTGCGGCGGCCACCACAACTACTTTGCGAACCGTCAAGCGCTGACCAATCTGCAACGCAGCGCGAGGCTTCAGATGATTCCACGCCAACAGTTCCTTGACCGTGACGCCCGCCTTATGGGCGAGACCCTCTAGGGTATCGCCCTTCCGCACCACATGCGCCTGGGTTGTGGTGTGGGTGGTCGTTGCCTTGCGTGCCGCTTGATCGTCATCGTCATCATCGTCATCGTCGTGGGCTGCGGTACGCGACGCCGCCCCCTTG
>CAIRSR010000035.1 GCA_903881315.1 uncultured Thiotrichales bacterium | reverse complement strand
GCACCGAACTTGCGACGCCAATCTTGCCGGGCTTCGAGGCGCTGGTGTTTAAGGCATCACGCGGTATTGAGGACATCTATGAGCTAACCTATATCCGCAAGGATGGCAGTCGTTTCCCGGCGGTTGTTTCGGTCACGGCACTTCGGGATGCGCACAATACCATTATCGGTTATCTGTTGATTGGCACAGACAATACCGCTCGCAAACGGGTCGAAGAAGAGCAACAGAAACTCGATCAACGACTGCGCGATCAACAATTCTATACGCGCTCTCTGATCGAGTCTAATATCGAGGCGCTGATGATTACCAATTTGTCGGGCATCATTACCGATGTCAACAAGCAGATGGAGGTGCTAACCGGCTGTACCCGCGATGAGTTGATTGGCTCACCGTTCAAGAATTATTGTACCGACACGGAGTTGGCCGAGGTTGGCATTAAACGGGTTCTTAACGAAAAGAAGGTGATTGACTATGAGCTGATTGTGCGTGCCTGGGACAGAACGGAAACGGTAGTGTCGCTCGATGCGACCACCTTTTACGATCGTAACCGGAAACTCCAGGGTGTATTTGCTGTTGTCCGGAATATGACGGAACGGAAACGCCTCGATCAGGTACTGCAGAATAAGAACGACGAACTTGAGGGCGCAAAACTAATGGCGGAGAAGGCCAATCTCGCCAAATCGGAATTCCTTGCTACGATGAGTCATGAGATCCGTACCCCGATAAACGGCGTCATCGGCCTAACCCATTTGTGTCTTCAGACTGCGCTAACAAAACAGCAGCGTGACTATCTGGACAAGGTTAAGATAAGCGCCAATATCCTCCTGCAACTGATTAACGACATCCTCGATTTCTCTAAGATTGAGGCTGGAAAGCTTACTATGGAGAATGCAGAGTTCAGCCTTGATGAGGTTCTGGATGGGATAGTTACTATCCTTGGCGTTAAAAGTCATGAAAAGGGGCTGGAACTGCTGCTGAACACCAAGAAGGATGTTCCAAATTATCTACAGGGGGACTCGCATCGCCTTGGTCAGATTTTGATTAACCTAGTTGGTAACGCCATTAAATTCACGGAAAAGGGAGAGGTCTCAATAACCACCGAGGTTCTGGGAGAAACAGCGGATAGCGTGTTCCTGCAATTTACTGTTCGTGATACTGGTATTGGTATGACACCGGCTCAAATTGGTAGACTTTTCCAAGAATTTTCTCAGGGAGATACCTCTTTTACCAGGAAATACGGAGGTACTGGCCTCGGACTCGCGATCAGCAAGCGTTTGGTAGAGATGATGGGGGGCCAGATTAATGTCTATAATGATCCCACACATGGCTGCCGATTTATTTTTACCGCCTGTTTTAATAAAACCGAAAGACATATCAAAAGATTCCCCGCGCTCGCCGATAATATTTGTGGATTGCGCATCTTGGCAGTCGATGATAACGCCAGTGCCCTACAGATTATTGCCGAGAATTTGTCACTACTGACCTATCATCCGGTTTGTGTAACCAGCGGAGAACAGGCATTGCAAGCGCTTGTTGCGGCGAGCGCAGAAAATGCCTGTTTCGATCTTGTCTTGATGGACTGGAAAATGCCGATCATGGATGGTTTAGAAACCGCACGACGCATCCGAACCGAACTTTCTCTGAGAAAGATGCCAGCCATTATCATCGTCACCGCTTATGGTCAGGACTATGTTACCCTGCCAGAACATAAGAAGTATCTTACTGATGGTTTCTTGATGAAACCTATCAATATCCACTCTTTGTTGGATACCATTATGCTCGTCTTTGGTCACAGGTACTGGTCTAGTTTGATTCCTGCTTCAACCGCAT
>CAIRSR010000034.1 GCA_903881315.1 uncultured Thiotrichales bacterium | reverse complement strand
TTCTTTATCGGAGAACCTGCGTAGTGTGCTCATGGCCTGCCTCATTTCGGGGGTATTCATCCAATCGGGTAGCGTGTCATCGTCGAGTTGGTCGGCTTTCTTAAAGAACTGCAGCCAGCGCTGCTGTTCGGTCTCGATACACCGTGCAGAGAACTTCTCTAGATCCAAGAGCCAGATGCCGCCGTGGTTCGTCAAGATCCGCGATTTCTCATCACGCAATTTGTATGAGTGGAGGTAGTCGTTGTCGGTTTGGACGAGCGCACCACCAAGCAACCAGATAGCGTAGGTAGGCTTCAATAGGCGGTAGTCGTTCCCACTTTGTAGTTGCTGGCTATAGACGTCTGCCCAGTGGTAGAGAATGCGGGTTGGTAAATTTCCATAGACTCGCAACTGAACCTCGATTTGGTAGATCTGATCGTGGTCATCGCGGGCTTTGACATCAACGACACTCAGCTTGTCATCAAGAAATTCCCGTTCGTTGTACGGGTTTAGAAGTTCAACGGTGGTAATCGGCGTGCTGAGTTCGTTCATCAGAATGGCATTCACAAAATGGATGAGAAGATTACGATTCTCCTCTGATCCAAGTAATGCCTTGAATACGCAGTCAATCTTCGGGTCTATGCGATGTTGCATTTGCCTCCCGACAGCTTCTTGATTTGTCCAACGGCACCGCGTTACCAATCTGTGTCGCGGCAGCGTACCCGGTATATTCAGCGCTGCTACCCATATCACTGCCGCTACCCATCATCCGTGGGGGTAGGGGAACTTGCTGCTGCCAATGCGCTGCTGCCTCCTACAATCCCCTCGGGTGCTGTTGCTCACTAGAACCGCTTGCCTCTGAGGTATGGGGGCGTAACCTGTCCCCCACGTACCTTTCTCTCGTTGATTATTATCGCCTGATCTTCATCGGTCAACTGCATGACCCCAGCCCCCGCGCTATTTTCCAATACAAAAACCACTAAAGATCTGACCCAGCAGGTCATCGGAGGTAACAGCACCGGTGATTTCGCCAATCCTCTCTTGCGCAAGCCGCAATTCTTCGGCGAGCAATTCGAGGGCGCGGGTTGCGAGGGTGTCGATGGCGGTATCAATGTGGGTGGTGGCCTGTTGCAGGGCAACGAGGTGGCGGCGGCGTGCGCTAAACTCTCCTGCTTCGGGTGTGGAGAAGCCAACCACTGCCTTGAGGTGGGCGCTGAGGGCAGTGAGTCCCGCGCCGCTCACCGCCGAGATGGTTACCTCGGGGCCCAGCGGGCCATCGGCAAGGCCTACCGGGCGACCACTCAGGTCGGCCTTGTTGCGCACCACGGTAAGGCTCGTGCGTACCAACGCCTCGGGGAGTTCGGCGAGGATGTCTTGTTCCTCGGCACCCACACCGCAGGTGTCGTCCACCACGAGCAGGATGCGATCGGCCTGGGCTACTTCCGCATAGGCGCGCCTAACCCCTTCGCGTTCTACGGTGTCTTCGGTGCGGCGAAGACCGGCGGTATCGACAACCGTGACGGGCAGGCCATCGAGTTGAATGCTTTGGCGCAACACATCGCGCGTGGTGCCCGCGATGTCGGTGACGATGGCCACATCGCGCTCAGCCAGTCGATTGAACAGGCTCGACTTGCCGACGTTGGGTCGACCCGCGATCACCACACTTACCCCATCGCGCAGCAAGACCCCTTGTCGAGCCGTATTACCCAATACGGTGATGCGAAGCTGCAACCGGCTGAGACGTTCGGCAATCGCACCGTCGGCCAGAAGGTCTAGCTCTTCGTCGGGAAAATCAATGGCAGCCTCCACGTAGACGCGCAGCTCAGTGAGGCTCGCCACGAGTGACGCGAGCTGGCTCGAAAACTCTCCTTGCAGCGAGCGCAAGGCGGCGCGTGCCGCTGCCGTTGACGAGGCATCAATGAGGTCGGCCACGGCCTCGGCTGCCGCGAGGTCAAAGCGGCCATTTAAAAAGGCACGCTCGGAAAACTCGCCTGGTCGCGCCAGACGAGCGCCGAGTGCTAGGGCACGTTCGAGCACTTGCTGTAAGACAATCGCCCCGCCATGGCCTTGCAGCTCGAGGACATCCTCGCCGGTGTAAGAGTGGGGAGCAGGGAACCAGAGGGCAAGCCCCTCGTCCAAGGGGGTGCCCGCCGCATCGCGAAAGGTGAGGAGCGTCGCGTGGCGTGGTGTGGGTAGGCAGCCCAGCATCTGGTTTGCGATGAAAGCGCTTTGTGGGCCCGAGACCCGGACAATACCAACCGCGCCGCGACCTGTGGCGGTGGCAATCGCTGCAATGGTGTCACCATGATTCATGATAGATTGTGCGGTGGGGGACAAGAACCAAGGCCCCAATGGGCCAGCAGAGGTGGTTGCATGTCGTTAATGGAATTTGAAATGATCGCGCACTATTTTACGCGCCCTTCGCAACGCCAGGATGTCGTGCAAGGCATCGGTGATGACTGCGCCCTGTTGCGCGTGCCCGCCGGTATGGAACTCGCCGTTACCATCGACACCCTGGTGGGTGGTGTGCATTTTTTGCAAGACGCTAACCCCTACGCCATTGGTTGGAAGTCGCTTGCGGTGAGCCTGAGTGATCTGGCGGCAATGGGGGCAGAGCCCGCCTGGGCGACACTCGCACTCACCCTACCAGAAGCCAGCACATCGTGGCTCGCCGCTTTTAGTCGCGGTCTGTTTGACCTCGCTGACCAGTATGGTCTCGCCTTGGTGGGGGGCAACACCAGTCGCGGGCCACTCTCGATCACGGTGCAGGCCCATGGCTTTGTGCCGCAGGGCACTGCGCTCTGTCGACGGGGTGCCGCAGTCGGCGACCTCATCTATGTGACGGGCACCTTGGGGGACGCGGCGGTGGGGCTGGATCTGTGCCTCGGGCACGAGCCAGCGTCGGTTGCGCCGACCGCGAGGGACTACCTCCTCACACGCCTCAACCAACCCGAGCCGCGCGTGGCGGTGGGTCTTGCTTTGCGTGGCATTGCGAGCAGTGCTATCGACCTCTCCGATGGGCTGGTTGCGGATCTGGGACATGTCCTTCTGGCCAGCGGGGTTGGTGCGACGGTTGACCTGGCCCGCATCCCGCGCTCGGCTGCCCTCAAGGGGCTCATCATCCCCTGGGAGAAGGTGGTCGGGGGCGGCGACGATTACGAGTTGTGCTTTACCGTACCCCCCAATCGACAAGGGCAGCTTGAAGCGGCTCTGCACGATGTCGGCTGCGCCTACACGCCAATCGGCGTCATAGTGTCACGCAACGGGCTCGAATGGTGCGACGCGACCGGACAGGCGGTTGTGATTGCCGCAACCGGCTATCGTCATTTTCCCTGACGCTCAAGCGCTTGTTGCAGGAGTGCGCCCGAGCGGTCTTGGCCGAGCATCGCAAAGAACGACCCGAGCCGTGGGCCTTGCGCCTTATGGAGCAGTGCCTCGTATAACAAGCGGAACCACACGCCGGGCTCGAAGCCATGTTGTCGGCCAACGGCAAACACCAGGTTTTGGAGTGTTTCTGCGGTAAAAGCGCCTGGTGCCGTCATGGCCTTTATCTCTTCGGATAAAGACAACAGCGCCGGGAAAAAGTTTTCGGGTGGTAATTCGTTGCTGGTTTCTGCTGCCCGCAGACGCGCATCCTTGACGTATTCTATGGCGTGCCGACAGAGATTGCGGAAGAACTCGGCATTTTCCTGCACACTCGGGTCGTAGTGCAGCACATAATCAAAGAGCAGCTCGACATCATCGCTGCCGATATTCTCGGCAACATTGGTCAGCAACAAAAAGGTAATGTCGGTTTTATCGATACCAGAAAGGTCGTGGTGGTGCTGCAAGCCATCGACAAACCACAAGGCCGCTTTGGGGTCGCTGGCGTCTTCTTTTTTGAGGGCGTTAAGATAATTGTCAACGAGGCGTGGCAGGATCGGCAAGCCCATCTTGCGAGAACGATTGGGTTCTTCTAACAAGAAATAGAGTAACGACCCAACCGGCGCAAAGGACTGCCATTGCTCCATGGATACGCCATTGCCGATCTTCTTTGAGATCTTCGCGGCATTTTCGTCGAGGAACAGCTCGTACTTATAGGTAAGCGGTGGTCTGCCACCAAGCACACTACAGATCTTAGAACTTAATGACGCCGAGTCGAGCAAATCCTTGCCGTGCATCTCATAATCGATCCCGAAGGCGTACCAGCGCATCGCCCAATCCACCTTCCAGCCTACTTTAACCTTGCCGTTCAGGATAGACACGCGCCCACGGTGGCCACAAGAGCGATAGTTCTTCTCGTCACGGTTGCAATGGTAGGTGACCTCGGAGGTTTCCGGATGAACCGACAACACACTTGTCGTGTAGATCTTTCCGCAAGACTCGCAGATAGGGAAGAACGGACTCCAGGCATCGCGATTGGCGGGGGCGATGGTCTTGATGAACAGGTTACGCACCGCGTCATAATTCTCCATGACGCGCGCGAGGCCATCATTAAATCGCCCAGATTGATAGCATTCCGTGGAGGATTCAAACAGGTACTCGAACCCGTAATAGTCGAGGAAGTGCTTCAGGCGTCCATTCATGTAGGCCGCGTAGCTACTCTCCTGACCAAAGGGGTCGGGGAGGGAGGATAGCGGCGCACCGAGGTGCTTCTCGATGAGCGCGTGGTTCGGTACATTCTCCGGCATACTCCGCAGACCATCCAAGTCATCCGAAAAGACGATGAGCTTGGTTGCCCGCTCAGGATAATCCGCACGGAGGGCCTTGATGACATAAGAGGTTCTGACCACCTCGGCGAAGGTGCCGATATGGGGGAGACCCGAGGGGCCGTACCCCGTCTCAAAGACAGCAAGCTTATCGGATCCCTGTAAACGCTCTGCTACCCGCTTGGCTTCGTTGTGTGGCCAATCAACTATCATTCACCGTCTCTCACCGAAACAACACTCAACACATAACGCAGCCGACCCCGATGGGAAGGCCGTCAATACAAGATCAACAAGATGGCACCGCCACAAAGCGACAGAGCCGCACGAGGAGGGCGCACACCGTACAGCGCCCTCCTCGTGATACTTCACCACACCCGCGAGGCTGTGTCTAGCTGGTCTCTTGGTATTGCGTTATAGGTGGATGGGTGCAGCAGGTGATCAGGTTCCTTTACGCTTGTGTGTTCACGATGTTGCCAGTAGGGCCAAAGTTCTGTAGATCCTGAGAAAGGGATTGCAGAAAATGGGTCAGTGTCGCCTTACTACCACTAGCACCCGAGGCGCTCGCAAGATTCTGGAAGTTCTGTTGCAAGGCAGCCAGCCCGGAATTATTGGAACCCGTGGCCGACACGCCGGAGCCAGAGGTGCCCGTGCCAGAACCAGAGGACGTGCCGGATCCGGTCGAGGTAAGCTGCTGGATCAGGCTCTGGAGATTGCTCTCGATATTGCCGCCACCGCCGTGATGGTGGTGCCAGTGTCCGCCCCCCGGGGCGCTTGGGGCAGCCGTGGTCGGGGCCGATACACCATCGGTTGTGGACGCACCACTTGCCTGATTTGCGCCCTGCCCGTTGCCGACCGAATGTAGCGCACTAAACAAGGAACCCAAGAACGTCGAGAGGGGGTCTTGGGTTGTGTTGCTGCCGCTGGTCGAGGTAGAAGGGGTTGTGCCACTGTTGGTCGTGCTATTCGTGGCGGGCGTCGAGGACGCTTTAGTCGAGGCAAGAGAGATGCCGGATTGGGATAGTGCCTCAACAATCGACGTGACAAGCCCACCGATCCGACCGCTGCTGCCCTGTCCACTGCCGTCTCGGTCACCGTCGTTGTCCCCACCGGAACGGGCTATGCTGAACTGTTGGCTACTTTGTTGGCTACTGTATACGGTAGCCTGCCAACTGCTACTGGTAATGCTACTGATGCTCATGGTACCTCCGCTAGGCCTAATCGGTAAGCTTTCTTTAAGGAGAATCCCCCCATTGGCATCTATATCGACCGCCTTGGGGAAAGGTAAAGTATGAATTTACCGGAGTTGGCTTATATTTTGTGAGGGGCGTCTCTGGGGCGTGGTAAGCCAGTCTTGTCCCATACCGGAAAAGGCTTGGGGGGCTTTGGCACAGGCGTATTGTCTGCGGTTAGGTTCGAACCGAACCACCAACGCGGTACCATAGGCACCAGCAGTGCGCAGCCAGTCTGGAGCGGCCACCCTTTGACTAAAACAGTAGGATACCATAAACAGTGGACAGACAGGTTGTACCGGATAGCCTTTTGGTTGCCGGGTTGGACGAAGCGGGTCGTGGTGCGTTGGCGGGGCCGGTGTATGCGGCTGCGGTCATCCTTGACCCAACGCGACCGATACCCGGACTTGCCGATTCTAAAAAACTTTCTCCGGCCCGTAGAGAAGCGTTAGACTCTCTTATTCGCGAGCGGGCGCTTGCCTACGCAGTGGCGTGGTCAGAGGCTGCGGAGATAGACCGTGTCAATATCCTCCAAGCCTCGCTGCTTGCTATGGCGCGTGCGGTGCAAGCCTTGGTCGTTGTCCCCGAGCTTGTCTTGGTGGATGGCAATCACTGCCCCGAAGGGTTGCCTTGTCCCGTGCGGGCCGTCGTGGGGGGGGATGCGACCGAACCTGCCATCAGTGCTGCCTCTATCCTTGCTAAGGTGGCGCGTGACGCTGCTATGTGTAAACTGGATGCGGCTTGGCCGGGCTATGGTTTTGCCCAACACAAGGGCTACCCCACTGGCCTACACCTCAGCGCGTTAGCGCGATGGGGGGCGTGTCCGGTGCATAGACAGTCGTACGCGCCGGTACGAATTTCGACAAAATAACCGATACGCTCAATCATTAGGAGAATCAGCGATGGCAAGAGGTGTAAATAAGGTAATCCTCATCGGCAACCTCGGGCGCGACCCGGAGGTGCGTTTTAGTCCAAGTGGTGTGGCAGTCGGCAACCTTCGGATTGCGACCACCGAGGGCCGCAAGGACAAAGACACCGGCCAGTGGCAAGACCATACCGAGTGGCATCAGGTGGTGCTGCTTGGGCGTCTTGCCGAGGTCGCGAATGAATATCTGAAGAAGGGGGCGAAGGTCTACATCGAAGGCCGTTTGCAGACCCGAAAGTACATGGACAAAACCAATATCGAGCGTTACACCACCGAGATTGTCGCAAACGAGATGCAGATGCTGGATGGCAGGGGTGGCGCGGCAGCGGCAGATGATCACGGCCAGGGCATGGGTGGGTCTTCCCGCGGCTCGTCATCGCGCCCCCAGCAACCCATGCCTGACCACGGTCATAACGAGGCCTACGACGATATTCCTTTCTGAGGCCACTCGAGACAGAATCCCCACGATTCCCAGTCACCACTGGGAATTTTTTTGGCGGTAGTCTTAAGAGAAGATTTTCGTGACCGTGATGTAAGCAGGTAGTATTGCGTGGCTACGGGTATACTTCAGCAGGGATGTTCATCTGGCGGCCACAAGACCGACAGATTGCCATGACATGACTCGCCTGAACCTTGCTGATAGCCCAATCGAACCCTTGCAGCAGTATAGCAAGAGCAGCATAAAATGATTGGCTAACTACCCCACCCCTCCACGGGAGGGGAATTAGGAAGGGGTTTTTACTTTTTACCTGCCATCGTTTTATGGGACTCCCGCTCTATATGGTTTTTCCCTATGGAGACAGTCAACGTACCATGCGCTGATTCGCAGCACCATAGGTCTTTCTGACCTGAATTTGTAATCGTAATATCCTATTCACTGAACCATTATGATGCGGCTTTGGCTAATCCGGCAGATATCTCGTTCCATGGTTTAGTCACGCAGCCAGCGCCGTTTGGTATGGTGCAGCAGACTTGATTCCGACCATGCTCTTTTGCGGAGTACAGTGCTTTGTCAGCACAGGCAATAATCTCATTGATGTCGACTCTTGGTCGGAGAGAAGCCAGCCCGAAGGACGCTGTTACCTGTAAACTGGTATTATCGGCTACAATGATTGTCTGATTCGCTAACAAGGCGCGCAGTTTATCCGCCACCCTACATGACGATATAAGTCCGCTGGCTGCGAATGTTAGCAGAAATTCTTCACCACCGTAGCGGAATATTCTATCTCCGTTGCGTAGATGGCTTGCTATTACATTAGCAACGGTTGCAAGAACCTGATCACCGGCTGGATGCCCATACGTATCATTCACCTTCTTGAAGTGATCAATATCCAGCATGCATACGGTACTTTCCTCTTGGTAATTTTCTAGGAGCGTTCTGCGATCAGAGAGGAAGGGTACGATGTTATGGCGGTTAGGGACGCGAGTTAGCGGGTCGGTCTCGAGGAGAGTGCCGTGCAGGTCAGCATCAAGAGTCCTTAGTAGTCCCCTCAGTGTTTCACGTAATCCTAGAAAGGTATCGTAATCGGTGCTAGAGATCTTGTCCCCTTTCATTGAGACAAGTAATAATTCCCTGCCAGTATCGTGCATGGTCTTATGTACGGCCTCAATCGCAGCAAAGGCCTCGGAATCCGCTAGATAGGATTGGGTGCTGTCATAATACCAGTGTCCGAATTTGCAATGATGGTGGGCGTCATCACGTAGGTATTGTCCTATCTCATCTGAGCAGGACTCGCAAATGATGGCGCGATGCCAACCCATCAGCCAATTGGTGTGATCCTCAATGGCTCTCTGGAATACGTCGATCGTTTTCTTTAATTCATCTATGCTAATGTTATGCTTTTTCATGGGAATAGCCCAGTGTTTGAAATGACAGTAGATTGGTTGATGTAGTGAATCTTTTACAGACTAAACAGAATGTCTTTCATGTCTGGGTATATCAATAATTTTATCGGAGCCGCTATCGTGGCTGTATTTCGGTGTGCCGTGCGGTGTCCATGAGCGTTCATTTTCGCTTTCCGGAAGGCATTCACTCTTAGGATTCGCTACCCGCTGGGGTAGGCGCGTGCCATTGTTACCTCGATATGGATTCGCACACCTGGTTCAATCCCCTTGAGTAGACTGCTGCGGCGGGGAAATTGAGAAAAGATGGTGCCTGCGCCATCAATGGTTGCCTCGACCTTGATCCGATCGCCTAGGGTCATGGTACGCACTACGGTGGCCATGCCGTTATCGTCGCGCCAGAACTTTAGATCATACAACCGAATCACGAGGGTGGCCTGGGTGCCATCCGTGATTCCCGGGGCTGACACTGGTAGTGCGCCGACATGAGCAATTCCGTTTTGTACTGTGGCCTGGTAGACATTGGCCTCGCCTATGAACCGTGCGACAAATTCCGTGGTGGGTTGATCCAAGATCTCTTCTGGTGAACCAGCTTGTTCAACCCGTCCTTTGTTGATGATGATGACACGATCGGCTACCGAGAAGGCTTCTTCTTGATCGTGGGTGACGAAAATCGACGTGAGGTGTACCTCATCATGAAGTCGTCGCAGCCAATGGCGAAGATCCTCGCGAACCTTGGCATCCACCGCGCCAAAGGGCTCGTCCAACAACAGCACTTTCGGCTCAGGCGCTAGGGCGCGGGCGAGCGCGACACGTTGCCGCTGTCCCCCCGATAGCTGAGAGGGATAGCGCTCCTCCAAGCCGCGTAGTCCCATCAAGGCCAAAAGTTCTTGGACACGCGCAGTCTGTTGCGTGTGATTTGCCCCCCGCACCCGCAGCCCAAAAGCAATATTCTGCATCACCGTCATATGACGGAATAGCGCATAGTGCTGAAATACAAATCCTACCCCCCGTGCGCGGGCGTGGAGGTGATCAGCATTCTCCTCGTCAAAAAAGACCGAACCAGAATCTGCGGTCTCTAGGCCCGCAATGATGCGGAGGATGGTGCTCTTTCCCCCTCCAGACGGCCCCAGAAAGGCGACCAAATCCCCAGAAGGGATTTCAAGACTGACATCATCGACCGCTAAAAAGGAGCCAAAGTGTTTTGTGAGGTGCGAAACCCGAATGCCCATTTACAACTCTTTGCTACGCTGATACTTCAGCCATTCCAAGCCAGCGAGGAGGAGAATGCTGGCCACCGCTAAGACTAAGGCCATGCTAAAGGCAGCCGCTTCTTGCCGCTCTTCAATTGCATTATAGATAAACGTCGTGGTTGTTGCGGTTTTCCCTGAGATAGCGCCACCCAATACCAGTACAGCGCCGAATTCCCCAAGGGCGCGTGCCACAGTAAGGATAATCCCGTAGCCAAGCCCGTAACGGATATTGGGCAGGGTAACCAACCAGAAGACCCGGAAAGGGGAGGCACCCAAGGTTACGGCGGCCTCTTCCTCTAGGGTGCCGAGTTCTTCGAGGACATAGCCAACCTCACGCAGGGTGAAGGGAAAGGTCACAAACAATGTTGCAATCACCAATCCAGGAAAGGCAAAAGTGACCTTCCACTCCCCCAGTAGTGGCTCGAACCAGCCGTCGCGCCCAAACAGGAGAAGAAAGGCAAGTCCGGTCATCACCGGGGAAACCGCAAAAGGAAGGTCGATCAGGGCATCTAAGAATCGCCGACCAAAGAAGCGGTGGCGCACCAACACGAGGGCACCGCCAACACCGAGAATGCCATTCGCAACCAGTGCAATAACGGCTAGGCTTATGGAGAGCTGTAAACCGTGCAGCGCGTTTACATTGTGGAAGGTGTCGAGCAAAGGCTGTATTCCACCCGCCAGGGCGCGAACGACGAGCGCTACTACCGGTAAAACCAAAAGAGCGCCCACGTAGAAAAGAACCAACGCCAGCAATAGCCATTGCCCGACGGTAAAGGTTCTAATCGTTGAATAGTTACGCATGTTTCGTCTGCCGAATTCCCCGTGCGGCGAGGTTTAGGCCTAATGCAATCACCAAGAGCACAATCGATACCGCTGCTGCAATATCCGATCGTCCGCTCTCTACTTCACCAAAGAGATAGACCGGAGCAGTCAGCGTCCGATAGGGGATGTTCCCAGAGACAATGACGATCGATCCAAATTCTCCCAACGCTCTCGCAAAGGACTGGATGGTTCCTGACAGGATGGCAGGCGCAAGCGGTGGTAACAGCACCCACAAAAAAGTTGCGAGCGATCCCGCACCTAGCGTTCGCGCTGCTTCTTCTTCGCCTGGATCCTGTTCTAGAAGTACTGGCTCTACTGCGCGGACGACAAAGGGAAATGAAATAAATAATAACGCCAAGAGAATACTGGGTGGTGCAAAGGTTACCGTAATTCCTTGTCCGGCCAGCCATTGCCCGGTCAAAGACTGCGGCCCTAACAGGATGACCAACATGATGCCGGTCACCAGCGTCGGAATGGCAAAAGGCAGATCCACCAACGCAGAAAGGAGAGAACGACCAGGGAACCGATAGCGTACCAGTACCCACGCGGTTGCTGTTCCCATGATCGCATTGATAAGCGAAATGGCTCCGGCGCTCCACAAGGTTAATGTGAGGGCTTGTAGCGCCACGGGCGCTGTAATGGCGGCCCATACCTGAAGGATCCCTCCCCGGAGACCGCACGAGATCAGGGCGAGTAGCGGTATGACGATGAGTAGCGCAATGTAGAGAATGAACAGAAAGCGCACCGCCAAGCCACCACGCCCGGGCCTCACTGCAACACTGGTTCCCTTCATTGCAACGCAGAACCAATTTGGCTATAGACTCGCTCGTAGACTCCCTGCGGCCCGAAAATGGTCGTGCTGACCATCGGCCACCCACCCAGGTCGGCGATGGTAAAGAGATCCTGGACAACCGGGAATTGTCCTGCCACTTCTTTTTCTACCGTCTCGTTGACCGGGCGCAATCCGTAGCGGGTAAATGCCCGTTGCGCCAGCGGGGATTGCACAAAAGCAATAAATGCCTCGACCACGTCACGATTGCCGTGTTTTTCAACCGAACGATCGATCAGCGCAATTGGGTTTTCGATCAGGATGGTGGAGCGGGGTATAGAATATTCATAGGTCTGTCCGGATTGTTGGCCTACCAAGACCTCGTTTTCGTAGGTAATGGCGACATCACCGACACCCTTTTCGAAGTTGGTGATGGATTCGCGTGCGCCTTTATCCATGACGCTTACCTTCTTGAGTACGTCCCGCAGGAGATCGGCGGCTGCCTGTGGATTGTTCTTGGGTGCCGTGGTGCCCCCGCGCAGAGCCGCACCGTATAGTGCACAGATATTCCACATGGCACCCCCGCTGGTACGCACATTGGGGGTGAGCACCCCAAGCCCGGGTTTGCGCAAATCGTCCCAATCCTTGATACCCTTGGGATTACCATGGCGGGTCGCGATGACAACAATCGAGCGGGTTACCATGCCCTTGCCGGGCACAGCCTGCCAGTTGTGGGTGATAAGCCCAGCCTTCACGATGCTATTGATGTCCGCTTCAAGAGAAAGGGCAGCCACATCGGCCTCAAAGCCACTCAGGATGGCGCGTGACTGGGCACCACTACCGAGATACGACTCCTCAAAGACTACGTGCTGGCCGGTCTTTTCTTGCCAATACTTCTGGAACGCTGGAATAATGGCCTTACCATATGCCTCGCGGGGTGTCGTGTATGCAGCGAGGGTGATGGTGCGCGTCACGGTTGGCTCTGGTTTTGTGGACGCATTTCTCTGATCGGCGGGTTCTCCACAGCCCCCCAGAAACGCTAACAACCCAAGCGTAAAGAGCAGCGTGATGCGATTGATCATCTTCATGGGTAATACTCGCCTTCATGGACGGGATTATGGGGTATCGTTATTCGGGCGCATAAGGATGTCTCGCTGCTGAAAAGTAGCGCATCCCCCGCAGGTCACCAGCGGCGCACTGCACCCACCCGTGACCCACTGCCGAACACCACAAGCCATGACGCGCCCCTGCTCGCGTAGTATACCAACCCCTACGCGCCGCAACACGGTGATTATTCGCGGTATCACCACATCTTTACTCGGGACTGCGGTGGTAGCGGTTTTTCGGACGGATGGCCAAGCTAAACGAGAGGAACCAGAGGCATGGGTGTGAAACGCTAAGCACAGCGCACAGTGCAAAGCGCAGGTCGCGATGGCGGCACTGTCGGGAGAAAAGATCCTGGCGGAGTTATTGTTGGAATATGGGGCACATCCAGCGTGGATTTGTGGACAGTCGGCCACACCGATTCCCGCCTTTGTGGCTCTGCGCAACCCTATGGACGGCCAGCGGAAAACGCAACACGCTTTCCGCCGTCCGCCCACGGGTCGGTGGCTGCTCACAAGCCTCACAAGGTAACAACGACCAAGTTACCAGTCAGGGAAAGTCAAAACCACAACCCAACCATCAGTCTTACGCTATTCTAACCCGGTGGCTGTCCGCACGATGGTGACACCGCAATTTCTCAGAAGGTGCAAACCTCTTCTGTGCTGGTGCCAACGATACGTAAATCGTAATGTTCTTTTAAGAAATTGAACACGTTCTGCGTGATGAATGCGGGAGGATTCGGCCCAATGGAAATACCTTTTACGCCGAGCGCGAGCAATGTCAAAAGAACAGCCACTGCCTTTTGTTCAAACCAACTGATCATCAGGGTGAGTGGTAGATCGTTGACGCCGCACTCGAATGCCTTGGCGAGCGCAACGGCAACGGTAATCGCGCCATAGCTATCGTTGCATTGTCCCATGTCCAATAGGCGTGGTAGGCCAAGGAGTGTGCCGTATTCGTGTTCACGAATACGATATTTTCCACAACCGAGTGTCAGAATGAAGGAATCTGCAGGCGTTGCCTTGGCATACTCGCTGAAATAGTTGCGCCCCTTTTCTGCACCATCGCAGCCACCAATGACGAAGAATCGGCTGATTTTCCCTTCCTTTACCGCCTGGACGATGGTGGCTGCATGTTCGAGGATCACGCTATGATGAAAACCCGTGGTAGACGTGCGTTCCAGCTTTTCTGGTAGAGGAGGACATGCCAGTGCCTTCTCAATGATGGGTTGGAAATCGCCATCGCTGAGGCGCGTTCCACCGGGTACTGCCGTGAAACGGGTGGTGAATACCCGATCCGCATAACTCGGGCGCGGAATAAGGATACAGTTGGTGGTCGCCAGAATAGGGCCGGAGAAGGACTCGAATTCTTTGCGCTGATCCTGCCATGCGCCACCATAGTGCCCGCCCAGATTGGGGTGCTCGGCCAGTTTTGGATACATGTGCGCTGGTAACATTTCACCATGCGTATATACTTTGATCGGCGTACCCTCTAGCGCTTGGAGCAGATCCCGCAAATCAACCAGATCATGTCCGGTGATAAGAATCCCTGGGCCCGCTTGTGTCCCCTCACGCACTTCTGCGGGCCTTGGTTTGCCGAAGGCCGCGATATGACCTGCATCCAGCATCCCCATGACCTTGAAATTCTGTCGTCCCAATTCGAGTGCTATCTCTATCAATGCGGATAGGTCAAAATTTACATTGGTCATGGTTGAGAAAAGTGCGTCCTCAATGAACGCTGACACACCCGGATCCGATTGATTGAGGCGTCGCGCATGGCTTGCATACGCGGCCATACCCTTTAGACCAAACAAGATCAATTCTTGTAGAGACTGAACGTCCTCATCTTTCCCACAGATACCTGGATTATTTACACAACCGGTACCGCGATACGTTTGTTCACACTGATTGCAAAACATGTTTTTATTCCTCATGAAAATCGATAGATGGCAAGGATTGCCGAGTTCAAACTACGTCTGTCAACCTCTGCAGATTGACGTGTTCTACACGCACATTAGCCCCTCAAGACGCGCTCCAGGGTGGCCCATACCTCGTCCGCGATGCCGTTTGACTGGCCGCTGATCCCACCCGCTTGATGAGCGAGCGCAAGCAGGCTGCCGGTGATCACGACCACTGCCGCTTGGTGCGAAACCGCCGAACTCAGCAGCCCCGCCGCTGCCGCCTCGTTTAGGCACTGCCGCACAAACCCGACACTGCGGCGTTTGAAGTCAGCGACGCGCAGGACACCCGCAGCCGGCGCGGCAAAGGCAAGTTCGTTGGATAGGAGCACACGCGCCACACCAGGGTGAGAAGCGATGACCGCGACCCGGCGGCGGAAGAATTGGCCGATGCGCTCGATGGGATCGCTTGCGGGGGGCGGAAAATCCTCGAACAGGATGGCCCCCGCACGGTCGATGGCCGCGAGAACGATGTCATCCATGCTCTCGAAATGGCGGAACAAGGCCGCATCGGAGACACCCACCGCAGCGGCGACCGCAGCAGCGGTAAAGCGCCCCAAGCCCTGCGCCGCGATCACCGCGAGTGCGGCATCGGCGATCTCGGTGCGCCGCTCGCTGGCGTTGCGACGTGGTGTCATGAGGGTCGCCCGGGTCTAGTCATTGTCATCCAGCAAGCGCCGCTGCCCGGTTAGTCGCTGGATAGCCGTGATGTCCTGCACCGTCTCGAGACATCCGAGGTAGCGGCCATCGGGACTGCGCACCGGAAAATAGCGAATGTGGATCTTGCGATCGGCAAGCTCGATCCAGAACTCTGCCACCTCGCGCTGGCCGGCCTTGAATGCGCTCAGGATGGCGTTGACCCTATGAACGCTACTCTTGGGATGGCATTGCTGCACCTTCATGCCGATGGCAGAACGACTGCGGGGGAAGATCTTGTCCTGGTTCTCGTGGCTGAAGTAGGCGACGGTGTCGTTGGCATCAACGAAGGAGATCTCCACGGGCAGGGTGTTCAGCATAGCAGCGAGAACCTCGCGGTCTAGGCCAACGGAAAGGTCAGCAACGCTCCCCGCCGCCGCAATCCGTGCGGCCATCGTGTAGAAGTGGGCGCGGGTGTCCGCGCCAAACGCCGCCTCTGTGCGCTCGATCCCGGCAAGAATGGAGGCCTCGTCCTCGGGCCGGAGGACACGCAGGGCCATAGGATAGAGAATGTCGTTTTCCTTCCAAAAGTGTTGCTTGAGCAAGGAGCTGTAGGCGACGAATGCCTCCGCGAGTGCCTCCGTGACCTCCCGATGGCCCGCCACATACTCCTTGGCGAGCGGGGTCAGCACCGCGAGCAAGCGGCGGCTTTCCTCGTGCTCGGCAAGCATTACCGCAAGCGGGCCACCCTCGCGCGGAATGCCACGCTTCTCAATGAGCGGAAACAGATAGTCTTCCTCTTTGTGGTTGTGACAGCGATCGAGGTATACCGAGAGGTACTCCATCGCTTCACTCACCATGCGTACCGGTGGCGGCTGGGACGCACTGAAGGCATTGTCGAGCGCGGCAAATACCTTCTCGGTAGCCTGGTGATCATCCATCAAGATCTCATTCCAACGACGGGACATAGACTCTCTCTTTTAGTTGGGGTAACCAATTGGCGGCGGCGCAGATACGCCTGCGGTGTCCTCACAGAACACAAGCGTTGGGTGAAAACGCAACGCGACAAGATCTTCCAGAGCGCGTTACCTGACCACTAAGACAGGCAGCGACGCCATCGTCTCCCAAGCACACGCACCCTGGGAGAGGCAACCGCTTGGTCGCGCCCCTGCATCGGCCACCGGAAATGGCGAAAATTCCGTGCTGATTTTTCTGCCCCCCTGCCCCAAAGACAGAGCCGATGCCCCTAACCCCGCCCATCCTGCCGATCAGCGGTGGTGAGGTCATGCCATCGATCAGGATCGGCCAGGTATCTGCATTGGGAGCGAAAAATGTAGCGCCCGTGGTCTTTTTCTCGCTCCGTTAGTAAATACTAACTAACTTATTAAGGCGGCGTCAAGCCTGCCCGAGACCTGGGAATGCCTTTTTTCGTTACGCATGAGCTTTAGTAACGGCTGAAGCCCCCCCTTAAGTGCTCACAACGATGTATCGCATCAATACGTTACGTTAGACTTCGACCTCTTCAGGGGATAGAAGGCTGGGCTCATTCCAGCAACGCGACGAACCGGATGGCCTATTGATAGTCAATAGGTTATTGGGAGGGGCTGCGTTGGAGATGGGAAGTGACGCAGTGGATGAGTGCGTTCTTCCCTGGTTGGGTGATGGGGGAAAGCGCAAGTGTGGGTGGATCTGCTCGGTTTAGGGTTCTCTCTTTTTCGCGCTCTGATCACGGACATAATCATTGAGAGATGTCGCCAGGGTTACGAAATCAGAGGGGATCATGAGCACCATGGTGCTATTATTCTCCGAACCGACTTCCGCGATCATCTGCATCCGCCGCAATTCCAGTGCGGCTGGATTACCAGCCATCTGCGCCGATGCGAGCGCGAGCTTCACCGAGGCTTCCAGCTCGGCCTCTGCCTTGATGATGCGGGCGCGTTTCTCACGAATCGCCTCGGCCTGCATCGCCATTACCTGTTGCATAGCAACCGGCAATTCAACATCCTTCATCTCGAACCGTTCCACCTCAATGCCCCACTGGGCGGTAGAAGCGGCGATATTTTCCCGCAATAAGGCATTGATTCGATCACGATCCTGGAGTACCTCATCGAGATCGTGTTTGCCGATGATATTGCGTAGGCCGGTCAACGCAAGTTGATACACTGCCGTTTGTGAATCGTAGACCGCGATCACCGATTTTGGGGCATCCGTGATCCGATACCACAACACGGCATTTAGCTTTACCGTCACGCTATCGCGCGTAATGGTTTCCTGCTGTTCGGCTGATATTGTGCGCGTACGAATGTCAACGATCGTCGCCCGCTCTATG
The DNA here is from genome assembly GCA_903881315.1 of uncultured Thiotrichales bacterium. GTDB lineage: Bacteria > Pseudomonadota > Gammaproteobacteria > CAIRSR01 > CAIRSR01 > CAIRSR01. Next base: position 536 of record CAIRSR010000034.1, on the reverse strand, counting down.
CCGAATGGGATGATCCAAAATAGTCCTGGCCCACGTAGTCCAGAATAGCGGCCCAAACGAAAGATGACTGCGCGCTGATACTCCTGCGCAATGCGCAACCCGAAGAGTAGAAAAAGGAAGATGGTCGGGACAAAATACAGGTTGTACGTCATAGAAGACCTTTGAGGGGCTGATCAAGGGAGCTGGTTAAGAGTAACGATTACGACCGGTAAAAGCCAGAACGCCAAGCACACCGAGAGCTAGTCGGTTGGGTAAATGGTCTCAATAAACCAAGTCCACCCGGCTGATCGTAGCTTGCCTCGATCGGATGGCTAACGCTTGTCTCTTCTGATGCGCGTATTTACCCTTGTATTCGGGCGCATCGTGAGACCCGCCCACAGACATATCCGCACCCTGCTAAGTCCCCAGCGTGTCACCCAACGTCCAGTCGCCTTGATACGCCAGCACAACGCCCCGCAAGCAAAGACACCATCGACAAACACCCAGGAGTGTCCAGAGCCCTAGTCGCTATCCACTCTCATCAGCTCTTTTTGCCC
>CAIRSR010000033.1 GCA_903881315.1 uncultured Thiotrichales bacterium | reverse complement strand
CCCAGGTTGCGGCCCTAAAATCGACCCAGGCCGGGGTGATGAGTGCTGACCAGGTGGCCGCGCTCACGAATAATCAGGTGGCGGTACTCTCTGCGGCTGATGTGGCAGCACTTACGATCGCGAGTGTCGCGGCGCTTGCGGCTGCCAATATCCCAAGCCTCGCGACGGCTGCGGTTGCGGCACTGACGACCGCACAGATCAAGGCGCTGACGACAGCGCAGATAACCGCGTTTAGTGCCACCCAGGTGGCCGCCTTCAAGTCGGCTCAGGTGGGGGTGATGAGTGCTGACCAGGTTGCTGCGTTCACGAATAATCAGGTCGCGGTACTCTCTGCTACTGATGTGGCGGCACTTACGATCGCGAGTGTGGCAGCGCTTGATGTCGCCAATATCCCAAGCCTTTTGACGGCTGCGATTGCGGCACTGACGACGGTACAGATCAAGGCGCTGACGACGGCGCAGATAGCCGCTTTTAGCGCCCCCCAGATTGCAGCCCTGAAGTCTACCCAGACGGGGGTCATGAGTGCGGGCCAGGTCGCGGCGTGGACAAGCGATCAGGTGGCGACACTTTCTTCTGTCCAAGTGGCGGCGTTTACCACCGCGAGTGTGGCGGCGATTGATGCCGCCAATATCCCAAGCCTTGTGACGACTGCGGTTGCGGCACTGACGACCGCACAGATCAAGGCGCTGACCACCAATCAGATAACCGCTTTTAGCGCCCCTCAGGTTGCGGCCCTGAAGTCCGCCCAGGTCGGGGTTATGAGTGCGGGCCAGGTTGCGGTGATTGGTGCTACCAATATCCCAAGCCTTTCGACGGCTGCGGTTGCCGCACTCACGACCGCGCAGATCAAGGCGCTCACTACTGACCAGATAACCGTTTTTAGCACGAGCCAGATTGCGGCCCTAAAGCCGACCCTGGCGGGGGGCTTGAGTGCCGATCAGGTTGCGGCGCTAACCAACAATCAGGTGGCGGTACTCTCTGCTGCCCAAGTGGCCGCACTCACCACCACCAGTGTCGCGGCGATTGCTGCGGCCAATATCCCAAGCCTTTCGAGCACTGCGGTTCTGTCCCTATCCATCACGCAGGTGAAGGCGCTGACGACGAGTCAGATAACCGTTTTTAGCACGAGACAGATTGCGGCACTGAAGTCGATCCAGGTGGGGGCCATGGGTTCTGACCAGGTGGCGGTACTGACGAGCGATCAGGTGGCGGTATTCTCGACCGCCCAAGTGGCTGCGCTCACCACCACCAGTGTTGCCGCGATCGCTGCCGCCGATATCCCCAGCCTCTCGACCACTGCGGTTGCATCCCTCTCTACCCCGCAGATAAAGGCCCTTACCACCAGCCAGCTCGCGGCCTTTACCACGGCTGAATTTGCCGTGCTGAAATCGGCCCAAGCGCTCGCGCTTACCAGCAACCAGGCGGCAATACTCAATACCGACCAGCTTGCCGTCATGACCGCTGCCCAAGCGGCAGCGCTCACCATCACCAGTGTTGCGGCCATTGACCCAAACAATATCCTTAGTCTTTCGACGGGTGCGGTCGCGGCCCTGCTGACCAACCAGGTGCGCGCCCTCACCGCAGACCAGGTGGCGCTGTTAAGCTCGACCCAGGTCAGTGCCCTCAAGGCCGCCGAGATGGGTGCGCTCACCACCGGCCAGGTCGCGGTGCTTAACTCCGCCCAGGTGGGGGTATTGAATGCGCTACAGGCCAAGGCGCTCACTACCGCCGCAGTTGCTGTGATGAGTACGTCCGCTATCGCCTCGCTCAGCACAGCGGCAGTCGCGGCGTTCAGCACCGGCCAGCTCCTTTCGCTCACAGCGAGCCAGGCAGCGGCATTGACCGCGTCGCAGATTAAAGCGATCAACATTTTCGGGACTACGCTTGCGGGCTCAAACGCCGTACCGGGTTTATCGGTGCCGCTCACCACAGCGGCGATCGCGGCCATTCAGACCGATACGATATCCGCTCTCAGCGTGTCTATGCTGGGTGCGCTCAACACCAAGCAGGTGGCGGTGCTCTCTGCCGATCAGGTGGCTGCACTTACTACCGGGCAGATAGCGGCATTCAATGCGTCTCAGGCGCTTGGGTTTGGCACTGCGGCCATCGCGGCCATCACGGCCCTGAATATCCCCTATCTGAATACGGCGCTGGTTGCAGCCCTGACCAGTGCAGAGTTTGAGGCGCTAACCCAGGATCAGGTGGTCGCATTGACTACCACCGAGATTGCCGCCATCAAGACCAACCAGGTGGGGGTGTTGAGCGTCGGGGAGCTGGTCGCGCTCGGCACCGCGATCCGTGCGTTGGCACCGGCAACGCTTGCCGCCCTCACCACCGCCGAAACAGCCGCACTCACCACCGCGCAGATGGGTGTCCTTAGCACCGCTGCCCTTGGTGCATTTTCTACAACCAACCTTAGCGTACTGAGTGCTGATCAGGCGGCGGTGTTGTCCTCAAGCCAGATCGGCGCGTTGAATACTGCGCAGACGGTCGCCCTCGGCCCGGCCAATCTAGCCGCACTCGCAACGAGCGCCATCGCTGGGTTTGGTTCGGCGGCGATAGCGGCCCTCACCACCGATCAGGTGGTAGCCCTCACCACCGATCAAGTGGCTGCCTTCAGCCTGAACCAACTCGGTGCGCTGAAGACAACCGAGATGCGCGTACTCTCGACCGCTCAGGTGGCGGCCTTTACTAGCGCAGAGAGTAAGGCGCTGAACAGTTCACAGGTGGTTGCACTGACCACCGAGGCCTTGGCAGCGGTCAGCACGAGCACGCTTGCTGTCATCAACACGGCGGCCATCGCGGCCTTGACCATTACCGAACTTTTGGTGCTCTCGACGGCCCAGATTGCGGCGCTTAGTACTGCCCAGTTCAGCGCTCTAACGACGAGTCAGGTGCGTGGGCTTGCGACCGCTCAGATAGCGGCATTGCGCTCGGATGAAGTGGCCGCCCTCACGACCGCGCAGGTGAGCGCCCTCACCACCAACGAGATTGTTGCAATCGGCGCGACCAATATCGTCGCACTCGGCACACCCGCCATCGCCATCCTGAACACCAACCAGGTTGTCGCGCTGACGACCGATGAGATGGGGGCTCTTAGTACGGCGCAGGTAGGCGTGCTGCGCACCGATGAGCTGCGGGCGCTGACAACCGATCAGGTGGCGGTGTTCTCGTCATTACAGCTCGCAGCACTGAAGACCACCCAACTCACCGCGCTGACCACGGCCAGCATTGCCGCGATTCTGCCGAGTACGCTGGGTACACTCAAGACCAGCGCGTTCGCTGCCCTCACCACGGGTCAGGTAAGAGCCCTCACCACCGATCAGGTGGCGGCACTGACCTCGCGCACGATAGCGGCCCTGACGACGACACAGGTAGCCGCACTTTCCGCTGCCCTGATGGTTGCCGTGGGTGCGACCAATATCACCGCCTTTGGCTCGTCTGCGATGGCGGTGGTCAGCACAGCCGCCCTTGCTGCGCTGACCACGGACGAGCTAGTGGCGCTCACCAGTACCCAATTTGGCGCACTCCGCACCAACCAGGTGGCGGCACTGACCACCGATGAGGTCGCAACGCTCACCCCGGATCAGGTCGGCTGGCTGAAGAGTACGCAGGTCACGGCACTCTCGACCAACCAGATAACCGCGCTTACCACGACACTGACCGCCGCGTTGAACAGTAACGCCGTGGCGGTACTTACCACCACCCTGTTGCGTGCCCTGACCCCAAGCCAGGTGGCGGCACTGACCAGCACCCAGGTACGTGCCCTCAGAACCACACAGATAGTGGCGTTTAGCACCGATCAGGTGGTTGCGCTCAGCCGTGCGAATATCGCGCTCCTGGACACCGGCAGCATTGCCGCGCTGACCACCACCGAGATGGCGGTACTCACGAGCGACCAGATTACGGCGCTCTCTACCGTCCAGTTTGGCGTCTTGAAGACCTCGGCGTTGGCGGCCCTCACCACCGACCAGATAGCGGCCCTCACCACTGACCAGATAGCGGCGCTCAAGACCGCCCAGGTCGCGGCACTGACCACGACCTTTTTGGCGACACTCGCCACAACCAATGTTGCGGCACTCACCCCGACGGCTATCACCAATCTCACCACTACCGGGCTTGTGGTGCTAACCACCCAGCAGGTAGCGGCACTCACCTCAACGCAGGTGCGGGTGTTACGCAGCACACAGATCATGGCGCTCACCACACAGGAGATTGTGGCACTGCTGCCTGCGAATATCGCCGCCCTGGGCAGCAGCGGGATCACCGCGCTTACCACCGCCGCCATAGCAGCGCTCACTACCGCCGAGATAGGTGCCCTCACCACCACCCAGATGGGTGCCTTGAAAACGACCCAGGTCGGGGTGCTTGGTTCCGATCAGGTGGCCGTCTTGAGCGTCGATCAAACCGGAGCCCTGAAGACCGCGCAGGTAGCGGTACTCTCTACTGCGGCGTTTGGCGCGATTGGTAGCGCGAATATCGCCGCCCTCAGTACCACCAGCGTTGCCGCATTTACCACAGCCGAGGTGGCTCTGTTGATTGGCGACCAGTTGGCCGCCCTTTCTTCGGTGCAGTTTCGGGCACTCAAGACGACACAGGTCGTCGCCCTCACGACGAGTGCCGTAGCGGCAATGGGGACTTTGAATGTTGCCGCGCTCACTACTGCCGCAGTAGCCGCCTTGACCACCGCCGAGATTGGCGCATTCACGCCTGCCGAGGTTGGGGTGCTTAATACGGCGGCGTTTGCGGCGCTGAAAACAAGTCAGATTGCCGTCCTCACCACCGCGCAGGCCGCCGCCTTCACGACGGCGCAGATGGGGGCCCTCAAAACCTCGCAGTTGGTAAAACTCAGCACCGATGTGATCGTGGCCATGACCACGACCAACCTTGCCGCGCTGTCCGCAACCGCCTTGCTCGCCATGACCACAACCGAGCTTGGCGTCCTCACCTCTGACCAGATTGGGGCGCTGACGACAGCAGAGGTTCAGGCACTCAGCACCACCCAGATTGGGTTCCTCACCAGTACCCAGGTTGCGGCCTTCACCACCACCCAGGTCGGTGTGATTAAAAACACCCAGGTGGTGGCGCTTAGCACGGCGGCTATCGATGCGCTCGGGGCCGCCAACCTCTCGGCCTTGACTACTGCCGCTGTCGCGGCCTTCACTACCTACCAGATCGCGGCACTGAACACGACCGAGGTTGCCGCCTTTACCACAAGCCAGATGGGGAGCCTTAAGACCTCACAGATTGTGGCGCTTAGCACGACGGCGCTCACCGCGATTGCGCTTGCTGACATCCCCTACCTCTCGGTGGCGGCGGTGGCGGCGATGACCACCGACCAGATGCTGGCGCTGACCTCAAGCCAGTTTGGGGCGTTTACCACCACCGAGATTGGCGCACTCGTCACCGCCGAGATGGCGGTGGTCACGACGGATCAGTTGGCTGCTCTTTCCTCGGCCCAGTTTGGGGCCATCAAAAACGCTCAGGTGGGTGCCCTCAGCACGGCAGCGATCGCAGTGATTAGTGCGACCAACATCCCCTACCTCACGCCGAGCGTGGTGGCGGGCCTCTCCACGACGCAGGTAGGCGTCTTGACCACCGACCAGATAGCGGCCCTGACCTCAAGCCAGATTGGCGCACTCACCAACCCAGAGGTCGGTGCCCTCAGCACAAGTGCGATTGCCGTGATTAGCACCGCGAGTATCTCGCACCTTACGGTCTCGGCCATTGCGGGCCTCACCACGGCGCAACTTAGCATCCTCACGACCGACCAGATTGTCGCACTCACCTCCAATCAGATCGGCGCGATTACCACCGCACAGGTTAGTGCATTCACCACTGCCGAACTGGTGGCGATTGGGAGCACGGACATCGTTGCGTTGCAACCCGCCACCATAGCCGCGCTCACCACCACCGAGCTTGCCGCCTTGACGACCGGACAGGTAGCGGCACTGACCTCAAGGCAGACCAACGCGATCACGACAGATCAGATCAGCGCACTCACCACCGCCGAGATGGTGGTGATAGGGACGACCAACATCGCGGCACTCTCGACCGCCGTGATGGTGGCCTTGACTACCACGGAATTTGCAGCACTCTCGACTGATCAGGTGGGGGCGATTACCGCAACGCAGTTTCGATCACTTTTAATCGATCAGATCGGGGCCCTGACCACCGATCAGGCTGCGGCGATGACGTCGGCGCAGATAGCGGCACTGACGACCCTCGCAGTGACCGCCTTTACCACCACAGACATCCCGTGGTTCGCAACCGCGCTTATCGCCGCGTTGACGACTGCCGAGCTGGTCGCGTTCACAACCACCCAGATTCCGGCCCTCACGACCGACCAGGTTGGTGCCTTAAAAACGACGCAGGTGAAGGCCCTCATTACCGATCAGGTGGCAACGCTCACCTCGTTACAGGTTGGCGTGATGACGACGGCGCAGGTCGCGGTACTCTCGACCGCCGCGTTGTCGGTCTTTACAACCTGGGCCATCGGCGCACTCAGCACAGCGGCGACGGCGATCTTGACCACCGCCCAGTTCCAGGCGCTCACTACCGATCAGATACCCGCGCTGAACACCGACCAGGTAAGCGTCATTACCACGAGCGAGTTGCACGCCCTCACGACCGATCAGGCGGCAGCGCTGACCTCGCTCCAGATGGGGGTGATCGCTACGGCGCAGGTGTTTGCGCTCACCACAGCGACGCTGGCGGCGCTGGTGCCGATTGCCATCCGAGCGCTTGGTACGGATGCTGTCGCGGCGTTGACGACTGCCGATATCAACGCGCTCACCACCGACCAGGTAGCGATACTAACCACCGACCAGATAGCCGCGCTGCTCACAACCGAGGTGGCAGCACTCACGACCTATCAGGTGATGGCGCTTTCTACCACCCAGATTAGCGTTTTACAAACCAGTCAGATGGGTGCGCTGACGACCAATCAGGTGGCCGTTCTGAATACCGCCGAGACCGGTGTGATGACGACCGCCCAGGTGGCAGCGCTTTCGCTGGCGAATACGATGGTGATTGGCACGACCAACCTCGTGTTGCTCCACACCGATATCATCGCCGCACTCAGTACCGCCCAAGTCGCCGCCCTCACGACTGATCAAACCATTGCGCTTACGACGAACCAGATTGCAGCCCTCCAAACCGACCAGATGGCGGCCCTCACCACTGCCCAGGTGGCGACATTCACCACCGCCGAGACCGGCGTGATGACGACGGACCAAGTGACGGCGCTATCAATTGCAGATACGGTGGCGATCGGCACGGCCAATCTTGTCCTGCTCTACACGGATATTATTGCTGCACTCAGCACCGCCCAGGTAGCGGCACTCTCGACCGATCAGGTGGTTGCACTTTCGACAAGCCAGATTGCGGCCCTCCAGACCGATCAGGTCAGCGTCCTTACCATAAGCGAGGTGGCGAGCCTTACCTCCGACCAACTCGGGGTATTCAGCAGCGCACAAATGGTGGCGCTTACGAGCGCGGATGTGGTGGTGATCGGGACAAACAACCTCGTGGTGCTGAACACGGTGGTGATGGCAGCACTCACCACCCTCGAGGTCAGCGCTTTGAAAACAAGCCAGGTGGTGGCGCTCACGACCGCGCAACTGGCGGTACTCACCACCGATCAAGTCAGCGCCTTGAAGCCGACGCAGCTAGGTGCCCTGGTGACCAACCAGGTGGTCGCGTTGAACACCGACCAAGTGGCCGTGTTTAGCACCGCGCAGATGGTGATCTTCTCAACCAATCAGATGGCGGCCTTGACCTCGGTACAGGTGGCGGCAATCACCAGTGTCCAGGCGCGCGCACTGACTACAACCGAGTTGACAGCGCTTACCACCAACACCATCCCCTTGCTTAGTACCGCTGCGTTTGCCGCCTTGGCCACGAGCCAGATTGTGGCGCTCACCGATGCCCAAGTGCAGTCCCTATCAAGCGACCAGATAGGTGCCCTGAAAACCACCCAGATTGCGGCGCTGACCCTGGATCAGGCGGGGGCATTGACCTCATGGCAGCTTGGGGCGCTCTCGAGCGTGCAGGTAAAGGCGCTGACCACCACGGACATCCCGTCGTTGACCACGAGTGCTTTGCTTACGATCACGCCTACCGCGCTCTCGGTGTTCAGCACGAGCCAGGTAGTCGCCTTCACCGCTGATCAGGTCATGGCGTTCAGCACCGATCAGATCAGCGCCATGCGCACCGCCGAGATCGGGGCGCTGACCATGGATCAGGTGGATGCGTTGACCTCCTCGCAGGTAGGGGCGCTCTCGAGCGCCCAGGCAAAGGCGCTGACGACGACGGACATCCCATCTCTCAAGACCATCCCCCTCCAGGCGCTTACTACGCTCGCGTTTTCGGCACTGACCACGAGCCAGATTGCCATCTTTACCGCTGATCAGATAACGGTCTTGACGACTGCCCAGGTAAGTGCGATGCGTACCGCACAGATTGCAGCGCTCACCGCCGATCAGGTGGCTGCATTTACCTCGACTCAGGTGGCTGTTTTTACCAGTGCTGAGGCACGCGCATTCACCATCGCCGACCTGCCATCGATTGCGGTCACTGCCGTCTCGTCGCTGACTACCGCAGCCATGGAGGTCTTCAGCACAAGCCAGTTGGTGGCGCTAACGGCAGACCAAGCGGCGGCCTTTACCAGCACCCAGCTCAGCGCCCTCACCACCGACCAACTGGCGGCACTGACCTCGATCGCGGGTGTTACCACGGCTACCCTTGCCTCGCCCTATGTCCTCCTGCCGACGGCGCTCTCGGTGCAGCAGGTGGGCAACTGGGGGCTTATCTACCACCCGCACACAAAAACGGGGCTACACGGCGCGACAGCCTCACCCGCCACGATGATGGCGGCAACACTTGCGTCCTTTGTGGTTTCTCCAGGCGTTGCGCCATCCGCCGCGCTCCCCGTGCCCACTGTCAACAATGGTGGGCCGGTTGTCGCACAGATGGCGCAGACCTTGGGGCTCTTTGACGCCAATGGTTCGTTGCGAAACGCGGCCCTCTCGGCTCCCGATCAGGGTGCCAGTATTACCAATAGCCTTGTTGGGGGAGGGGATAGTCTCGCGCAGGGCAGCATAGTCAAGGCACGCTAAAACGATGACCAGATTCCCCCTTTCCGGTCATGGAAAGGGGGTGAGGTCGCATAATCGTTTTATGCTGCCCCTGCGATATTGTTTCAGGGAGGTCGTGATTCGACGCAGGGTGTCGCATCAACCATTTTCAGGCTTGCGTTAGGGAGACACCTCTAGCATACGCCGCAATGACCAGCGTGCCTCCTCGGCAATGGTGTGCGGCACCTGGATACGATTTACCACCCGCCCGGCGACTAGATTTTCTAGGCACCAGAGCAGATGCTGTGGGTCGATGCGATACATGGTGGAACACATGCACTGTTCCGGCGACATAAAATGGATATCCTTGCCCTGTGGGATGCCCTGCTCATGGAGGCGCTGGACAAGGTTGAGTTCTGTCCCGACCAGCCAACGACTACCCGGGGGGGAATTCTGGATGGTGCGGATGATGTACTCGGTAGAGCCAACCGCATCGGATTTCTGACAGACCTCGAAGGAGCACTCGGGGTGCGAGATGACCTTTGCCTCGGGGTAACGCGCACGAAAGTTATCGATGTGTTCGGCACGAAAGACCTGGTGAACCGAGCAAAAACCTTTCCATAACAAGATACGGGCGCGTTGTATCGTCGCCTCATCCAGTCCACCAAGGGGGAGTTCCGGATCCCACACGACCATTTCATCTAGGGGGATCCCCATCCGAAAGCCGGTGTTACGACCTAGGTGCTGGTCAGGGAAAAACAACACCTTCTTTCTCTCCGAAAAAGCCCACTCCAAGATCGCACGCGCATTGCCCGAGGTACACACGATACCGCCGTGCCGTCCACAAAACGCCTTTAGCGTTGCCGCCGAGTTGATGTAGGTTACGGGTGTTACCACCTCGTCTGGGTTTAACAGGCTCGCCAGTTCGCGCCAGACCTGTTCTACCCGAGGGAGGTCGGCCATGTCGGCCATCGAACAGCCGGCGCTAAGATCCGGCAGAATTGCGATCTGTTCAGGACGCGAGAGGATATCCGCGACCTCGGCCATAAAATGTACACCACAAAAGACAATGTAACGCGCCCGTGAGGCCGCTGCCTGTCGCGAAAGCTTTAGGGAGTCACCAGAAAAATCCGCATGACGAAAGACCTCCTCACGCTGGTAGTGGTGCCCCAAGATGAGCAAATCTGAACCCAAGGTGCGCTTGGCAACCAAGATGCGCTCCTCGCAAGTGGCGTCATCAAGGTCGCGGTAGGATGGAAAGGAAAGAGTACTAGGCACGGTGTTCTCGCTTCAAGGGAAGTCCATAAGTAGGATTTTGACACGAACCGCCCCTGGTTGGGAGGCCAGCGTTTTCGTCAGCGACCACGCCAAAGCCGCATCAGCATCAAAAGGGGCCAAGGGATAGGCCGAGTTCCGTGACGATACCCAGAATCATAAACACTCGATGTTCTAGTTTTTGGCGTAATGGTGGAAGATAGGGAAGGCACCTTTGCAGCGGGTGAAGAGTGTCAGGTGAAGAGTGTCATGGGCACTACACCACTGGAGTTCATAGAGCGGTACTTGGTATGGCTGGATGAGGCGTTGAACGAGTACGCGCCTGAGCGGCGGCTGAGTCGCATCCAGCAGTACTGGCTGAAGTTCTGCCTAATGGGAGTCCTGTTTACCAACACCGTATGTTGGGCAGCCTTTGCGCGAGCGGGCTTAGTTGAGTATCGATTGGGCTCCGTTTCGTGGATGTTTCGACGTTCACGAATAGATTGGGACAGGCTATGGTCTGCCAGCGTATCCGTCATCCATGGTCACAATCAAGTCCCAGTGCTGATCGGGAACCCACTCATGGGTGGAACCATCCTGGTGCAACAACATGCCTGGCAAGGGGCTGCGTTCTCGCCGTTTGCGGTGAACTTCACGGTTCGTGGTTTTCTGAACCGCTTTTACCTCTTGTAGTCGATTCTTGACCCAGGAATAGCTTCGCGTTCCTCCATCTCGTTGGTACCACGAGTAAAAATGCTTGGCGCTCCATCCCCCGTGTCGACTTTGATACTGCTCCACCAGTTTCATCACTTCGTCCACCGGTGCCCGACGGCGTGAAATCTGGCTCAACCGTTTGTCAGCCAATCCCTGTAAGCCATCTTCATTGTACCTATTGATATATCGACGGAATGTACGTTCACATACACCGAGCAATCGGGCTGCCTCTTCTTGGCTCAATCGCCTCGTTTGCCACCCTTCGTACGCTTCTTCGAATCTCATCCGGACGGTCTCCTGTAGCCACTCTGCACGGTTCACAAATGCCCTCCTCAGGGGCATGTAAACCGGACAGACAATGTACTCGCAACAGGGCAGCGCCAAACGCCGGCTCCCCCTATTTTCTGTGGGGCTCGCCAGAAATGACTGCGAAAGGGGTGAAAAACGCACGCTGTTAGGCTATTGTCATCCGTAGCGGTCTCCTTTCTAGCGGTATAGCACCACGAGGGGTTCAACGGATGTCTCCAAACACAGAACAATCCACAGCAGGTGTCAGCGTACCCGACGCGAACGCCACACCACGCCCCCTCCAGGTGGGGGATAAAGCGCCCGATTTCACCATGCCCGCAACCGAGGTGGGCGAGGTCAGTCTGTCCGCCCTGAAGGGTCAACCGTTTGTGCTGTATTTCTACCCGAAGGACGACACGCCCGGTTGTACCAAAGAGGCGTGTGGCTTTCGCGACGCCCTCCCACAGTTCAGAACGCTTGGGATCACCGTGATCGGCGTCTCGAAGGACAGCCTGGCGAAACACGAACGGTTCAAGACAAAATACGAGCTAAACTTTCCCCTCGGCTCCGATGAAAGCGGTGAGGTATGCGCTCGTTTTGGCGTGTGGGTCGAGAAGAGCCAGTATGGTAAAAAATATCTGGGCATTGAGCGCACCACCTTTCTTATCGACAGCGCAGGCGTTATTCGCGCCCTCTGGCGCAAGGTGAGCGTGACCGGCCATGTCGAGAAGGTGCGAGCAGCGGTGGATGCGCTTGGGTAGTTCGTGCTTGCTTTTGTGAGTGGCCAGTCAACAGGCACCCCCTCTCGTCACTCATCGACCGCCTGCGTCGCCGTGATGGTGATGCCCGTACCTGATGAACGGCGGTGAGTCACCATTTTTCGCGATACCCGACGGGGCTTCCCAGCCGCCCCCGTGAGCGAGAAATTGGCGACACGTCATGCCTCCGGCGGCCCACGCCGCGCCTTACGTCCGCCATGACTCGCGACTCACGCGGACTCGCCATGGCTCCCACAGCGGCTTGACGCCGTGTCGGGATGCCTTGCATTTTGTCTCCGCCCGCGATACGGCTGCGGACTCCGACAAAACGCCCGGCCCCTACGGCTACGCGGGGGTCGTCGCACTCGCTTCGCTCCTTGTGCTCCTTCAGGGAGGCAGTTCTTGTGGTTTGCCTTCATTCTGCCCATCTTGGTATGCGCGAGTTTATCAATTCAGGCATGACTGCTGTTTGGCCTTGTACTACCGTGGAAGGAAAAAATGAAGCGGACTGATCAGACCCTGCTAGAACAGATGCGGATAACAGACTTTGAGGTAGAACACCGTAAAGAGCTATTCTCATTTTCTGAGAAGGATGTGGCTCTGCTGGTTTCTTGTAGGGAGGTTATCGAGAAAGAGGCGGACTCGTTGGTGGATGAGTTTTATCAAGTCCAGACTAGTGTGGCTGAAATAGCACTCCTGATTGGTGACATCGAGACGCTAACCCGTTTACGCCATGCACAGCGCCGCTATATTCTAGACCTCTTTAGTGGTGTCTACGATCTCGAGTATGTTAATAATCGTTTGCGCATTGGCCTTGTCCACAAACGCATCGGCGTCGAACCGAAACTCTATCTTTCCGCTATTCATATCCTGAGAGGGCTCTTGTATAGAACGATTCTGTCTTCAGAAAGGCTCAAAGAGAACCATCATCCCATCTTAGCGGCGATCAATAAATTGTTGTTGTTTGACAATACGCTGGTCTTTGATGCCTATATCCGTAGTCTACTCCATGAGATAGAAGGTGCCAAAAACAAGGCGGAGATCTATGCCAACAGCATGGAAAAGAAGGTCAAGGAACGGACTATGCAGCTTGAAGAGCTATCGCGTACGGACGCTCTGACCGGACTGCTAAATGTTCGACACCTGGATAGCATAACAACTACCGCTCTGCGCAGTTCGCAACGGCGCCATGAGCCGGTTACTGCAATCTACTTAGACGTAAACGATTTTAAGAAGATCAACGATACACAGGGACACCAGCGTGGCGACGAGATCCTCCGTAGCGTGGGAAGAGCCATCAAGAACGTCGCTCGGGCAGAGGATAGTTGTTTTCGTTATGGCGGGGATGAATTCTGTATCGTCCTCACCAATTGTCGTGAGGAGCAGGCGCAGGAGATCTTCGTGCTGCGGCTACAGCAAAGGATCAAGGAGGAATTGGGAGACGTAACGCTTAGCATTGGCGTTGCCCAAACCGGCCCCAATGATTATGTCGATGCCACGACGCTCATCCGTCTCGCCGATGAAAAAATGTATGCGGAAAAACAACAACACAAAGCCTCATTGCCAAAATGACCAACCCTCGTACACTCTGCACGGTTGGCAGGCCGTGCAGAGTGCCTGCTCGTCTTGGTTACAGATACCGTCTATGCACAGATAACGGCAGGTTGCCCGTAAAAAGGATACCGCTACACAGTAAACCGGAAATGGACAACATCGCCATCGCGCATCACGTAGGTCTTGCCCTCTAGGTGCCACTGGCACAGCCTCTTTGGTGCCGTGCTCGCCGTTGTGGGCAAGAAAGTCCTCGTAGGCGATGACCTCGGCGCGGATAAAGCCTTTCTCGAAGTCGGTGTGGATAATGCTAGCGGCCTCTGGGGCAAGTGTGCCGACGCGCATCGACTACACGCATTTTCCCCGCCTTGCCAACCGGTAGGCAGATCAATCGGGCAACTGAAGCTGTCCGTCTGCGAGAACGAAGTGTGGATTCCAGGCAATCTCCCAGGAATGGCCATCTGGATCGCTGAAATAGCCAGAATAACCCCCCCATGCGGTTTCTTGCGCGGCCCTTCGCAGCACACCTCCGGCTGTTACTGCCTGCAAAAGCACGCGATCAACCGCCTCTCTATGGGGGACGTTTTGGGCCAAGGTTATCCCACCGAAACCACCGAGATCCGCTACGTCTGCATCCACCACCAGTAGGTGGCGTGGATACAAGGCCAAGGCAACCCCTGTTGACAGCTTGAAGAGCGCAAAGTCTCCCGCACTTGCCGCCGATTGACGCCATCCCAGACCATCGCGGTAAAACGCAACCGCTTTGGCGAGGTCGTAAACACCAAGGGTAATGATATTCAACCGAGGTTCCACGGATGTCCTCCTGATGCTGTCTTTGCCTACCAAACACCAGCCAACCGCCAGTGCGAGAGCTTCCCCTCACCATCCTCACTTCCGCGCCTCTACTAAGGCTTCGGTGAGGTCGGCCACGGTCTCGCGCAGTTCTACGGTTGCTGCGGTCAGTTCCCGGACAATACCCGCCGTGTTTTGATCCAAACCCTCTAGCCATTCCTGCACCAGATGGGTGGTGCGTGAGAGCCCCTTGTCGAGTTCGTGGAAGGTATTGGCGAGGGCGGCATCGACATTGGTAAAGCGCTCCTCGTACTCCTGCCACTGGCCGCAGACCTGATTTTCCATCCGTGATAGCTCGGTGGTGGTGACACGCAGGCCCTCGATCGCCTCTTGCATCCGCCCGGCACTGTTCTCGACCCGGGTGGCGCTGGTGCGAAAGGCGCTACCTGCCTCTGCAATCGGCTGTGCGGTCGCCATAAAACCCGCTTGCACCTCGCGCAAGCCCCGCAGCAGGTGTTCTACCTCACCACCAAAACGGGCAAAGGTAGTAAACGTCGTCTCCATACCACCCACCGCCAAGGCAAGACGCCCACCCGCTGCATCGACGCCACTTGCGGCTTGGCCGAGATCCCGCGCCGCGACCGCACCCGCACTCGCAAGATGGCCAGCCAGTTCATCGATCGAATGCGAGAGGCGCTCGAGCATTGTGTTCAAGGTTTGCGCCATCTCACGCTTTAACGCCTCGCCGCCTTCTCTAAAGCTGTCGGCGAGGTCACGCACACCAGCGTGAGTCGCGTGGTTCTGCAGCTCGGATGTGTGGTTCTCTAACGCCATGCCGACGCGAGCAAGGGTAGCAGAGAGTAACGCGGTCTCGTCACCCCCCATATTTTGAGCCGGACGATTCTGAGCGAGATCACGACTGAACTGCTCTAGGCGTTTGCTGATGGCGAGGCCCTGCGCATCAACACTCTTGGTGAGTGCCGCAAATTGCGGCGCGAGGTGCGAGGCAACCGCCTCGCCCAGGCGGTTCGGCAAACTCTCGAGGAGCGCCTCCTGGCGCACCAGCGCACGCACCGAAGACAGGGCAATCGCCTCTGGGGTGATGCGCTCAAGCCGTATCTCGAGTGCTGCGGTAAAACGAGTGGTGAATGACTCGAAGCGATGGTTCCACTGTTTCTCGCGCCAAGAAAACAAGAGCGAGGCCATAAGACCCGTGACCGAGGTAGAAAATTTGAGTGCTGCCGCCGACAGCAAGCCCTGCAACGCACCACGCGCAACCGCCATGTCAGGTGCCGCCAAGCCCTTACTCGCTACGTGAATGCCAAACAACAAGCCGATAAAGGTGCCAAGGATGCCGAGGCCCACCAGCATGTTCGGCATAGCCTGATAAAATGAAAGGTTAAGATGCGCCATCAGGAGCGGTCTGGCGCGAAAGACCGTTGTGGGGGCACAGGTTGCGAGTAGCCGCTGCTCTCGGTTTGCTTCTGGGAGGACGAGGGTTGCCCGGAATTCGCGCCAAGCTGGGCCTAGCAAAACCCCACTACCCAACTGTTCATCGAGGTCATGGAGGCGCATCACCAAGGCGGCTCTGTCTGGGAGCGCCTCAATGGTGAGAGAGGCACGTTTCATTTCAGCAACAAGTGGCGCGATCCGTAAGCGGAGGCTCATAAAGGCCAACAACGCCAAGACCAGGATGGTGCCGCTGAAGTACCACGCGCTTGCCTTCGTGGTAACGAAGAGGGCAATGTCGTCCAGAGAGAGATCCATCGTCATCTACTCTGACTTAGCGCCGCGCCAGGTCACGGCACAAAACCCGTGGGGTCGCAGGGTATAGGGTAGGCGCGTCATCGCCACTCAAGACTTCAAGGCCCGACCCATCACGCTAAGGCTCGTGATGAATGGGCCGATCATGCGGGGGTCTTTGCTCATTGCCTTGTAGTCGCCGACCTTAAAGCGGAGCTGGCGGGCCGTATAGGCCATGCCGATCGACATAAGACCAAGCCCCTTTTCTGTCCATTTTAGCCAATTCTCGCGTGAGGCTCGTAAGTCCCAGTTGAGGGCTTCACCGGCATAGAAACCCGCGTAAACCACATGACCATTCTCAACCTTGAGAACCACCCGAGGAGCGTCCTCATTGTCGTACCCATAGGCAATCACTGAGTTAAAATCGCTCTTCGCTAACCCGCCGACCAGTTTGCTCTCCCGGTTCCACTCTTCACCAAAACGCTTGACCCAGGCCTCTGAAAACAGGGTAGTCATAAAGGATGTCCTATGGTGTGATGTGGGCGGCAGATGCACTAATTCACGATACTTTACGCGGCGCGACACTTACACTACCCTAAAAGTCCATCGTGGCGGGTAGCGATAACCGAATGCGGTCTATCATATACTCGTGGGTGCTGGTTGACTATCGCACCCGCAAACAGCGATGGCCCGGTCATTCGGCTGTAGACCACGCTACGTGGTAGGGTATCGGCGTACTATAGGCACAATAGAGGGCGCATCAATGACAACCCAGCAAGACCCGATCCTCGCGATCCTCGAGAACCAAACGACGCAAGAGCGTTTTCAGGTAAGCGACTTACTAATCCGCCTACTGGCACAAGTGCAGGTATTCGAGGATTTTCAGCGCGACGACATTCTAGCGACCCTGAAGCTCTTAGAGAAGATCGTCTACGCCGAGGGCGAATATATCTTCTTCGAGGGCGATACCGGTGACACAGCGCTCTATATCATCATCTCGGGCGAAGTGGTGGTACTGAAGGGGGCAACCACACGGAATCCGGTCGAGATCGCACGGCTTGCGCCCGGAGAAAGCTTTGGTGAAATGTCGCTGATTGATAGAAAGCCGCGCTCTGCAACCATTCGTGCACTCACCAGTTGTACCGTCTTTAAACTAAAGAGTGACGCGCTGATTAATCGGCCAAGGCTTGCGGCAAAGCTTTTGTTGAATATCGCACGACTGTTGGCGACCCGGCTTAGGAACTCTAACCGAAAATGCGAACTGTTTTCAGCAACCCCTTTTTCACAGGGTATGACGGATTGCGAGATCAGAACCTTTGCGGCCTTCCTCGACATGAGATTCTACCTCAAGGGGGATAGCATACTCAGTGAAGACGGCGAAGATTCCTTCATGTGCATCATTACCGAGGGCCAGGTAAATATCCTAAAAGGGAACAACGCAAACGACATGAAGGTGATTGCCACACTTGGCAAAGGCAGCTCCTTTGGAGAGATGTCACTCTTTGATGGCCAACCCCGTTCCGCAGCCGCTATCGCCGCCGAGAATACGAGCATTTTAATCCTAAAACGTGAGGGCCTCACCGACATCATCCGCGATACGCCAACCATTGCCGCAAAGTTTACGCTCAAGGTCGGTACTGTTCTGAGCCAGCGGCTGCGCCTGATGGACAAAAAGATTATTAGCTTCTTGAACTAAGCGGGCTAATACTCCGCATGGAGCCTCAACCCAAAGATTGACGCTGGGCCGCGATCCTGGTTATACCCGGGGTTGCCGATGTACTGATAGTCAGCAGAGAGCGTCAGACGTTTATCGATGTGCCAAGAGTAATAGGTCTCGACGATCCTTTCTGGGCGATAATTGAGTCGCCCATCGCCGATGATATCACCCATGCCGCCCGCAGCAAAATACGCCCTGGCTGCACTCGAGAGGCTATTCACGACCACGGCAACACCGAGTGTATCATCGTGTCGATTCCAGCGGTCGCCCTTTAGGGAAAGCCCCATGGTCAGCGAGCGGTTGATGTCGGTGAAATCTAGAGACTCTTTATTACCATTGTTACGACTGGCGCGGGCGAAGAAACCAAGCTCAGCCGACAACTCTTGTTCGATATTTATTGAATATCCGGTATTCGCCGCAATCCGGCGCACCTGCGTTGTATCGGGCGCTGTCCCGGCTCCGGTTAGCTGCGCAAGACGTACCGCATCGGTATAATCACCCATGTTGCCGTAGTTTACAAACCCAAGTAGCTTTAGTTTTCCTGGATGATTTAACAGTTGGCCACGCATCTCCCACTCGCCGACAAATTCGTGCCGCTTTAGATGATTCAACTTGGGGACGCCAGGCGTTGCCACAAGATCAAAGTAGCCACCACGCAGTGTCCACCAATCCTGCGTCCATTCTAGCGCCGCGCCATAGGTATAGCCCCAACTGTCACCCGCATAATCAAAGGCACCTGCACTCAACACCGACCAATTGAGAAAATCAGCGCGCGGATCGTGCGCGTAACCATTGTTATCAAAGATATCTACAACAGAAAACTTACCCACCGTGAGTGTCACATTGTCGGTCGGCACATTGTCAGCCAGTTGATTGGCCCCTGAGGCAACCGCCTGCGTTGCATCGCTAAGCCCAAATACCTGTCGCAAGAACAACCGGTGCAGACGCCCATGCGGTACATCCGAGCCAACGCGGTACGATTCCCCGCTCGGGAACCCGGCGACCCCCCAGGTTCTGCTAAATCCAAAGCCCTGATCGAACTCGGGATTCAGATACACAGCAGCACCAGACCAGAGGCGAACGCCAGCAAACAAGGTCACATCGGTTGTTTCCGTGCTCCGGTTGCTCCCATCCAGGCTATTCTGCCCACGGTAGGGGGAGTGAAAGGCGGGGTGCCACTGCGTGGTGTTCGTGAGCTGCCCATGGATGTTCCACGCCTCGGGTTCTGCAACAGCATCGGCGGGGGCTGTGGCGGTTGCGGGTTCCGCATTGGGGTCAGCGGCAATGGCGTTGTGCAATGACCACACCCCACACAACGACGCCAGCAGTAAGCTTTTGATGTTCACGATTGTGATCCGCACAAGGTTGAGATGAAGGAAAGGGAACGACAAACTCACAGGAAGCACAAGTGATTTCGGGTAAGTCACAACGCCCTCTCTACGATCGGAGTATAATACCAGGAATGGGCGCTTGAAAAACGAGCCGTGATTGCGCAAACTGCAACCATGTTATCTATCATCGTGTTGGAGAGCGCTCGGCATGAACCATCCAGAAAATCTACCCCCAGTTACCCCCAGGCGCGGCATCATCTTGGCGGGTGGTTCGGGTACGCGCCTCTATCCACTCACGCGCGTCATCAGTAAACAATTGCTGCCCATCTATGATAAACCGATGATCTATTATCCACTATCGGTTCTTATGCTGGCTGGTATTCGCGAGATCCTGATAATCTCTACCCCACACGACCTGCCACAATTCGAGCGACTGCTTGGCGATGGCGAACAATGGGGATTGTCATTTCACTATGCGGAACAACCAAGCCCCGATGGTCTGGCGCAGGCCTTTATTATTGGGGAGCAGTTTCTCGGTTCTGCCAATGCGTGTCTCATCCTTGGCGACAATATTTTTTATGGGCAGGGCCTGGCCAAGACCTTACAGACCGTGAATCACCGCAGTGATGGGGCGACGGTCTTCAGTTATTGGGTGCGCGATCCAGAGCGTTATGGCGTGGTAAGCTTCAACGCTGCCGGGCAGGCCACAACCCTCGAAGAAAAACCCGCACAGCCAAAATCAAATTTTGCGGTGACCGGCCTTTATTTCTACGACAATGATGTGATCAATATCGCCAAGAACCTTAAACCATCACCACGCGGAGAATTAGAGATAACCGATGTCAATAAAGAATACCTCGCCCGTGGGAAACTCACCGTAGAAACCTTGGGCCGTGGTTCGGCCTGGTTAGATACCGGTACGCATGAATCTTTGCTCCAGGCCTCTAATTTTGTGGAGGTTGTTGAGTCTCGTCAGGCGTTAAAGATTGCCTGCCCCGAGGAGATTGCCTATCGCATGGGCTATATTGATGCCCAGAAATTACAACAACTGGCGCGGCCTTTGTCTAACAATGGCTATGGGCAATATCTTCTGGATCTATTGAAACGCGGTTTGTAGTGCGCCTCAATGCGCATCATCCCAATTCTTGCCGACTCCGATGCTAATCTCTAGCGGAACGGCGAGTTGACCTGCGTTCGTCATGATCTCACGCACCGCATTACTCACTACAGGTATATTGTCCGCCCTGACCTCGAAGATCAATTCGTCGTGAACCTGTAATACCATGCGGGCGGGTAGGGCGGAGTCTTCTAACCAGGTATCAACGTGGATCATCGCCCGTTTAATAATATCGGCGGCGGTGCCCTGCATGGGGGCATTGATGGCGGTACGTTCAGCGTACTCACGGTGCTGACGATTGCGCGAGTGAATGTCGGGTAGATACAAGCGCCGCCCAAACACGGTTTCAACAAAGCCATCCTCTCGCGCCTTGCGCCGTGTCTCGTCGATAAAGTTCCGTACTCCCGAGTAGCGAGCAAAATAAAGATCCATGTACCGTTGCGCAGAATTGTTATCAATACCCAATTGTTTCGCCAGCCCAAAGGCCGACATCCCATACAGCAGACCGAAGTTAATCGCCTTCGCAGAACGGCGTTGCTCGTCCGTTACCCGTGCAAGCGGCACACCAAAAACCTCGGCGGCGGTTGCGCGGTGAATATCGCGCCCATCGGCAAAGGCTGACACCAACCCAGCGTCTTGTGAAAGGTGCGCCATAATGCGCAATTCAATCTGCGAGTAATCGGCGGAAAGCAATTGACACCCCGGGGCCGCAATGAAGGCAGCACGGATGCGCCGCCCCTCGGGAGTGCGCACCGGAATGTTTTGCAGATTCGGATCCGAGGCCGACAAGCGCCCAGTCGCCGCGACCGCTTGATGAAAACTCGCGTGGATGCGCCCGGTGTGCGGGTTGATCTGTTCCGGCAGGCGTTCGGTATACGTGGAGCGCAGTTTGACCAATTCGCGGTGGACGAGCAGCAGGCGGGGCAGTTCATAATTGACGGCAAGTTGTTCTAACACCGCCTTGTCGCATGAGGGCTGCCCGGTCGGGGTGCGCTCGAGAACCGGCAGTTTCATGCGCGTGAAAAAGATCTCTTGGATCTGTTTGGGGGAAGAAAGGTTAAAGGCCTCCCCCGCTAGTTGATGACACTGTTCTTCTAACTCTCCCAGACGAACCGCCAATTCCTCAGAATGAACCCGCAAGAGTTCACGGTCAACGAGAATGCCGCACTGCTCCATCCGCGCCAGTACCGATACCAGCGGCATTTCCATGGTCTCGTAGAGAGTATATAAGCGCTCGGTGTTTTGTAATTTTGGCAGAAAGTGTTGGTGTAGGTGCCAGGTAATATCGGCACCACCTGCGGTATATTCGGCAGCGCGTTGCACCGACACCCGATCAAAGGAAATACGTTTTACCCCTTTTCCCGTCACATCATCGTAATGGATAGGGCGCTCGCCTAAGAATTTTAGCGAAAGAGAGTTCGGATCGTGCTGGCTGGCGGTACTATCCAACACATAGGATTCCAGCATAGAATCATGCTGGATACCCGCCAGTTTGATCCCATGATTGGCGAGTATTCGCATCTCGTGTTTCAGATCATGCCCAAGTTTGGCATGATGCGGGTCTTCTAACAAAGGTTTAAGTCGCGCCAAGACCTCTCGCGTATCCAGTTGGATTGTATCAAGAGGCGTGCGGTGGCCGAGCGGAATATAAGCCGCGTTGCCTGGTTCGGTGGAGAAACACAGGCCAACGCAAGAAGAGTCCGTTTTCTCGGGGTCGCTCGTGATAATATCAATGGTAAACAGTTCTGCTGCCGTGAGCCGTTGGATGCACTCATCGAGTTCTTCCCAGGTAGATATAAGCTGATAATGCGGTACTTCCGTTTTTTGTATCTCGTCATCTTGCTCAGTAACCTTTAGCAATTCCGCAAGCCACGTCCGGAATTCTAGGCGGGTCAGTAATTCTTTTAGGGCAGCCTGATTGGGTGGGGTTGTCTCAAGATCGGCCAGAACCACGGGAAGTGCCACATTGTTTCGCAACGTGACCAGCGCCCGGGTCATTGGCAATTGGGGGAGGGCGGTGCGCAAACTTTCACCGGCCTTTCCTTTGATCTCGTTTGCGCGCTGAATGAGTTCATTAAGGGAGCCATATTCGGTAATCCAGCGGGCGGCGGTTTTCGGCCCAACCCCGGGCACGCCGGGCACGTTGTCAACAGAATCGCCAACCAGGGTCAGATAATCGACCATGCGCTCGGGGGGGACACCGAATTTGGCGATGACCTCGGCCCGGTCGGTCTTCACATTCTTCATGGTGTCGAGCAGGGTAATGTGATCATCCACCAGTTGGGCAAGATCCTTATCGCCAGTAACGATTACCGTGGTAATTTCTTTCTGGCGCGCCTCGGTTGCGAGTGTTGCAATAACGTCATCGGCCTCAACGCCTTCTATCATGACAATCGGCAGCCCCATAGCGCGAATAAGCGCATGGAGGGTCTTGATCTGAACGATGAGATCATTCGGCGCGGCGGGACGATTGGCCTTGTAGGCCGGGTCAAGGTCATCACGAAAGGTGCGACCGGGTGCATCGAAGACCACCACCACCTGGTCAGAGGCATGTTCGGCCATCAGTTTGCGCAACATCTGGGCCACACCCAGAATCGCACCGGTCGGTTCGCCCCGCGAGGTAGTGAGCGATGGCAAGGCATGAAAGGCCCGAAAAAGATAGGATGAACCATCTACCAGAATGAGTGACATAAGCTTTTTGTCTGCGTTGATTGTCTGGGCCCGACGCGGGTTAGAACCGATTTAGGGCAGGGCGTTCTCGCACGAACAGCGAGCGCTTGCGGATATATAACAGTTTTACGACAATGTGACCAGAGCATTGGCGTAGGCCAGTTACCCGATCATCAGGCGAAACCTCATGGCAGAAACCCACGCAAACTCACCGCAACCCTTTATTGCGGTTGACCACGTCGATGTCAGTGCGCACGGACAACTAATCTTACAGGATATCTCTTGGCGCATCGCAAGCGGCGAGAACTGGATCGTGGTCGGTGGTAATGGCGCGGGAAAGTCAACCCTTTTTAAACTACTGCGGGGTGAGATCTGGCCTGTTCCTGACTCGCGTGGCACGGTACGCTATAATATCAACGGAAAAGGACTCACCCGCAACCGCGCTGGCGTCACCGAAAGTATTGCCTATCTTTCGTCTGAGAAACAGGACGCTTACCAGCGCAATAACTGGAGCATGAGCGGCACACACGCCATTCTCAGCGGACTTACCGATAACATTTGGTTTCAGGGCGAACCAGATGCACAAGAACTAGCGAGTGCCAAGCGGATTATCGATAGACTTGATCTCCACAACCTAGCAGAAAAGAATACCCTGGTGATGACCCCCGGGGAATTGCGCAAGGTATTGCTGGCGCGTGCCTTGGTCTCGTCCCCGCGTTGCCTCATCCTCGATGAATTCTGCAACGGCCTCGATAGCTCTTCCCGCGCCAGTCTTTTGCAACTGATTAACACCATTGCTACCCTTGGCACCCAGGTCATCTATAGTACCCATCGCGTGGAGGAGATTATCCCGTCTCTTACTCATGCCTTATTACTAAAGAACGGGCGCATCCTCGGGCTTGGCAAGAAAGACGAGCTTCTGACCAGCAGCGAACTCAATAATAACCTTTCTGCTCCGGCAAGAACGACTACCGAGACCAAAACGGCCACCGTCACTTCTGCGGAATGTGTAATCCGCCTGACGAATACCAGCGTTTCCCGCAACGGTTCGCTCATCCTCCGCGATATTTCCTGGGAGATGCGCGGAGATCAAAACTGGGCAATCCTTGGTGATAATGGCGCGGGGAAATCAACCTTTCTCCGGCTGGTGCTTGGTGATATCCTTCCGGTCTTGGGCGGCACGGTGTCACGTTTTGAATCAGACCCGCCTACTACCCTGTGGGATATTCGGCGGCGTATCGGTTACATTTCCTCAGAATTCCAGACCGACTACGCACCCTTTGCGACCGGGCGTGAGATTGTCCTCTCGGGATTTTTCGGGAGCGTTGGCCTGCATGTCGAGCCCACAACCGTTCAGCAAGAACAAGCGCAACAGATCATCCTGCAATTTGGCCTAAATGACCTCAGTCATCGTCGGCTGGACGCCCTCTCGTATGGGGAGTCACGAAGATTTCTCATTGCCCGCGCCTTGGTTCATCAGCCCGAATTGTTGGTATTAGATGAGGCGTTTAACGGCTTAGATATTCCCTCGCGGCAAGCACTACTCACCTTGATCGAAACGCTGGTGAAAACCAGCAGCCTACGCATCATCATGGCCACGCACCACCCCGAAGAACTGCTGTCGGTGATTAGTCATGTGCTACTACTCCAAGGGGGGGCCAGCGAGCGTTGTGGCCCAAGAGAACAGGTACTCCCCGCGCCTCTGGCCTGAGGAGGATTGGACTATCACGCCCTGGCGGAAGCGCTCGCAAGTGTGCTGCCCCCTCAGCAGAGGAACTAATCGCAAGAGCGCCTCTCAAGGCCGACGGCTTTCATCAAAGTAACCAGCCCCCGCGCACAGACCCCACGACACACTTTGCAAGCAAGCCACGATGGTGATAGCCTGTGAACTCGGCCCCGTGGTTTCGCTGTGAGAATGCGGGCCGATTAAACAGTTTGCCATTATCTCATTGACGGGCTTCTCTCCACTGCGTAATTCCCATGGGATAGGTAGCGCATGTTTCTCAAACCGTGTCTTGGTATCATCCTCTTTGCCGTTTTGCTCGCCCCCGCGTTGGCAGAGGGTGATCCAGAACTCAATCCGCAGCACCCAGAAAGCTACGTGGTGGTGACGGGCGACACGCTATGGGATATTTCGGGAAAATTCTTACGTTTCCCGTGGCGATGGATGGAACTCTGGCGCAATAACCCCCAAATCGAGAATCCCAATCTGATCTATCCGGGGGATGTCATTGCGGTTCGACTGGTCGATGGCAAACCGGTCGCCGAGATCGTGCGCGGCGGGGCAATGACGCGGGTTTCGCCAACCGGACGTGGTGGCGCCATCATCACGTTTACGCAGGCTCTGGCGCACGAGTTCGCGAAGGACAACATCAATGTGAACTGCGTCTGCCCCGGCGTCACGGACAACACCGGCGTGTGG
>CAIRSR010000032.1 GCA_903881315.1 uncultured Thiotrichales bacterium | reverse complement strand
TCAGCATAGATTCTACGCGGCCAACCATGTTCAGTTCTTGTCGTACTGTGATTCTTTTTGTACTCCTGGCGCTGCTACCCGCCGGCAGCGTCGTGGCTGGTATTGTGGTTGTTGCGAACCCCGCAGTCGGTATTGCAGCCTTAAGTCGCGATGACGTGATCAATATTTTTCTTGGTCGTTTCCGCACATTGTCTTCAGGTGTTGCTGCGCAGCCGGTTGATCTGCCAGCGAGCGAGCCAGAAAAAGAAGGTTTTTACCACCTGCTCGTCAATAAAGATCTGGCCACTATCAACGCCTATTGGGCGCGACTGGTCTTTTCAGGACGTACCACCCCCCCCCGTCAAGCCCAAAGCACCGAGGACTTGATCAGATTCGTGAGCAGCACACCGGGTGCCGTCGGCTACCTGGATCGGACAAAGGTGGATGGTCGGGTAAAGATTGTCTTTGAACTCGAACAGTAAGGCCCTCATCAGCCGCGAGAACCGATGCAGTAGCGATGCAAAAAACAGCGACGCCCCATTGGCACAAAAGTATACTGTTTCTGACCACTATTGTGGTGGTCGGGATTGCACTTGCGGTTGGTTCGGTATTCATTATCTACACAGCCGAGGTGACCCACGAGCGCACCCAGCAGCAGGTGACGAGGGAATTAAGCGACCTCCTGGCTGCGGTAGAAGACACCGTCAGTATTGCCTGCTTCATCAAGGATAAAACGCTTGCCGCAGAGGTAGCGCGTGGTCTCATCAAGAACAGTATCGTTCATAGCGTTACCATTACGGCCAACGGGGAGCTGTTGGCTCACAGCGAAGGGGAAGCTCATCAGGTGCATGGTGCAACAACCATCCCACCGGAGGCCCGGGATCATCTTACCCGCGCCGTTTATGCCTCATGGAGGATCAAGAACGAACAGGTTGGACAGATCGAACTCTTTCCCAATACCGATGAAATAGAACTCGTTGTGCGACGGGACTTTCTTTTTTCTGCCACATTGCTTGTACTGCAGTTAGTGATGGTAGTGATCGCCATCGTGATTGTTGTCTTGCATTGGATCGTCAACCCGATTAAGGCCATGTCCGACAACTTGCACCATATGGATACTGCCGCTGGCGATCGGTTGCAGTTACCACGCGGACATGTACACACCGAGGTTGGCAGATTGGCGGACGACATCAATGACATGTCAGAGCAATTGGTAGCTGCATTGCAAGATGAACGACAGTTGCGCCTGCGCCTAGAAATGGATGAAAGAAAGTATCGCTCCATCTTTGATAATGCCGGAACCGGTATCTTTATTGCGGATCGTGAAGGCGGGATCGAGTCAGCGAATCTTGCGTTTGTCAATCTTTGTGATCTTCCGCAGACTACCTCTTCCGCCACCTGCCATATCGCGGATATTGCCTGGCTGCATCCCATCTCTCCGCTGGAAATGATTGCGCAGGCGCTTGACAATAATTATACCTGCGCCAGTGATCTTTCCATAACGACCGAGAGTGGTGCTATCCGTTGGCTCAATCTCGTCGTGAATTCGATTGGAGAGGGTCGTGTCCAGGGTCTTGCAAGTGATGTGACTGAACGCAAAAAGGCAGAAGACGTATCAGAGATGCGGGCAATAACCGATCCACTGACGGGTACTGCCAACCGCCCTGGTTTCGAGAAAATATTACAATCGGAGATTACGCACCGAGGGACAGCGCAGGGTGATGGTTTTGCTATGATGCACATTGATCTGGATGGCTTTAGGCGTATCAATGAGGCACTGGGTCTGCCGGTTGGGGATGAAGTCTTGAAGATGGTGGGTGAGCGACTACGAAATCATCTAAAATCGACCGATACGATTGCGCGTTTTGGTGGCGATGAGTTTGCGCTGATTCTATCGGGGATCACCCATGCTGAATCGGCAGAAAATGTCGGTGACCGCCTAATTCGAATCCTTGCGCAGAACTACCATGTTGCGGCAACACCGATCAAGCTTAGTGCGAGTATCGGCATCGCCCTATATCCAACAGATGGAGACTCCCTGCCAGTTTTGTTGCGCAACACTGAACTGGCCCTTGATCACGCCCGTTCACATGGCGGTAGCCGTTACAGTTTCTTCGACCAAGGTATGGCGGAAGCGGCCCTGCAACGTCGGATTATGGAAACGGACATGCAATTGGCCCTGGAGCGAAACGAGTTTTGTCTGTTTCTGCAACCTATTGTCGATATTACTACCAATCGCGTGGTCGGTGCCGAGGCGCTGATCCGTTGGCGTCATCCTAGCAAAGGACTTATTCCGCCTGATGTGTTCATTCCCCTTGCGGAAGAAACTGGGGTTATCGTTGATATTGGACGCTGGTGTCTTGAGGCCGCATGTTCTCAGTTGGCGCGCTGGAAGGAAGAGGGCCGGGATTATTACCTCTCATTCAATATTTCTGGGTGCCAGATTCCGGATGGTATGCCACCGGACGTATTGCTTGAAGCGATTCAGCATCACGGTATCGAACCTTCGCGCCTGGTGGTAGAACTAACCGAGGGGATCTTTTTGTCCGATGTGCACTGTGCGCAACAATGGTTGCGTGCCGTGCGCGAGCAGGGATTGCGCGTCTACCTGGATGACTTTGGTACAGGTTATTCGTCGCTCTCTTATCTGAAGCGTTTTCCGGTCGATACCATCAAGATAGACAAATCCTTTGTTCGTGATATGGGCAGCGAGACAGATGATTGCACCCTCGTTGAAACGATGATCGTAATGGCGCGGACGCTCGGGATGCAGATTGTTGCCGAAGGGGTGGAAACCGCCGATCAATTTGTACTACTACGGAATATGGGCTGTCGTTACACGCAAGGATTCTATTTCTCAAGACCGGTTCCGACAGAAGATTTTATTGCTGCCACAGAACGGATTGACGCTTTACTAACCACAAAATGAGAGAGATGGGCATGAAGGGTGTATTGCGTATCGTAGTTCTGACTACGCTGCTGGTGGTGACCCATACGGTCGGCGCAGAACCGAACGACAGTGGTGTTTCATTTTCTGGCTCTGGTTTCTTGACGCTTGCGGCGGGAAATATCTTTAAGGGTGGAAAATCAGAGAATTTTAATCAGTATCACTCGCCAATTTATGTGGTTGACTATGCACAAGCGGGTATCTATGAGGATAAGGAGTGGTCTATCAAACCAGGTTCTAAAATTGGTTGGCAGGAAACAGCAACCTTTAGCCCTGAAGTTTCTATAACCGGTCAGTTGGTTTCTCGCGCCTCTCGTAATGGTAAGGTAGACTTGGAGTGGTTGTACGCCAACCTTGGCCTTACCGATAACCTAACCTTGCAAATCGGACGTAAACGCCTGCCGCTCTTTTATTATTCAGAGGTACAGGATGTTGGTTTCTCCTATCCATGGACATCTCTCCCGCCAGGACAATATGGATGGGAGATTGTGAATTACAATGGTGCCAACCTTCTCTATCGTAGTCAGTGGGGGGCATGGACTTCTGTGCTCGAGGCCTTTGCTGGTAGCGAAACCAGAAACGACAATCCTTATTGGAAGGTCTACAATGGTCGGGATATTCGCACAGATTCTCGCTGGACAAATATACTTGGCGCTTCCTTGTCATTGACCCATGGTGATTTCGAGACGCGCCTTGCGTATATCCGTTCGGAATTTCAGAACCGAACCGCAGACCCCAGTGTTTCACCACCCCCTTTTCTCTATTCACCGAAGGCAAGGCAGCAGATCTATTCCGTATCATCAACAGCAACCGTGCATAATTGGTTGCTGCATGGGGAATATCTTTATATGGATCGCGCACAGACGGGGGCAGCGGAGTACTCCTCCCTGCTTGGGATCGGGTATCGCATGGGCCGCTATTTACCGATGCTCACCTATAACCGTTATTGGGAAACCCTAAAGCCAGGCAGAGCCGACCCGAGTGTTGCTGACCCCACCACCATAGACCCACTGGGCTTTGAAGGTTGGTCAACGCTGACCGCGTCGCTTCGCTACGCACTGACCGCGACCAGCGACATCAAGGCAGAGGTCGGTCGCTGGGTAGATAGGAATGGCCCGACCTTCAATGGCGGTGTATCTTACGGGAACCCTTGGGTATTTTCTGTTAGCTATGATCTGGTTTTCTGAGGGGGAATTAGTTATTTTTGGCACCCTGCGCTACCCAAGCGGACAGGACGTTGATCTCGTAGGCTGGTAACGGGCCTCTTGCGTGGGGCATTCGGAGTCGGGGGTCAGCCTTGCCCGCAATGATGCTGACGATGATGCTATTCTTGGCGTCACCGGGTCTGATGACCGGGCCAAGCTGTGTGCCCCGCATCAGGCTTTCGTAGGTTTCTGTGCTGAACTGAGTTTGGGCATATCCTACGCCCGTCGGGGCTGGCGTATGACACTCCGCGCAGTAGGCGTTTAGCAGGGGGCGTATGTCCTTACCGAAGCTTATCTCGGTTGGTTTGCCTCCAGAACAACTAACAAGCCACAGCATTGACACGAGCCCGAACGCTAATCCGCTACGCATCGTTGTCTCCCAAACGGTTTTTCTTGGTAGATGCACGGGAACAACGATAGTGACCGCCGCCGTACGATAACGTGCCGGAGTATATCCGATCAGCATCGCCTATTTCATATCACCGACGTTCCATTGACTACAGCTCATGCGTATGAACCTCTCAACCATCGAAGAAACCATTGGCAATACCCCGCTTGTGCAACTGCGCCGCTTGCCGGGCACGGACTTAAACCGGGTCTTGCTGAAGCTAGAAGGCAACAATCCGGCTGGATCGGTAAAGGATAGGCCTGCCTTGTCCATGATCCGTCGTGCGGAGGAGCGTGGCGAGATAGCACCAGGCGATACCCTGATCGAGCCAACCAGTGGCAATACCGGCATTGCCTTGGCCATGGCCGCCACCGTACGCGGCTATCGGATGGTGCTGGTTATGCCAGAACACATGAGCGTAGAACGCCGTGCTGTGATGCGGGCGTTCGGGGCAGAGATCCTGCTAACCCCACAAGCGGGCGGCATGGAGGCAGCTATCGATCTTGCACACACCCATGCCTCGCAGGGAAAGGGGCGCTTGCTGGATCAGTTTTCTAACCCCGACAACCCACAGGCCCACTATGAAGGCACCGGCCCGGAGATCTGGCGCGACACCAACGGCGCTATCACCCACTTTGTCAGCAGCATGGGGACGACGGGAACCATCATGGGAACCTCTCGCTACCTCAAAGAGCAGAATCCCAACATCCAGATAGTCGGCGTACAGCCGACCGACGGCTCGCAGATCCCTGGTATTCGGCGTTGGCCGATTGCCTATCTGCCGCGTATCTACGACCCATCACGGGTCGATAGGATCATGGACGTGAGCCAACAAGAGGCAGAAGAGACCATGCGGGCACTGGCTGCCCAAGAAGGGATCTTCGTTGGTGTCTCTTCGGGTGGTGCTTGTGCGGCTGCCTTGCAGCTATCGCAAACGCTACAAGACGCAGTCATCGTGGTCATCGCCTGCGATCGCGGCGATCGTTATCTCTCTACGGGTGTCTTTCCGGGTTAGCGTTCAAGGGGTTTATTGCTCATGCTTTTGTGATTTTACTGCGATCGTAATAGACACCGTAAAGCCGCACGACGATATCATCGCCACCCGTGGGTATTGGCGATCGGCAATATACAGTACGGCACTCCAATCCCATACGCTTCATCAACGCGCACACGCTAGAAACTAGCGTTTCATCCTGTCAGTGTCTCATAAGGAATCGTAACCCGTAGCGTTGCTTCGTATCGTCAACACGAAAAGGACGAAGGAAAACATTTACACCGCGCCAGCGCAATGAACCCTAACACCGCGCCCAGTGCCGCAAGCGAGGTATTAGAACCAAGCGTCGGCGCGGCACCGATAAACACCCCGCCCGTACCCGTAAGGAGTGTAGCCAGGATTAGCCAAGGGTTTGGAGAGAATAGGCATACCAGACCCATCCCAAAACTCAGCAGACCGAAACCATCAAAGATATAAACCAGTTTGATAATGACCAGGCGCACCCCGCACCAAACCGGAGGCGTCACCGCGAGACACATCTGACCCACGTCATCATTTTCGATCACCATCATCCGAAATAGTGCAAAAGCAATTGCCGTTGCAACAGTAAACAACAACATCCAAATCTGGGTACGGTGCAACATGATCACATCTTTTTTGTTATAGGGAGCAACAACCGGGCGGTTCGTTCGCAACCAGGGATGGCTTCCAACAGGCAATCCGTTTGAAGCACTGCGCACGGGCGCTGTGCAGTGCCTGGCGCACACGGGAAACGGATTCTTCCACCGCAACGCCAACCTCTAGGGAGGCGATACCAAACGACGTGGCCACCTGTGAAAAGGTTTTGGTCAGATCGCTCGCATTATTCTCGAATGCAATTCGCAACCGTTCGATGACGGTATTCGCTGTCGGCAGCGAGATATTTGATAGCACTAATAAAAATTCGTCCACACCACTACGGAATATTATGTCACCCGCCCGCAGGTGAGTGGCAAGGAAATGGGCAATATCCGAAACGATCTGCTCTTCATCGGGCTGCTCGCGCCCCTCAAAGATCTTATGCGGATAATCGAGTTTTAGTAGACACAGCACACTGCTTTCTTGCTGGATCTCAAGCCGTTCCTGGCATTGGTGCAGACGCGCCAGCATCTTACGATGTTCTGTGATATGCGTAATCGCATCGATATGAAGCAACATACCACTGATTTCTGTCTCCAGGACATCCACGAGATCAAGAAATTCCCCACGCGCCTTTAGAAAGAAATTATATTCGCAGAGAAAAGCAGGCTGGTCGCTCATGCCATGCTGTAACAAGCGGTTGGCAATGGAGTGCATGTTGGTGTGCAGCAAACCGATCTGCCTAAAAATGGGAAACTGCGCCAGATAGGGAGACGGATCGGAGTGATACCACTTACCAAACTCACAGCGGAGGTGAGGCTGCTCAGTATTCTGGTGAGTATCGGCGGGTACAGAACAAAGGAGAGCGCGATGCCAATTCAGCAACCAACCATTATGGTCATTATCGACACACCCCAAACGCTGCAGAATCTCTTGGAAATCATCTCGGTTTGGTTTCATGATTGACATCGACTACCCTCCAACATCTTTTTCATGCGATTTGATGCCGTTGGAACAACGTCCCAGCACAACGGACTATGAAACGGCTTGCAATTTAACGTGCAGATCCTCTAGCACCTGGCCACGCAAGACAATAAAGCCACTGTCTCGCCGCTCGTACGGACAAGAATCATCTAGGTACTCGAAGCGGTATATGCGCCGCCACACAACCCCCCCTTCACTGCGCCGGACACCAAGACGAACGAGGGCAACGGTCTCGTCCAAGAATTGGACACCAGCACTATCACAGGCCTGACGGGAGAGGGTAATTGCCCTCTCCCGTGCCTGGAGACTATCGAAAAAGAACCAAACCAACAGCGCTACGCCGAAGAGCAACCAGAGCAGTTCGCTGTATTCATCCAACGTCGCGCCCTCGCGTCGCTGCGTTATTTACGGCTGCGTAGCGCAGTCACAATGGCGTCCCCCATCTCTCCGGTGCTCACCTGACGATGATTCTCGGTATAGATATCACGGGTGCGCAGATCAGCATCCAGCACCGACTCAACAGACTTTTCTACATGCTCTGCCATAGCGGGCATATTCAATGTATAGCGTAGCATCATCGCAACCGACAGAATGGTGGCAATTGGATTCGCAAGCCCCTTCCCCGCAATATCCGGTGCCGAGCCATGAATGGGTTCGTACATGCCTTTGCCATGCGCATCGAGAGAGGCGGAGGGCAGCATTCCAATAGAGCCCGTCAGCATCGCCGCCGCATCCGACAGGATATCACCGAACATATTCTCGGTGACCATAACATCAAACTGCAAAGGCCAACGCACCAATTGCATGGCCGCATTGTCTACATACATATGAGAAAGAGCTACATCGGGATAATCCTGGTGAACACGGATCATTACCTCGCGCCACAACTCGGTGCATTCGAGGACATTGGCCTTATCAACCGAACACACCTTCTTCTTGCGTTTACGCGCAATCTCGAAGGCGACGCGACCAATGCGCTCGATCTCAGATTCGCTATACACCAAGGTATTAAAGGCCTGCTGCTCACCATTCGCCAGGGTGCGTCTGCCACGCGGCTGTCCAAAATAAAGCCCGCCAGTCAACTCACGGATAATCATGAGGTCAAGCCCAGCCACCACCTCTTTGCGTAGCGTAGAGGCATCGCTGAGTTGGGGATACAAAACCGCAGGGCGCAGGTTCGCAAACAATCCCAATTCGGCACGTAAGCCAAGCAAGCCGCGCTCCGGGCGAACCTCATAGGCCAGGCCTTCCCATTTGGGGCCACCCACTGCGCCTAATAAAACCGCATCAGCCGCCCGCGCCGCAAGCAGCGTTTCCTCTGGGAGGGGATTACCAAAGGCATCAATGGCCGCCCCACCAACCAGATAGCCCTCGATCGTCTCTAGGTCAAGCCCAAAGTCACGACGCAATACATCGAGCACCTTCGTCGCCTCGGCCATGATCTCCACGCCGATTCCGTCACCAGGTAGCACCAGGATTTTGAAAGTCATACCATTCCTTCAAAGGAGTAAAGGTAACCATTCAACCCACTCCCCCCTTCCGGGGGGAGCTTACGAGGGGGAGTAAGCGGCTACGAGTAAAGAAATACTGTATTCTCAAAACAACCAGGGGGCCTCTACCCGCCGCCGATTTTCGTAATCACGGATAGCAGCGGTATGCTTTAGGGTGAGTTCGATATCATCGAGGCCGTGTAATAGACAAAAGCGACGGTGTGGGTCGATGGCAAAACCAAACGTCTCCCCCCCTGGAGTCATGACCGTGCTGTTATTCAGATCAATCGCCAAGCAATATCCCCCCTCCGCACTGGTGACTTCACGGAACAAACGATCGATCGTCTCTTCTGGCAAGATGATAGGTAATAGGCCATTCTTAAAACAATTATTATAAAAGATATCGGCAAAGGATGGGGCAATGAGCGCACGTATCCCGTAATCCAGCAGTGCCCAAGGGGCGTGCTCACGGCTCGAACCACAACCAAAATTGGCGCGAGCAAGCAGGATCTCTGCGCCTTGGTAACGCGGTTTATTGAGCACAAAATCCGGGTTGCGCGGGCGCAAGGTACAGTCCATGTCCGGTTCACCCTGATCAAAATAGCGCCACTCATCAAACAGGTACGGGCCGAAACCAGTACGTCGGATGGATTTTAAGAATTGTTTCGGGATGATGGCATCGGTATCGATATTGGCGCGATCCAGCGGCACCACCAGGCCATTCAGGGTGATAAAGGGTTGCATTGTTGCCTCGTTTCAACGATCAGAGAAAAAGCCCACGCACATCCACAAAATGGCCAGCAATCGCCGCAGCCGCCGCCATGGCCGGACTGACCAGATGGGTACGCCCACCCAACCCCTGCCGACCTTCAAAATTGCGGTTGGAGGTGGAGGCACAACGCTCCCCTGGTGCCAGCCGATCGGCATTCATCGCAAGACACATTGAGCACCCCGGGGCGCGCCACTCAAAACCAGCGGCACGGAAGATGTCATCCAAGCCCTCGGCCTCAGCCGCAGCCTTGACGAGCCCCGAACCTGGAACGACCAAGGCCAGCTTGATATTCGCCGCAAGCTTGCGCCCCTTGACGACCATCGCCGCAGCACGCAGATCCTCAATGCGTCCGTTGGTACACGAACCAATAAACACCTTGTCTACCGCAATCGCACTCATGGGCGTATTCGCGACAAGCCCCATGTAGGCAAGCGCTCGCTCCCAACCCGCACGTTTGGTTGGGTCGGGCT
The DNA here is from genome assembly GCA_903881315.1 of uncultured Thiotrichales bacterium. Lineage (GTDB taxonomy): Bacteria > Pseudomonadota > Gammaproteobacteria > CAIRSR01 > CAIRSR01 > CAIRSR01. The sequence goes on along the minus strand of CAIRSR010000032.1, from coordinate 5,550 downwards.
CCTGCGCCGGGTCGGGCACTCGGCCCTCTATGGACACAACCATCTCGGGTGAGGTTCCCCAAGTCACTTGGGGTTTCAGGCTCAAAGCATCAACCTCTACCACCGCATCGAAGACCGCGTCTGGGTCAGAGCGCAAGGTGCGCCACGCAACAACGGCCCGCTCCCACCTCTCGCCCTGCGGCACATAGGGGCGGCGCAGCCCCGCGTTACCAAAATAATCAATGGTCTTGTCGTCAACCGCGACCAGACCCGCCCGCGCACCCGCCTCAATGGCCATGTTGCAAACCGTCATCCGCCCTTCCATGGACAAGGCCTCGATCGCGCTACCGGCAAATTCAATGGCGTAACCCGTACCACCGGCAGTGCCAATCCGCCCGATTACCGCCAGGATGAGGTCTTTGGCAGTGACCCCGTGCGGCAAGAGACCATTCACCTGCACCCGCATGTTCTTCGATTTCTTCTGGGCCAGGCATTGGGTGGCCAGCACATGCTCGACCTCTGAGGTGCCAATGCCAAAAGAAAGCGTTCCACAAGCGCCGTGGGTCGCGGTGTGGGAATCGCCACAGACCACGGTCATGCCGGGCAGGACTGCACCTTGTTCTGGGCCGACCACATGGACAATCCCATGACGAGCGTCACCCATCTGGAACTCGGTGATACCAAAGTGTGCGCAGTTTTCCGCCAAGGTTTCGACCTGCAGCCTAGACACCGCGTCAGCAATCCCCGCCGAGCGATCGGTCGTCGGGACATTGTGATCGGCAAGCGCAAGCCCAGTCTCCCTGCGCCAGGGGCTTCGTCCCGCCAGACGCAGCCCCTCAAAGGCCTGGGGCGAGGTTACCTCGTGGATCAGATGACGGTCGATATAGAGGAGCGCGGTGCCATCCGGCTCCTCACGGACTACATGGGCATTCCAAAGTTTGTCGTAGAGGGTTTCAGCCATTCTCGGGACTCGTTGATAAGGTCAGGTATTGCATAGCTTTTTTGTCAGACAAACGCCACGAGAGGTTTTTAGCCCTTCTCGGGAGGATTCTTGGGTACACTCGCCTCTGGTGATGATTGTGCCGACTTGACTAGCCCAAACCAACGACCAAGGGTGAGAAAGACGCGCCGCAACAAGCGCCACAGGCGCGGCAAAAACCAGATCAGGGCGAGCAAAAAGAGCGCCAACAATCCGATGAACAACAGCGGATGATTGAGCGCAGTCCACAGCCCCCCGATAGCGGCCACGTCCTCTGTCACCGAGGCCGCCCAATTGGTAAAGGGTTCTGGTGACATGTTGATCAAAACCCGCGACCCAGCCTTGGTGATATGCGCACTCCCCGCAAGACCTCCGCCGAGGAGAAAGGCCGCGAACTCAGCCGCCGGGCCCGCATCGCCAAAGGCACCCGCCGCCAACAACGCCCCCGCCGGAATACGCACAACCGTGTGTAACGTGTCCCATGCTGTATCCACGCCAGGTATCTTGTCAGCGAAAAATTCCACAATATACATCACGCCCGCTACGAACATGACCAGCGGATTGGCTACCACCATCAGATCGGGTGGCAGGGCGACACTGCCGGTCTGCTGCAGGTAGCCCAGCACAAAAACCGTCGCGTAGACATTAAGTCCACTCGCCCACGAGGTTGCCGCCGTCAGGGCGAACATTTCCACTCCCATCACACCCCCTTACTCGATCGGTTGCTCTGGATTTCCCGGCAGACCTCTAACATACTGCCCCGCTCTACGAAGCCACTCCTGCCCCTGGACACTACAGCGTGAATGGTACCCCGATTGGCATTTATGGTGGGACTTTTGACCCAATCCATTTTGGACATTTACGCACCGCCGTGGAGGTACAAGAGGGCCTGCAGTTAAACGAGGTGCGCTTTGTCCCTGCCCGAATACCACCCCACCGCGCTGACCCGGGTGCCTCGCCTGAGGATCGCCTGCGTATGCTAGCAGCAGCGGTCGCGGACACACCACGCCTCGTGGTGGACGAGAGGGAGTTACGCCGCCCGGGCCCATCCTTCACCGTAGACACGCTGCGAACCCTCCGCGCTGAGGTAGGCAGTCGGCCCTTGTGTCTCGTGCTCGGCACAGACGCCTTTCTTGGTCTACCCACCTGGCGCGAACCAGAAACAATCCTAACACTCGCGCACATCATCGTCGTCCACCGCCCAGGCGCACAACTACCCACAGCAGGACTGGCCGCTCGTTGGCTACGCGAGCACCAAGGGCACGGGCGAGACGCCCTGGCAGAACAGCCCGCAGGCGTGATCTTACCCTATCCAGTAACCGCCCTAGACATTTCTGCAACCGCCATCCGCCGCTTATTGGCCACCGGACAGAGCCCGCGTTTTTTGCTCCCCCACGCCGTCCTTACCATTATCCAAGAGCGTGGCCTATACCGAAAAGAATAAGGGCATGGTTCACTCCCCCTCGGTGGGGAGAGAAGAGGATGACACAGACCTTGGCGATCCAACCCCCATAGCGTGCCCGATGATCGCCATGAGTGCGGTCAGCGCACCACGATTGTCCGCTACCACCCGTTGCCCGCGCTCTCCCTGGGTGATGCGTAGGCGCTCATCTTGTAGCCAACGAACCATGGTAGCCGCGAGATCAGCAGACCCACGCACCGCTTGCGCCGCATTTGCCTCTAGCAACAGGCTGGTAATCTCAGCAAAATTAAAGCAGTGCGGCCCAAAGGCAACCGGAATACCAAGTGCCGCCGGCTCCAACGGGTTATGCCCCCCCACTGTAACCAGGCTACCCCCCACAAAGGCCGCATCGGCGGCGGCATAAAACAGCGGCAGCCGTCCCATGGTGTCTCCCAGATAGACCGAGCAGTGTGTCGGCACTGGCTGGTGCGAACTCCAGGTCACCGGGACAAAACCCATCCGCTGACACAAGGCAGCAACCCGCTGGAAACGCTCGGGATGACGCGGCACCAACAACAGCAAGGCATCCGGCAGGGTTCTCTGTAGTTCCGCATGGGCGGCGAGCACCGCCTCTTCTTCGCCCTCGTGGGTACTCGCCGCAATCCACACCGGACGATGAGGAAACAACTCACGCCGGAGACTTAGCGCCTCTTCGCGCACACCTGCTGGTAATTGCAGGTCGAATTTGATGTTACCGATGACGCGCAATCGCTCGGCAGGTGCGCCGAGTTGTCTGAAGCGCTCTGCGTCCGCGCCGGTCTGGGCTGCGATGGCAAGGAAACCGTGTAAGGTCTCGCGCGTGAGGGCAGGAAAGCGCCGATATCCGGCAACCGAGCGTTCCGAAAGTCGCGCATTGGCGAGGATGACCGCCACCCCACGACGACGACAGAGGTGCATGAGATTCGGCCACAACTCGGTTTCCATGACGATCAACAACTGCGGTTGGGTGCAGTCCAAGAAACGCCGTAGTGCGCCTGGCAGGTCATAGGGCACATAACGGTGGCTGACCAACGGATCCGCGCCAAAGGTGTCTTGCACACTTCTCGCACCGGTCGGGGTCGTCGTCGTCAACAAAACGCAAGCAGTTGGACGGCCTAACCGTAACGCACGGACGATGGGTATTGCCGCCCGCGCCTCCCCCAACGAAACCGCATGAACCCACAGCACCTCGCTCGCGCGAGGCAACACGGGGCCAAAACCAAAGCGCTCGGCAATCCGGCGGCGATATTCAGGCGCACGCAGACTGCGTAACCACAGCCGCGCAATAACCAATGGCGTCAATAGGTAGAGGAGTAACGAATAGAACCAGCGCGAAAGACTCATTTGTGGTCAACACCACAAGAGAAACACAGGGCGTAACAGCCTAAACAAGTGCGTTGTTGTCCAACCATTCCATGTAGGGAGGAACCCCCTCTTCTACGGTGCGAAAGGGAGCGTCAAAACCTGCCGCACGGAGATGCGCAAGATCAGCCTCGGTGTAGCTCTGGTAGCGGCCACGTAGGTTTTCCGGGAAAGGAATATAGGTAATCTCGCCGCGCCCATAGTAGGCAACCACGGCCTTTGCTACGTCGTTAAAGGTCTGGGCACGCCCCGTACCCACATTGAAGATCCCAGAGCGATCGGGATGATCCAGAAACCACAGCTTCACCGCACAGGCATCATCGACATGCACGAAGTCACGGCGTTGTTCCCCGTTCGCGTAGCCGTCACTCCCTTCAAAAAGGCGCACCGACTCACCCGCCAACAATTGGCGGCGCAGGTGGGACGCAACACTCGCCATTCCGCCCTTATGGGCCTCGCGGGGGCCGTACACATTGAAATAACGTAAGCCCACAACCTGACTACGAGCATGGGCAAGATGGCGGCGAACGTATTGATCAAACAACAGTTTTGAATACCCGTAGACATTCAGCGGGGCCTCGTGGGCGGGATCCTCACGAAACCCACTCGTGCCCTGACCATAGACCGAGGCACTGGAGGCATAGATGAACGGAATGCGCCGCAAGAGACAGTAATTCAGAATCGTTCGTGAATAGGCATAGTTGTTGGTCATCATGTAACGACCGTCCCATTCTACGGTCGATGAACAAGCGCCGAGGTGGAATATCGCCTCGACCGGCACCTCAAAGGTAGCCCCATGCTGGATACTAACAAGGAATTCTTCCTTGTCCATGTAATCGAGGATAGAACAATCAACCAGGTTCCTGAATTTTATTCCATTTTTCAGGTTATCCACCACCAGGACAGATCGCCCTGCGGCATTAAGCGCCTTGACGAGATTACTCCCGATAAAACCAGCGCCACCGGTAACAATGATCATGCCCGAAATCCCCGCAAACAAATGCTACCAGTAACGTATCGGCCCGGTATCTACGTGAACAAAATCAGAATCGGGGTAGTAACCAACGCCTCCTTGCTGCAGTCCCACCGCCGCCTTACGTAAGTAATTGGTGTGGAACCCAGGCGCACGTATATCAACTGCCATCCCCTCCATGTGCAGACTATGAGAGGCTACTGCGTCACTCTGTTCGCGGAGCATGGCATTCGTCGCCGGGCAACGGTAACCCGACAGAACATGAAACGGCTTTCTGTATCCGACCCGGCCACGCAAGATATACAGAAGATCGAAAAGTCGACAGTCAATCCTCACCATCTCTCCGGTGTAGTGATCGCGCATCAGGTGGTTTAACGACTTAAGACCTTTAGGCACGTAGCGTCCCTGTGCCCAATAAACGGCATGCACACTCTCGCCGGTGTGAATATTATAGAGGTGCAATGCGCGTTCTTGCGGGTGGCGCACCCGATGAGCACGTCCACCGTGATGATCCTCATGGTGATCGTGATGATGATCCCCATGATGACCATGGTGATCGTGGCGATGATCCTCATGATGACCGCGACGACGGTCGTTAGGGTAATGATGATCGTGGTGATTCTTGCGACGGTCGACGTGTTGGTGCGGGTGATCCTTGTGATTGCGCCTACCTGTCCGAGCCAACGCTTCTGTGGGGGTCATGAGCAAACCTGCAGCCACCCCGGCGGCACCAGCCAAAACCCCCAACTGAACCGCGCCGCTAAGCTTTAGAAACTGGCGGCGGTTCACTAACCGATCTTCTTCTGCCAACGTAAT